>NZ_JBXWKI010000001.1:785817-863482 GCF_058190535.1 Serratia sp. CoH_134_PS_4
TCTTTTGCCTTCAGCTTCCTGCCCGTGATGTTCGCCATTGCTATTCCATTGGGCATGGCGCGTGAAAACAAGGGCGTCGCCGCCTTCTCCGGTTTTGTCGGGTTCGCCGTATTGAACCTGGCTACCAACTTCTACCTGACCACGACCGGCATTTTGCCTACGACCGATCCGTTAGTGTTGAAAGCCAACAATATCCAGAACATCCTCGGCATTCAGTCGATCGATACCGGGATCCTGGGCGCAGTGATCGTCGGGATTATCGTTTATCTGTTGCATGAGCGCTTCAATACCATTCGCTTGCCGGATGCGCTGGCGTTCTTCGGAGGCACTCGCTTTGTGCCGATCGTCACGACCGTTGTGCTGGGCCTGTGTGGGCTGATTATTCCGTTGATCTGGCCGTGGTTTGCTGCGGGTATCAACGGCCTGGGCTGGGTGATTAACGGGGCCGGCGCTTTTGGACCGATGATCTTCGGCACTGGCGAGCGGCTGCTGTTGCCATTTGGGCTGCATCATATTCTGGTGGCGCTGATCCGCTTTACCGAAGCAGGCGGCACGCTGGATGTCTGCGGTCATACCGTTAGCGGCGCACTGACGATCTTCCAGGCACAGCTGTCCTGCCCAACCACGACCGGCTTTGCCGAAAGCGCGACGCGCTTCCTGTCACAAGGCAAAATGCCGGCCTTCCTCGGCGGGCTACCAGGCGCGGCACTGGCGATGTACCACTGTGCCAAACCTGAAAACCGCCATAAAATTAAAGGGCTGCTGATTTCTGGTGTGGTGGCCTGCGTGGTCGGCGGTACGACTGAACCGATCGAGTTCTTGTTCCTGTTTGTCGCGCCTTTCCTGTATCTCATCCACGCCATTCTCACCGGGCTGGGCTTTACCGTAATGGCACTGCTGGGGGTAACCATCGGCAATACTGACGGCAATATTATCGACTTTGTCGTCTTCGGCATCCTGCACGGCACCGCCACCAAGTGGTATCTGGTGCCGATCGTCGCCGCCATTTGGTTCGCCGCCTATTACGCCATTTTCCGCTTCTCCATCCAGCGCTTTAACATCAAGACGCCGGGCCGTGAGAGCGAGTCTGCCGGCAGCCAGAGCGCACCTGTCGGCGCGGTCGGCAAATCAGGCTATAACGTGCCGGCTATCCTGGCAGCGCTGGGTGGCAGTGAGAATATTATTTCACTGGATAACTGCATCACCCGTTTGCGCCTGTCGGTTGACGACATGAGCAAAGTGGATGACGCCGCGTTAAAAGCCAATCGCGCCATTGGTGTGGTGCACCTTAACGAGCACAATCTGCAGGTGGTGATCGGGCCACAGGTGCAATCAGTGAAAGATGAATTAGACTCACTGATAGCTGCAGCACAACCTGCTGCACCCTTGCAGGGAGCATCACATGTTTGATTTTTCTACCCCGGTTGACCGGCACGGCACATGGTGCACGCAATGGGATTACATCGCCGACCGTTTTGGCCGCGATGATCTCCTGCCGTTCACCATCTCCGATATGGATTTTGCCACCGCCCCCTGCATTATCGAGGCGCTGCAACAGCGCCTGCAGCATGGCGTACTTGGCTACAGCCGCTGGCAGCATGAGGATTTCCTTGGTGCAGTACGCCACTGGTATCAACAGCGGTTTAATACCGCCATTGACACCCGCATGGCGGTCTATGGGCCATCGGTGATTTACATGGTGGCGCAATTGATCCGCCAGTGGTCAGCACCGGGTGAATGCGTGGTCACTCATACCCCCGCTTATGACGCTTTTTATAAAGTGATCCTCGGCAATCAGCGCCAACTGCTGGCCTGTCCCCTGCATAAGGACGGCAATGATTGGCGGTGTGACATGGCACACCTGGAAGCCTTGTTGGCACGGCCGCAAACCAAAGTTTTGTTGCTGTGCAGCCCGCATAACCCTACCGGAAAAGTGTGGCGCGTAGAGGAACTGCAACAGATGGCCGAGCTGTGTGAACGCCACGGTGTGCGCGTGATCAGCGATGAGATCCATATGGATATGGTATGGGGAGAACAGCGCCATACGCCATGGAGCCAGGTTGCCACCACCCCCTGGGCCTTGCTGACGTCGGGTTCCAAAACCTTCAATATACCGGCATTGACCGGCGCCTACGGTTTTATCAGTGAGGACGCTGCACGCGACGCTTACACGCAACAGTTAAAAGCCCGCGATGGATTGTCTTCACCCGCGGTGTTAGCCGTGGCGGCGCATGTTGCCGCTTATCGCCACAGTGAACCCTGGTTGGACGCATTGCGCGATTACCTGCAGGATAACCTGACCTACGTTGCCGAACGGTTGAATCAGGCATTCCCTGCACTGGGGTGGCAACCGCCACAGGCAACCTATCTGGCCTGGATCGATCTGCGGCCATTGGGCATTGACGATCGTCAGTTGCAACAGGTACTGATTGAGCGCGAGAAGGTCGCCATCATGCCCGGTTTCACCTACGGTGAGGAAGGCCGTGGTTTCCTGCGCTTAAACGTTGGCTGTCCGCGCAGTAAGGTCGAGGCCGGAATGGACAAGTTGATCGATGGGCTCACGTTTGTGTTGGACGAGGCATGATCTGACCGACCGGAAGGCAGGTAGTAAGCCGAATGTCGATCGGTAAGGTCCGATTGGCATTTTTTTATTCGGCCTCTGTAGGCTCAGTGACCCAAGGCCGTGAACATGATGAGATAAGCAGGGTCTTGGGCGCCCTTGAAGACGTCGAACGCAAGAACAACGCATAGGCGAAACCGCCATGGACGGCGGTTTCAGGCGAGACAGGCAGGGACGCCTGTCGTAGCCGGCCGTGATGCGGCGTGATGAAGTGAGAGCCGTTGGCGCAGCCAACCGTCTGAGTGGGCAAAGGCGCGGGTTGCAAGGGACCCCGCCTTGGGTCCCTTACTCGGTCGAGGCGCATGAGCTGCATAGTGCGCTGTTTGTTTATCGACCGAAAAGAACGGTGAGCTCGCTAAAAATCACCTTACGTGACCAGCATCAGGTATAAGCCTGCCTTTTCTCCTACTTACTGCGCCAACTGCGGGATATCGTCCAAACGGTAATACACCGACAATCCCCGCTCATTTGCCAGGCGCACGTCGTTATCCGCACCCGCTGAGGCACCTTCGATGCGGTAAATGGCCTGGCACTGGGCAATCAGCCGGTGGGCCACCGGATACAGATATTCTTCGCAAATAGCGTCACCATGCTGCGTGGAACCGGCCGCTGCGGCCAAGGGTAATGCCAACCACTCACCGATCACTGGCACGTGACCACGCCGGTAGACCGCAAGCGCAGCTTGTTCCAACCGCTGCAAATTCGCGGCAATTCGCTGCGGTTCGCCCTCCGTGCCGCTACGATAAGGACCGGCAATCAAAATCAGTTGAGACTTCATCGTGTATTATCCAACGTGTGATGTAGAGCAACGAACTGCAATAGCATGATGGTTTTGGCATCAACGATTATCCCCTGCCGAATGGCCTGCAACGCTTCCGTTAACGGCAGTTCCAGCACTTCAAGATCCTCGCCTTCGGCTTCCACGCCCCCCCCGTCACTGACCCGGCTGTTTGCGTGGTATTCACCGACAAAGAAATGTAATTTCTCAGTGACCGAACCGGGGCTCATATAAGCCTCGAAGACCTTCTGCACGTGTTGCACGAAATAGCCGGTTTCCTCTTCTGCTTCGGCACGGATGCGTTCTTCCGGTGACGCATTGTCCAGCAGACCGGCAGCGGCTTCGATCAACATCCCATCATGACCGTTGACGAACACCGGAAAACGGAACTGGCGTGTTAACACCACGGTTTGCGCTTGCCGGTTAAACAGCAAAATGGTCGCACCGTCACCGCGATCGTAGGTTTCACGGCTCTGTCTTTGCCATACGCCATCACGTCGTAAAAAATCGAAGGTGGTTTTTTTCAGCAGATACCAGTCATCGGACAGCACTCGGGTTTCGACAATACGAACCCGATCTTGGGTAGCAGTCATGTTGGTTAACTCCACAACCAGGAAAGGAAATTGATACTATCGTGCACTTTCGTGTATGATCAAGATATTTCGTGCAGTGCAAATTTAACGGGAAAAACCATGCTCACCAGCCAACGTAAAAAAATCATTCTGGAAAAACTGGCCCAAGACGGACAGGTGCTGGCCAAACAGCTCAGCGAGATGTTTGGGCTATCTGAAGACACGCTACGACGCGATCTGCGTGAATTGGACAGCGAAGGTTTGCTGCAACGGGTACATGGCGGCGCACTGCCCGTTTCCCCGGCCATTGCCCCCTTTGCCGAAAGGAATGGGCAGGAGTCTGCCGCCAAACGGGCCATTGCCAAAGCAGCAGCAGCGATGATATCCCCCGGGCAAGTCGTGATCCTGGATGGCGGCACCACCTCCGCCGAATTGGTGAAGCAACTGCCCCCCACGCTGGAGGCCACCATTGTCACCCACAGTCCCAGCGTGGCCGTTGGCCTGGTCGAACACCCCAAGGTTGAGGTGATACTGATCGGCGGGCGGCTGTACAAACATTCGATCGTCAGCGTGGGAGCCGCGGCCGTGGAGGCGATGTCGCATATCCGCGCTGACATCTACTTTATGGGTGTGACCGGCGTACACCCCACCGCGGGCTTGAGCACCGGCGATCTTGAAGAAGCCTATATAAAACGCGCGTTGGCGGCACGAGCGGCAGAAACCGTCGTGTTGGCTTCTGCGGCTAAACTCAATGCCGCCTCACAATATGCCATTGGCGATATCACGCTGGCGCAAAGCGTTATCGTCGAACGTTCAACCGACACTGCACTGACAGGTCCGTTGGAACAGGCCGGATTGACGGTGATAAGAGCATGAATAAACGTCACCCTTAAAGGACTTAATAAATACGTGGTTATTCAGGCTCGCCACGTATTTATTCGCGTTATTCTCTGCACGTCGGATAAAAATGCGAGAGTTATCACATTTCATTAAACTTATTTTTTGCTGCATCGTCGTTGATGATGAAATAAACCGCTTTAGAGAAAAACAAACATAACGCATTGATTCTTAATTAATAGTAATCACGCACTCGCTAAAAGCGCCAAATACAAATGAGACCTCCCTCTCAAAACCATCCCCCTCACTCTACCTGTCAAGCCTAATGACAAAAATATTTGTGATTGTTTTGTGATATCCATTGCAAATTTTACCGATGCCAAAAATGACAATGAGTTCCACAGAACAGGCTGGGGACGGATATATGAAAATTGGTGTAGTAATAAGCGGCGGCGATGTGACAGGTATCAATAGTTTTATTTTTCAGGTCGCAAGGCTAGCGCAGGCCGATATTATTCTGTTTGACGGCGGCATACCCGGATTATTGGCCAACCAGCATCATCCTATTGCCCAGCGTGACTTGGTTGACTTCTCGATTTCATCGATGCCAATAATGTCTTCCGGCCGTACGGCCAAGAAATTGGCTGCTGACGAATATGAAACCATTCATAAGCAGCTTAAGGCTTTGCACATAGACGTGCTTATTATGGCCGGTGGCGATGGATCGCTGCAGTTTTTGAATACACTCAGCGAGTTTGGCGTTAACTGTTTCGGCGTAGGGATGACTATCGACAATGACGTTTTCGGCAGTCATTACAGCATTGGTTTTTCTACTGCCTGCGAACAGGTGATAAAAGAAGTCGCCAAACTGAGGAACACCGGGCGTGCCCTGCCTGGGCGGGTGTTTATGATAGAGCTGCTGGGCGGTTATTGCGGGGAATTGACACTGCAATCGGCGATCAAGTCCAATGCGGACTTTGCCCTTATCCCGGAATGCCAATATGCCTTAAATCAGCTGGCAGAAAAAATAACTCAGCGGTTGGAACAACAAAACAGCGTCATTATTTTGTGTTCCGAGGGTTATACCAAAGAATACTCACCCGGTTTTCAAGGCGCCATCGATACCATGATTAAGCAGCTGGAACCCAAGATTGGTGTGCGCATTCGTAAAACTATTATGGGCTACGGTCTGCGCAATGGAGACCCGACCGGTGAAGAAATTTACCAGGGCACTATTATGGCCAGTGAAGTGGTCAGGTGCATTAATTCAGGCATGAAGAACAAGGCAATCATTATTAATGCCAGCAATCAACCCATTCCCATTGATCTAATCAGTATGCAAAAACGTTTGGTTGATACAGAAGGACACCATTACAAACTCGCCAGGCAATTAAATATAATCTGAGGAGATACCCATGCTTAAAATACTGTGCGTATGTGGCTGTGGCCTCGGCTCCAGCTTTGCCATCGAAATGAGCGCAAGAGCGGTGCTGAAAAAATTAGAGATTGAGGCGGATATTGATCACACCACTATCTCCGAGGCCAGTGCCTTTAAATCAGATATTATTCTTACCCAAAAAACCTTCGCCGATATTTTAAATGCCGATGCCAGCGAAGAAGAAAAGAAACGCGTTATTATTCTGCACCGGCTCACCGATAAGGCAGAAATTGAGCAAAAGATTGTGGCCTTCCTGAAAGAACGCGACATGAAGGAAGCCCACCATGAATAGCCTGATTGACTTTATCGTCAAAGACTTATTGGGCCAGGCGTCTATCTTGGTGGCCTTTATCGCCATGCTGGGGCTATTGCTGCAGAAGAAGTCCGTCGGCAAAGTGGCCGAAGGCACCTTCAAAACCCTGCTGGGCTTCCTGATCATGATGGCAGGCATCAACATTATTGTCGGCGCTCTGACCTATTTGAACAGCATCTTCACTCAGGGTTTCGGCATGACCGGCTATATCACCGACGTCGCCGCCATCGCCGGCCTGGCCAACCGCGAGTTGGGCTCAGAGGTCGCGTTAACCCTGATGGTGATTTTCGCGGTGAATATCATCATTGCGCGCATTACCCCGTTCAAATACATCTTTCTGACCGGACAAGCATTGCTGTGGATGGCCACCATTGGTGCGGTAATCGGCTACAAGGCCGGGCTCACCGGCTTGCCGCTGGTTTTGACCGGCGGCATATTTGGTGGCGTGATGGCCGTGTTGATGCCTGCGCTGGCCCAGCCGGTGGTACGCAAAATCACCGGTTCAGACGACGTGGCGTTGGGGCATTTTTGCACCATCGGCTACCTGGTACAGGCCGCCGTCGCCAAGGTGGTCGGTAAGGGCTCCCGCTCAACCGAGGACTTGGAGCTGCCCGATAACTTCAAATTCCTGCAGGACACCTACCTGTCGATGGCAGTGGTGATGATCCCGATGTATCTGATCCCGGCGCTGGCTGCCGGTCCGCAGTATATCGCTCAGTATGCCGGCGGCATGAACTACTTGATGTATTCCTTTATGCAGGCCATCCAGTTTGTCGCCGGCGTATTTATCCTCTACAGCGGCGTACGCCTGCTGCTCAATGAGCTGGTACCCGCCTTCCGGGGCATCGCCCTACGGGTTGTGCCGGATGCCAAACCGGCGCTGGACTGCCCGGTGTTGTTCCCCTACGCACCCAATGCGGTGATCGTCGGCTTTCTGGCCACCACCCTTGGCTCAATCATCGGCATGATCGTTTTCCCGATGTTCGGCCTGGCGATGATCCTCCCAGGCCTGCTGACCAACTTCTTCGCCGGCGGCACCGCAGGCATCTTCGGCAATGCGCTGGGGGGGCGTCGTGGCGCCATGATTGGTGGCGTGGTTCACGGTCTGTTTATCACCTTCCTGCCGGCCATTCTGGTACCGATGCTGGAAAGTTATGGCTTTGTCGGCGTGACCTTCAGCGACTCCGACGTCATCAGCAGTGGGCTGGTGATGGGACATGCTTTCCAGGGCAATTGGTTGTTCATCGCCCTGTTCATCGTCTTCGTCACGCTGATTGCGTGGTTTGTTAACGGTAAATCAACCAAGCACCATGAGGAAAAAATCCATGAAACTCTATAATTTCAACGAGCTGTTGTCCGTGGCCAAAGCCCGTGATTTTAAGGCGATAGGTTCATTTAATCTCCACTGCCTGGAGATGTTACCGGCCTTTTTCAAAGCGGCCAAAAACATGCACAGCCCGTTGATGATCCAGATTTCGACCGGTACCGCCGAGTATTTAGGCTATAAATTGCTGGTTGATTCAGTACGCTCACTGGCTCAAAGCGAGGATGTTCCCACCTGTCTGCATTTGGATCACTGCTCTGACATTGCCTCCATCGAGACGGCGATTGACGCCGGTTTCAGTTCGGTAATGTATGACGGTTCGCACCTGGAAATGGATGAGAATATCGCCAATACCCGTCGCGTGATCGACATTGCACGTCAGCGCAACGTGTCGGTGGAGGCCGAGTTGGGTGCCATAGGCGGCTCTGAAGACGGCAAAGCCGTGGCAGAAGAAGACATTTGTTTTACCACGGTGGAGGATGCCAAACGCTTTGTTGATGAAACCGGGGTCGATATGCTGGCGGTGTCGGTAGGTACCGTTCACGGGCTCTATACCGGCAAAGCACATATTCAGCATCAGCGTCTGGCGGAAATCACCGCGGCCACCGGTACCCCTCTGGTGTTGCACGGCGGCACCGGCGTCAGCGATGAAGATATGCGGCGCGCAGTGGCCGGGGGCATAGAGAAAGTTAATGTGGGTACCGAGATGAACGTGCAATGGGTCGATCGATGCAAACACACATTTGAAAAAGGCAAGGTCAATGACAGCGTGCGAAAATTCCTGATCCCCGCCAATAATGCCGTTACCCAGGTATTAACGGAAAAGATCGGTCTGTTTAAATAATCACTGCCCCGCTTTCTTTTTTATAAAACCCACAACCCTGGTGCCCCGGCGCCCGTCGGGGCTGGAATCTTTATGCCTAATTTCTGGAGATGGTTATGTTTAATTTTATGAAAAGCCGGCGGGATAAAGAACCTAATCCCCATCAACAAGATCATGAAGCCAATGAAATATCAGCCGAAATTGACGCATTGGAGCGGCGACTGGCAACAACACCGGCGGACAGCGAAATTCATAAGACGTTAATGCTGACCTATAATCGCGCGCTAAAGATTTATGCCAAAAATAAAAACCATCGCCAACATATCGATGCTGTTTTTATTAAAATGGATGAGCTGCGCAATATTATCAGGAAGTCTCTCTGAGGGAACATGATGACGATTAAACAACTGTTGATAGAGGCCGGTGCGATACAGGTCGGTGTGCAGGAAACCGACTGGAAAAAGGTCATAGCGTTGGCGGCACGCCCCTTGATCGATAACGGCTATATCCACGCATCCTATTATCAGGCGGTGATCAGTAATACGCTGGCCCATGGTGCGTATTACGTGTTCGACGAAGGCATTGCCATTCCTCATGCGCGGCCAGAGTGCGGCGTGATAAAGAATTGTTTCAGCATGGTGTTGCTCGAGCAACCTATCACCTTCCAGGACAGCGAGGAGGCCGACATTGTCATCTTGTTCGGCGCGACCGACAGTAACAGCCATATCGAAGAAGGCCTGCGCGCAATCGTGGACTTGCTGGATAACAAGCAGCGTCTCGACCAGCTACGCGCCGCAAAACTTTGGCAAGACGTGGTGGAGATATTATGACTTCGACAACAGTGACCGGCGGCAAAACCGTTATTTTGGTCAATGGGGTTCCGGCTTCCGGGAAAAGCACCCTTGCCCACGCGTTGGCACAGCATTTTACTTTGCCTTATCTCTCCCTCGACGGTATCAAAGAGCCTTTTATGGCACGGTTGGGTGACGTTGACCGCGAGCTTAACCGGCAACTGGGTTACGCCGCTTATCAGGCCATCTGGTCGATGGTGGCGCAGGCGCCACTGCGCTGCATCTATGTTATTGATGCCTGGTTCGGCTTTCAGCCCAGAGAACAGCTGAACCAGTACCTGCGCGAGGCGGGCGTGGCCCAGGTATTGGAGGTGTGGAACCAAATATCCGGTGAATTGGCAGCCGAACGCTATGCAGCACGTGCCGGGCAGCGCCCTAAAGGCCACCCCGGAGTGGAATACCTGCCCGAACTGCGTGCGCTGGCCGATCGCGCCATGCCGTTGGCCCTGGGACCGGTGCTCCGTATTGATCAGGCGCAGCCGTTGGATATCAGTCGGGTTAAGCATTGGTTGGCACAGCATGGCATCGGCGAGCATCATGATGAACGCCTCTCAGCATTGAAGGTGGGCTGAAATCTGTTACCTCTATCAACGCGGGGGCTTTTTCTTCAACCTCAGCGCAGAAAAATGGCAATCACTCTCATTAATGTGATTGCCGTCACTTTTTTATGCAACGATATGGAAATTTTCATCAATTTGTTTTTATACTGATCTGCACTTTACCTACAACAAAATAACGAGTGCACATCATGATTGACTCCCGCTTACCGCTGACCGACATCCACCGTCACCTTGACGGTAACATCCGCGCGCAAACCATTCTCGACCTGGGGCGTCAATTTAACCTTGCTCTGCCCGCCAACGAACTTGACGCACTGCGCCCACACGTGCAAATCACCCATGCAGAACCGGATCTGATCAGCTTTTTGCAAAAGCTGGACTGGGGCGTAGCGGTCTTGGGCGATGTAGACGCCTGTCGTCGCGTCGCTTACGAAAACGTTGAAGATGCAGCAAATGCCGGCCTGCACTATGCCGAGCTGCGCTTTTCGCCGTATTACATGGCGATGAAGCACCAGTTGCCCGTGGCTGGCGTAGTCGAGGCCGTCATTGATGGCATTCGTTCAGGAACACGAGATTTTGGCATTGATGTGCGTCTGATCGGCATCATGAGCCGCACCTTTGGCGAAGCCGCCTGCTTGCAAGAGTTGGACGGTTTATTGGCACATCGCGACGGCATCACAGCGCTGGATCTGGCCGGTGACGAGCTGGGTTTCCCTGGCAGTCTGTTCCTCAATCACTTCAACCGCGCCCGTGATGCGGGTCTACGCATCACCGTGCACGCAGGCGAAGCCGCCGGCCCGGAAAGCATCTGGCAGGCGATCCGTGAGCTGGGTGCCGAGCGTATCGGCCACGGGGTAAAAGCGATTGAAGATCCGGCGTTGATGGACTTTCTGGCGGAACACGGCATTGGGATCGAATCCTGCCTGACGTCCAACATTCAGACCAGCACCGTGCATTCTCTGGCGCAACATCCGCTGGCCAAATTCTTGCGTCACGGCGTCATGGCGTCGATCAATACCGACGATCCGGCGGTTCAGGGCATCGAAATTGAACACGAGTACCTTGTGGCGGCGCCACAAGCGGGCCTGACCCCGGCTGAAATCCGTACCGCTCAGGAAAACGGCCTGAAAATGGCGTTCCTCAGCGAGCAGGAAAAACAAGCGCTGCGCGATAAAGTTCGGGCTAATTGAATTGAGCGATGGGCGCTATTTCGCGCCCATTGTGGCTGCTGATAAACCCGCTTAAGGGCTAAACCGGTAGGGGTCGAACATGTTCGACCCGATTTAACCCATTGATTATACAAATGGGCCCAGCATGCAGCGCCACTTCAATGAAACAACGGAGCATTTTACCCACGTCCTCATTTTTTATTTCGCCGTCAGCACGTCCGCCCGCTGCTTGGCGGTTTTGCGCGCATAGCGCTGCGCTAACACGGCGCACACCATCAATTGCACCTGATGGAAAATCATCAGCGGCAACACCATTGCCCCCACTGCCGCCGCCGGGAACAACACGTTGGCCATCGGGATGCCGTTTGCCAGGCTCTTTTTCGAACCGCAGAACACAATAGTGATCTCGTCAGCCGTACTGAAGCCTAACCAGCGCGCAGCATAGGTATTGATAACCAACACCACCGTCAGCAGCACCAATGACATCACCAAGATGGTCAACAGTGACCAGCCGTCGATCTTGTGCCAAATGCCTTCCACCACCGCTGCGCTAAAGGCGGTATATACCACCAACAGAATCGATGAACGGTCAGTGAGATTGATGAGTTTACGGTGACGATCGACCCATTTGCCGATCAACGGTCTTGCCAGATGCCCCACCACAAACGGCACCATCAATTGCAAAATGATGGAACCAATGGCGTGCAACACGTCAGTATCCCCCCCTTGCGTATGCATCAACGCCCCCACCAGCAACGGCGAGAGAAAAACGCCAAGAATACTGGATGCCGAAGCGCTGCATACTGCCGCAGCCACGTTTCCACCCGCTGCCGAGGTAAAAGCAATCGCCGACTGGACCGTCGCCGGCAGCGCACACAAGTAAAGGAAGCCCAAATACACCGTGGGTGTCATCAAGCCTGGCACCATCAGGTTCATCGCCACACCCAGCAATGGGAACAGCGCAAAGGTGCTGAGAAACACCATCAAATGCAGCTTCCAGTGGCTCATCCCGGCGATGATCGCCTCACGTGATAACTTGGCGCCATGCATGAAGAACAACAACGCGATAGCCGCAGTGGTCAGGTGATCAAAGAAGGTTTTCCATACGCCTTCACAGGGGAAAACCGAAGCGATAATCACGACCAGAATCAATACCAGCAAAAATTTATCAATACGCAGACGCTGCAACCAGGACATGGATCGGGATCCCTCGAAGAGTAAAGCGGGTTCAGCACGCCGAACCCGGAGAATGAAACGCGACAGTTAGGCTACCGGCAGCGCTTTTTGTTGTTTCGCCGACTCAATGCCCAACTCAATCATTTCCATCACTTTGATGGCATCGGCAGCCGGTACCGGGTTGTCACCCTCACCGTTAATCGCATCGCGGATTGCCGCGTAATACGCCGGGTAGTTACCAGGGAGGCTCAGCAAGGGTTTTTCCGCCAACACCCCATCGCGTGACAATGTCACGACGCCGTCACGCATATCGTAACCCCAGTCAGCCTGCGGCAGACGCTCGCCTGCCTTCAAACGGTCTTCCTGCGGATCCAGCCCAAATTTGATAAAGCTGCCTTGAGTACCGTGCACGATATAGCGTGCAGTTTCCGCTGCCGCCAGCACCGTGCCATGCAAGACCACGCGACGTTTCCCGTAATTAAGCACCGCGTGGAAATAATCCACCGATTGCGCGCCTGGACGCAGTTCCCCCAGGTCGACAAACAAGGTGTCCGGCTTGCCGAACAATTGCAGTGCCTGGTCGATCAAATGCGGCCCTAAGTCATACCAGATGCCGCTGCCGGCACCGCCTGACTCACGCCAGCGCTGGCGAACCTCCGGCCGGAAGCGATCAAAATGAGACTCGAAGTAAACCACGTCGCCAAGTACACCTTCTTTCAGCAGCGCTTTAAGCGTCAGGAAATCACTGTCCCATCGGCGGTTGTGAAACACTGACAACAACTTGCCGCTTTGCTCCGCCTGTTGTTTCAGTTCCTGTGCCTGTGACAACGTCACGGTAAACGGTTTGTCCACCACCACATGCTTGCCGGCGGCCATGGCCTGCTGTGCCAGCGGGAAGTGAGTATCATTGGGGGTAGGAATGACGATCAGGTCGATAGACGGGTCGTTGAACAGCGCCTGCGGATCGCTGACCACCGTCATAGACGGCCAATCAGCGTGCACTTTACCGGCATCGCTGCTGGATACGGCAGCCAGCTCTACGCCCGGCGTACCGACGATCAATGGCGCATGAAAGGTTTTGCTGGCATAGCCGTAACCGACCAATCCAACCCGAATTTTCTCTGCCATGGTGTTTCCTCTTACTGGCTCGCAAAATACTCTTCATCTTTCAAACCACAACCTTGTTGGCTGCTCGTGCTCAACCCCGTCACTTACTTGAGTATGCGCTTGGGAATTCACACGCTTGCCGCCTGGTTGAACGTGAAATCTATCGAGTAGGGACCCATCAGATTTGACACCATGATGCTGGCAGGAACAAGAAGTAAATTTAATGTTAACTTGTAACCGCCAGAGGAGCCGATTCACGCTCATTTCTGGCCGGATAATTAATCTCCAGGCTGCGACGGCGGAAATCACTCGGGCTCACACCCACGCGTTTGCGAAACACACGGGAAAAATAGAGCTGATCGTCATAGCCCACCACCCGCCCGATCGTGGCTATAGATTCTTGTGTGGTCTGCAACAGTAACTTGGCACGGATCACCCGCTGATCTTCCCGCCAACGCAGAATGTTGATGCCCACCTGCTCACGGAATAAGTGCGCCAGCCGTGAAGGCGACAGGCAGACGTGGCGCGCCACCTCATCAATACGTAACTCCCCGGCCAGGTTGCCGGTAATAAACTGACAGGCTTCAATCACTCGCGGGTCCATGATCCTCTGGGGGCTCAGTGGATCTTCCTCCATCGCACGCAGTAATAGACGCTCCAGCAAGTTCATCCCCAGTTCCTCGGCAAACCGACGGCCAGAACGTTGGGTTTGCTCGATATTGGCGAACAGCCGGTCGAACTCCAGCAACAGGTTATTGTTCGGCAGCGTCAACCGCCCGACCTCATGGGTCTTGCTGTGCCACTCCAGCCAGTCGGCCCAGTAGGCCCGTGGACGGAAATACACCCAACGGTGGTACCAGCAATCGCTGTCCGGTGAACGGCCGTAGTAATGCGCCGCTTTGGGCGGGAACAGCAGGAGATCGCCGGGATTACAGTGAAAGGTGTCTTCGCCGTCAAATACCTTGCCCTGACCTTTGATGGTCAGGTTAAGAATATAACCCTTCATGCCGCCTGGGCGGTCGATAAAGAAGTCCAGTGGGCCGTCGGCCATGATCGGCGTCAACCCCGCTACCAAATAGGCGTTAAAGGTATAACCCGGTAACAACGGGTTTGGCTGCGGTTCCTGTGCCATACGATGATACATCTGTCCTCCCGGAACGGCTTAGGTAACGATCCTATAGCTTAGATGCCCGGTGGAAAACGACCCGGGCAGTTAACAGAACTGTGAACAGGGTTCTCGATTTTCTAGACCGTACGTTTGGCCTGTTGTTTGTACCGGTCGAAAATCACCGCGGCCAGCAAGATGACGCCACGTACCACGTACTGCGAGAACGGCGAGATGTTCAACAGGTTCATGGCGTTTTCTACCGTGCCAAGAATCAAGATACCTGCAATCACATAGGAAATTTTGCCAATGCCCCCTTTCAATGACACGCCACCCAGCACGCAGGCGGAGATCACGATCAACTCATAACCGATCGATGTCATCGGCTGGCCGCTGGTCATGCGTGATGCCAGGATGATGCCGGCAGCGGCGGAAACCAGCCCAGACAGCATAAAAATCACGATCTTGGTGCGGACGACGGGTACCCCGGCCAGACGTGCGGCCTCTTCATTGCCGCCAATCGCCAGCGTATTGCGGCCAAAGGTGGTTTTATTGAGCAAGAAACCAAACAAGATCAGGCAGGCGACGGTGATCCAAATCGGCGCAGGTAATCCCAGCCAGTTGGCGTACCCCAAGGTAAAGAAGCGTTCGTCTTCGATACCCACCGCCTTGCCGTCAGAAATGATGTAGGCCAGCCCGCGAAAAATCTGCATGGTTGCCAAGGTGGTGATCAGCGCGTTGATTTTCAGCCGGGCGATCACAAAACCGTTAATCAACCCAGAGACCATGCCCAACAGCAGGCCGGCCGCTACGCCGATCCACAGGCTTTCGGTCATGTTGATCACCACCGCGGTGGTGACGCCTGCACAGGCGATAACTGACGCGACAGACAGGTCAAAATCACCGGAAGCCAGGCAAAACAGCATGCCACAGGCCACCATGCCGGACATGGAAATTGCCAGCCCCAGCCCCTTCATATTGATAAAGGAACCGAAGTTGGGCACAAAGAGCACGCAGGCGATAAACAGCGCCGCGAACACCACCAGCATGCCGTAGCTGTCCCAAATCCGCGCCAGCCCTTGGCCGCTGCGGTTTTTTACGGAATCGGTCGTTAGGGTCGACATCTCTTTCTCCTTCACAATCAGGCCACCGCCGCAGCGGCATCAGGGGCAATATCAGGGGTGCGCAGCATTGCCAGGCTGAGGGCTTTTTCCTCGCTGGCCGTGTTATGCAGTAATTCGCCAGACAAGGCGCCTTCCCGCATCACCAGAATGCGGTCCGCCAATCCCAGTACTTCGGGCAAATCACTGGAAGCGAACAACACCGCAATGCCCTGCTGCGCCAGTTGATAAATAACGTTGTAAATTTCATGCTTGGCACCGACGTCTATGCCACGCGTCGGCTCGTCCAGCAGGATCACTTTCATCTCTTCGGATAACCAACGGCCGAGAATGGCTTTCTGCTGATTACCGCCAGACAGATTCATAATGAGCTGCTCGGCACTTGGGGTTTTGATGTTCAACGCACGGATGTGGTGTTCGGCATTACTGGCTTCCCAGCCGTTGTTGATCAAACACCCAGCGCGGATGCTGTTACGTCGCGCGCTGATATTGATGTTGTCGCGGACCGAGTGCACCGGGATGATGCCATCTGCTTTACGATCTTCCGGGCACAGCATGATGCCTGCACGGATGGCATCAATCGGTGAACGAATGGCGATCGGTTGTCCATCAAGCATCAGTTGACCACCGCTGATGCGCGTAGCACCAAAAATGCCCTTCATCAGTTCACTGCGCCCCGCGCCAACCAGACCGAACAACCCGACAATCTCCCCAGCCCGTACGCTCAAGTCGATCGGGGTTCTGACACCCGGCGCTTTAAGCCCTTTAAGCACTAAACGCTCCGGGCCCAGTTCACGTGGCTGATAGCCATACACATCGCCCAGATCGCGCCCGACCATCGCCTGCACCAGCTGTGCGTTATCGACCTGCCGCATATCATCAAAGGTGCGCACATAGCGGCCATCTTTGAATACCGTAATGGCGTCGCTGAGGGCAAAGATCTCCTCCATACGGTGCGAAACGTACAGGATCACCCGCCCTTCGGCGCGTAACTCACGGATCACGCGGAACAGTTGTTCAATCTCTCTGGCGGACAGCGAACTGGTGGGTTCGTCAAAAGCGATCACCTTGGCATTACGCGCCAGCGCTTTGGCGATTTCCACCATCTGCCACTGGCCGATCGACAGGTATTTCAACGGCGTATCCGGATCGATATCCAGCCCGAGGTGCTCCAGCTGTAGCCGGGATTCGTAGCGCAACAGTTTGCGATCCACCAGCCCGCGCTTGGTCGGTAACTGGCCAAGATAAATGTTCTCCGCCACCGTCATTTCCGGCACCAGATGCAGTTCCTGATAAATAATCGCGACCCCTGCATTCAAGGCGTCGGTGGTGTTGGTGAACTGTACCGCCCGGCCTTGCAGCTGAATTTCCCCTTGGGTCGGCGCGTAATTGCCGCTGAGAATTTTCAGCAGCGTGGATTTCCCGGCGCCATTTTCTCCCATTAGCGCGTGGATCTGCCCGGCCTGACAGCTAAAGCTGATGTCATCCAGTGCCTTCACGCCCGGGAAGGTCTTACCTATGCCTTTAAATGCCAGATACGGCAATGCGGCGCTCATAGCGTTTTCCTCCTGCAGTCAACAATGCCGCCCGGCGTAATGCTGCGGGCGGCTCGGGGATTACATCAGGCCTTTTTTCTGCAGTTCGGTTTTGAAGTTGTCACGGGTGATCAACACCACATCCGTCACTTCGGTGAATTTCTGCGGTTCTACGCCTTTTTCGACCCAGTCATGCAACATCTGAATACTCTTGTAACCGTGGATATCCGGGCTTGGCAGCAGTGAACCGTAGAAGCCGGTCGCCTGCCCCTTGGACAATTCACTGACCGCATCCACGCCGTTGATACCAATGCCGATCACGTTCGGCGCTTTGAACCCCTGGCCTTCGGTAGCGCGCACGCCGCCCAGCACGGTGTTGTCATTCATCCCGACAATCAGCCAGTTTTTTACTTCCGGATGCTGCACCAACATTGAGTTGGCGGCGTCAAACGCCCCCGGAATGTCGTTAGATTTGGTCGGTACCCTATAAATCTGCTTTTCTGGGAAGCCGGCAGCCTTTAACGCCGCAATGGAACCCCCGGTACGACGACGGGCGGTGTCCAGCTCATCGGCGGTGATCGCCATCACGGCGGTATCCGGCAGTGTCCAACCGCGCTTGTTCATCTCTTTCCACAGCTCCTGGCCCTGGCGCTCACCGATTTTTGTGGCGGCCATCATCACCAAGGGCACTGTGTCCATAGGTTTGCCCTTCGCGTTGACAAACTGGTCGTCCACGGCAATCACCTTCAGGTTGTAACTGCGCGCTTTGGCAACGATCGCCGATCCAAGCTTCGGATCCGGCGTACAAATCACGAAGCCCTTGGCTCCGCTGGCCGCCAGACTGTCGATGGCATTCAGGGTTTTTTCCCCATCCGGCACGGCGATTTTGATCACCTCAAAACCCAGATCTTTACCGGCCTTGTCCGCAAACTTCCATTCTGTCTGGAACCACGGCTCCTCCGGCTGCTTGACCAAAAAACCCAGTTTCATCGTTTCGGCGATAGCTGAATGTGACATAACGGCCGCCAGACCCAGTGTCGCCAGCGCCTTAGTGAATTTATGCATGATGCTCTCCGCTATTTTGTTCTCTTTGGCGACGAAACCCGCTCGCGGTGAAAACGTTATCATTAGGTTTTATACCGTCGGTATGTCGCATATATCGCGGCACTCACCCACGGCAAGGGTAAGACGGCTTAAGTTTTAGCGGGTATTTGTTACTTAAATGTAGAGCGCTATCACATCCGTGGAATACAGCAGATATGTGCATATATTTAGCGAGTTTCGCCAAGCGCTAACTTATGACAGCCATCACAAAACCACTGCGTGAAGCAGAAAAGTGCATACTTCCAGCCAACGGCTCCTCACCTGCCCACCGCTTCGGCTCCTATGGTTGTCACAGCGTGTTAACACATCAGGAGTCACATCATGACGGCAGGTGCTATTGCCCTGGGATTGGATTTCGGTAGCGATTCGGTACGGGTTTTGGCGGTTGACTGCCAGGACGGTGCGGAGCTGGATACCGAGGTGGTTTATTATCCCCGCTGGCAACGCGGTGAATTCTGCAATGCGGCGGAGAACCGTTTCCGCCATCACCCACTCGACTATATTGAAACCCTGGAACAGGCCATTGTCGGTCTGGTACAACGTATGACCCCGCAGCAACGGTTGCAGGTGATTGGCATTGGCGTCGACTCAACAGGCTCCACGCCGGCGCCGATAGACGAGCAAGGCCAGGTATTGGCGCTGCGGCCAGAATTTGCCGACAACCCAAACGCCATGTTTGTCCTGTGGAAAGATCACACCGCCCTCGAAGAAGCCGACGCCATCAATCGGCTGTGCCGCAGCGGTGAATTCCCCGACTATTCCCGCTATATCGGCGGCGTCTACTCGGCCGAATGGTTCTGGGCCAAGATCCTGCATGTCACGCGCCAAGACGCCGAGGTTCGCCGGGCGGCCGCTTCCTGGGTGGAACTGTGCGATTGGGTACCGGCGCTTTTGTCCGGCACCACCGCACCACATCAGCTAAAACGCGGGCGTTGCAGCGTGGGCCACAAGACATTGTGGCACCCCGACTGGGGCGGTCTGCCACCAAAAGCCTTTTTTGCTGCCCTCGACCCCATGTTGGTTGAGCACTTGCCTTGGCCACTGTTTGAAGATTGTTACACCGCCGACCTGCCGGTGGGTACCTTGAGCCCTGAATGGGCCACACGCCTTGGATTACCGACGACAGTGGTCTTGTCCGGTGGTGCCTTTGACTGTCATATGGGTGCCGTCGGTGCGGGTGCCCAACCTTATACCTTGGTAAAAGTGATTGGCACCTCTACCTGCGACATCTTGATCGCCGATCGCAAACGGGCAGACGGGCGTGCCATTCAAGGCATTTGTGGCCAGGTCGATGGCAGCGTGGTGCCGGGGTTGATCGGCATGGAGGCCGGACAATCAGCCTTTGGCGATATGTATGCGTGGTTCAGCCGTTTGCTCAGTTGGCCGCTGCGTGAAGCCGCAAAAAATCACCCTCAATTGCGGCCACAGCTGCAAGACATTGAAACGGGGTTACTGGCGGCACTGACCGACGCTTGGGCCAAGGCTCCTTCACTGGACCATCTGCCGGTGGTGCTGGACTGGTTTAACGGCCGTCGCACCCCTTACGCTAACCAGCGGTTGAAAGGTGTGATAGCCGATCTCAATCTCGGTACCGATGCGCCGACCCTGTTTGGCGGGTTTATTGCCGCCACCGCCTTTGGCGCCCGCGCCATTATGGAGTGCTTTGAACAGCAGGAGATCCCGGTCGATAACGTGCTGGCCTTGGGCGGTATTGCGCGTAAATCCACGGCGATCATGCAGGTCTGCGCCGACGTAATGAACCGGCCGCTGCACATTGTTGCCTCTGATCAGTGCTGTGCGTTGGGCGCGGCGATCTTCGCCGCCGTGGCCGCGGGCCGTTTTGGCAGTGTGCCCGACGCCCAACGCCAAATGGCCTGTGACATCGAACGCACCTTACAGCCAGACGCACAGCGTGTCGCTCGCTACCAACAACTTTATCAGCGTTATCAGCAATGGTGCCAGGCCGCCGAGCCACGCTACGCCCAAGATACGTGACGTGGCCCCCCGTTGGCTTCCTGCGCATTCCCGGTCACCTCACCGGGAATGCGCTTAGATACCGACGCAACGCCAACTATTACGGGTATCCGTCCCAACCCGCGGTTCAGCAAATCAGTCCCAATACACAATTCAGGAGTTTTTAATGGACGCATTTAAACAGCGCGAAGTCTGGTTCGCCATCGGCAGCCAACACCTTTATGGCCCGCAAACGTTGCAACAGGTCAGAACTCACGCCGAGCAGGTGGTTGATAGCCTTAACCGCGAAGCCGGGTTGCCGGTAAAACTGGTGCTGAAACCGTTGGTCACCACACCGGATGAAATCACCGCTCTGTGCCGTGACGCCAACTATCAGCCACAGTGCATCGGCATTCTGACCTGGCTTCACACTTTCTCACCGGCAAAAATGTGGATCGCAGGATTATCCATCCTCCACAAGCCCCTGCTGCAGTTCCATACCCAGTTCAACGCCCAGGTCCCTTGGGACAGCATGGATATGGACTTTATGAACCTTAACCAAACGGCTCACGGCGGCCGTGAGTTTGGTTTCATTGGCGCCCGTATGCGTCAACAGCACAGCGTGATTGCCGGCCACTGGCAGGATCCCGAGGCACACCGACGCATCAGCCAATGGATGCGCGCAGCCGCAGCCAAACAGGCCAGCCAGCAGCTGAAAGTGGCTCGCTTTGGTGACAACATGCGTGAAGTGGCGGTGACAGAGGGCGACAAGGTCGGCGCCCAGATCCAGTTTGGCTACTCGGTCAATGCCTATGGTATCGGCGATTTGGTCAGCGTCATCAATGAAGTCAGCCGTGGCGATGTGGATGCGCTGATTGAAGAGTATGAAGCCAGCTATGTGTTAAGTGACGCAGCGAAGATCAACGGGGCAAAGCGAGAGAACCTGATCGATGCCGCGCGGATCGAACTGGGCATGAAGCGATTCCTTGAACAGGGCAACTTCCAGGCTTTCACCACCAATTTTGAAGACCTGCATGGCATGAAACAGCTGCCGGGGCTGGCGGTGCAGCGCCTAATGCAACAAGGTTACGGCTTTGGCGGCGAAGGCGATTGGAAAACTGCGGCCTTGCTGCGCATTCTCAAGGTCATGGCCAGCGGATTAAACGGTGGCACGTCGTTTATGGAGGATTACACCTACCACTTCCAACCCGGTAACGATTTAGTGGTCGGCTCACACATGCTGGAGGTCTGTCCGTCGATCGCCAAAGAACACAAACCGCTGCTGGATATCCACCCTCTCGGAATCGGCGGCAAGGCCGACCCGGCGCGGCTGATTTTCTCCACCCCGGCCGGCCCTGCCGTTAACGCGAGCCTGATTGACCTGGGCGATCGCTTCCGTTTGCTGGTCAATCAGGTGGACACGGTGGAACAGCCGCATCCACTGCCAAAACTGCCGGTGGCACGTGCCATTTGGCGGGCTCAACCCACGCTGGCCACTGCCGCTGAAGCCTGGATCCTGGCGGGGGGAGCACACCATACCGTATTCTCACAGGCGCTGGATGCCGAACTGTTACAGCTGTATGCCGAAATGCATAACATCGAGTTTTTGTTAATCGATCAGGCAACCACCCTTCCGGCATTCAAAAATGCGCTGCGCTGGAACGACGCCTACTACCAACTTAACCGCCGTTAGTCTTCCCGCTACCGGCAGCAAAACAGTCTGCCGGTAGCCAAACGCTCCCTGACATCTGTACCCCAAATAATTGAAATTGCATCGCGGCGGCAACTCAGCGCATCCCCCGGAGCCAACAAGCAGTATGTGACCGGGGTAAGCGCAGGAGACCAACAAAGAGGCAGCTTCAAGTATGCAGGGTATAATGTGATATTGATGACTAAGCCCGCATTACCCGCTAAGCTATGCGGCTGTCTCATTGAATCATGTCTTACCCAGGAAGCCGTTTATGTCTCAAGCTGAATACACCCGTATCGGCGGTTGGTTGCTGGCCCCAATGGCCTATCTGATCGTCACCCTGCTTAGTGCCAGCCTGATGCTGCTCCTGTATGCCATGGCCATTTTCATGCCGGAATCGCGCGAATACCTGCTGACCAACGCCCAGGCCTTTAGCATGCAGTGGTATTTTTCGGTGCTGACGACGCTGGCGATGTGGTGCTTTACCCTGTGGCTGCTTTGGTTGTTCTGCCACCGATCACTGCGGTTCCCCAAACTCTTCCTCTTGTGGCTGTTGATCACCGTGTTGCTGGCGGTGAAAGCCTTTGCCTTTGCGCCGGTACCGGATGAGTTGGCTGTGCGCAGTTTGGGTTGGCCATTGTTAATGGCGGCGCTGCTGGTGCCTTATATGAAGCGTTCACAACGGGTCAAAGGTACCTTTACCGAGCGCTAACCTCGGCTGTGGCACGTTTTGTGCGAGTTATTGTGTAAATATTCGCCAAAAATGGGCAAAAAGGGCAATAACCCTGCTATCCCTATGTTGTGGTCAGGCCGCCAATTCCCGATAATAGGCGGCTTTTATTTTTTTAGGCATCGCAATGACCGAATACCTGCTCCTGTTTGTCGGCACCGTACTGGTGAATAACTTCGTCCTGGTGAAGTTTCTTGGCCTGTGCCCGTTCCTCGGCGTTTCCAAAAAGCTGGAAAGCGCCATTGGTATGGGGATGGCTACCACGTTTGTTATGACGCTGGCCTCCGTCAGCGCCTGGGTGATCAACACCTTTATCCTGGTTCCGTTGGATCTGGTGTATCTGCGCACGCTGTCATTTATTCTGGTGATCGCCGTCGTGGTGCAATTTACCGAGATGGTTGTGCGCAAAACCAGCCCGGCGCTGTATCGCCTGCTGGGCATTTTCCTGCCGTTGATCACCACCAATTGCGCGGTACTGGGCGTTGCGCTGCTTAACGTCAACCTCGGCTACAATTTCCTGCAGTCTGCGGTCTATGGCTTCAGCGCCGCCGCAGGTTTCTCGCTGGTGATGGTATTGTTCGCTGCGATCCGTGAACGCTTGGCTGTCGCCGACGTACCGGCCCCTTTCCGCGGTTCGTCCATCGCGCTGATCACCGCCGGGCTGATGTCACTGGCCTTTATGGGCTTTACCGGGCTGGTGAAATTCTAATGACCGCGTTATGGATTGCGATTGCGGCATTGAGCGCGCTCGGCCTGTTGTTTGGCCTGGTGCTGGGCTTTGCCGCACGCCGTTTTGAAGTAGAAGAAGACCCCGTGGCCGAGCAGGTCGATGAGATCCTGCCCCAGAGTCAGTGTGGCCAATGCGGTTACCCCGGTTGCCGCCCTTATGCCGAAGCCGTGGCTAACGGTGAGATGATCAACAAATGCGCGCCGGGTGGCGAGCAAGTGATGCTGAAATTAGCCGAGCTGCTCAACGTCGAACCACAGCCGCTGGGTAGCGAAGCCGCTGTCGAGCCTGTACGTCAGATCGCCTATATCGACGAAGCCAACTGTATCGGCTGCACCAAGTGTATTCAGGCTTGCCCGGTGGACGCCATCGTCGGTGCCACCCGCGCCATGCATACCGTCATTACCGATCTTTGTACCGGCTGCGACCTGTGTGTTGCGCCGTGCCCTACCGATTGTATTGAAATGAGACCGGTCGCCACCACTACCGCCAACTGGAAGTGGGATATGAAGACGATCCCGGTGCAAGTGATTCACGTGGAGCAACATGCTTAATTTGTTCGCCGCCTTCAAAAAAGACCGGATTTGGGATTTCGACGGCGGGATCCATCCACCGGAAATGAAGACGCTGTCCAGCGGAGTGCCGCTGCGTGTCGCTCCACTGCCTGACACCTTTGTTATCCCGCTGCAACAACATCTGGGGCCGGAAGGTGAGCTGTGCGTCAAAACGGGCGATCGGGTACTTAAAGGCCAACCGCTGACCGTCGGCCGTGGCCGTACTGTCCCCGTGCACGCCCCCACCTCCGGTACCGTTAGCGCCATCAAACCGCATATCACGGCTCACCCATCAGGGTTGGCAGAGCTGTGCGTGATCATTGAGCCTGACGGCGAAGACCGCTGGTGCGAGCGCACGCCGGTGGCGGATTACCGCCAACTGGCAACGAACGAATTGATCCAACGTATTCATCAGGCCGGCATCGCCGGGCTGGGCGGTGCCGGTTTCCCGACCGCCAGCAAGCTGCAAGGGGGGATGAACGGGGTGGAAACCCTGATCCTGAATGCCGCAGAATGTGAACCTTATATCACTGCCGATGATCGTCTGATGCAGGAACATGCCGATCAAATTATCGAAGGCACGCAAATCCTGCGTCACCTGCTGCAACCCAAGGTCACCCTGATCGGTATCGAGGACAATAAACCCGAAGCGATCGACGCGTTAAAACATGCGTTACGTGACCAGCCCGGCATTGCCCTGCGCGTGATCCCGACCAAGTACCCTTCCGGTGGCGCCAAGCAGCTCACCAAGATCCTGACAGGCAAAGAAGTGCCGCACGGCAAGCACTCCTCCGCGATTGGCGTGCTCATGCAAAACGTCGGCACCGCCTTTGCGATCAAACGCGCCATTGTCGACGGTGAGCCCCTGATCGAACGCGTGGTGACCCTGACCGGCGAAGCCCTGAGCCAACCGGGCAACCTGTGGGCACGCATTGGTACGCCAGTGCAACACCTGCTGAAGTTTGCCGGTTTTCAGTCCCAGCCCCAGCAAATGGTGGTGATGGGCGGTCCGCTAATGGGCTTTACCCTCCCCGCGCTTAACGTGCCGATCGTGAAGATCAGCAACTGTATTCTGGCACCGTCCGTCAGTGAAATGGCGCCACAGGAACCCGAACAATCCTGCATTCGCTGTGGCTTGTGCGTTGACGCTTGCCCGGCAGGCCTGTTACCGCAACAGCTTTACTGGTTCAGCCGCGGCGAAGAACACGAAAAAGCCCGCAATCATAATCTGTTCGACTGCATTGAATGTGGTGCCTGTGCGTTTGTTTGCCCAAGCAATATTCCGCTGGTGCAGTACTACCGCCAGGAAAAGGCCGAGATCAAAGCCATCGATCAGGAAGCGGCACGCACGGCGGAAGCCAAGGCACGTTATGAAGCCAAGCTGGCGCGTCTGGAACGTGAGAAACTGGCACGCGAAGAGCGCCACAAGAAAGCGGCGGTCAAATTAACCGATGGCGATCAGGATGCCGTTCAGGCTGCCTTGGCACGGGTTCGCAGTAAGAATGCTGCACCGGCGACGGGCACTATTCGCGGTGACGCGCCGGACAACAGCGAGATGATTGCTGCCCGCGAGGCTCGCAAGGCGCAGGCTCGCGAACGCCGCGCCCAGCAGGAAATAACCCCTACACCGAGTGCCGCTGCAGAAGGCGATGATCCGCGCAAGGCGGCAGTGGCTGCGGCATTAGCGCGAGTCAAAGCCAAGAAGGCCGCCCAGCAGGCGGACCCGGTTGACGCACCGGCCGAGTCCGTTACCACTGTGACAGAAGAGGATCCGCGCAAGGCGGCGGTTGCGGCGGCATTGGCACGGGTCAAAGCCAAGAAAGCCGCGCAGCAGGCAGCCCCGGTTGACACACCGGCCGAGCCCGTTGCCACAGTGACAGAAGAGGATCCGCGCAAGGCGGCGGTTGCAGCGGCCATCGCCCGTGCCAAAGCCAAGAAAGCCGCGCAGCAGGCAGCCCCGGTTGACGCACCGGCCGAGCCCGTTGCCACAGTGACAGAAGAGGATCCGCGCAAGGCGGCGGTTGCGGCGGCCATCGCCCGTGCCAAAGCCAAGAAAGCCGTGCAGCAGACCGCCCCGGTTGACACACCGGCCGAGCCCGTTGCCACAGTGACAGAAGAGGATCCGCGCAAGGCAGCGGTTGCGGCGGCCATCGCCCGTGCCAAAGCCAAGAAAGCCGCGCAGCAGGCAGCCCCGGTTGACACACCGGCCGAACCCGCTGCCACAGTGACAGAAGAGGATCCGCGCAAGGCGGCGGTTGCGGCGGCCATCGCACGCGTCAAAGCTAAAAAAGCCGCGCAGAGTCTGACCACGGCAGAAATGGATAAAGAGTGACGAAATGAGGCGCCTTGCAGGATCCAGGGCGCCTCAATGCCTTATTATACGTCAGTGTCGCTGGCGACCATGATGAGGCTAGCTGAACCCAATTGACGGCTCCGCTTACAGGGGCGCCCTCTAGTCGATAGAAATCAGATAGGTGTAATCAACGTCGATCTGACGCATTTTCGAATCCTGATTCCATTCTTTGGTTTGAATAATTTCCATTTCAATGCTGCCTTTCACCTCATGCCGGAGTCCTGGCATCACATGGGTGCTCAGATAGGCAAAGAACTGTGAACACTCTTTCGCGGTGCCCAAATGATTGATGGAGATATACTCACGCCCGGCAATAGGGATATTATCAATATGGTAACCTGACAAAATGTCTTTTTTATTCTCAGGATCCACCGCCATGATGTGCGTCGCGGAACATTCGCTGCCCCCTCGATTACGGACAGAGTGAATACTGTAAACACGGTGGCAATCGACATTAAGCCCGCGGAAGAAATCGGTAAAGATTTCATCTTTCATCGCCATACAAGACGAATGTTCGATCTCCGTCTCTCCGACAAAATCCAACTGACGTGAGTAGCCAACCAATTGCATATCCGGCAGGGTCAGGCGCTTGACCTCTGGGTAGTAGTCAGCCGCAAAGTTGGCATCAAAACTAAAGCGCGGCATCAGGTTCTTCACATCCCACCGCTCCATCGAACGGTAACGGTTAGGCGTGGTGTCGAAACGCTGTTTGAACATCCGAGTGAAGGTTTGCTGGGAATCGAAACCCAGTTCGTCTGAAATATCGATAATAGAACGATGGGTAATACGTAACGCTACCGCGGCGCGCGTCAGAATGCGTGAGCGAATATAGGTGGCAAGTTGAATACCGGTGATACGTTTGAACTTACGTTGCAGGTGCCACTTGGAATAGCCGGAAATGCGCGCTACTTCGTCCAGGTTTGGCCGTTTCTCCAGATGTATCTCAACCCACTCAATTAACTCTTCAATAAAAAATACATCTTCATTAGTCATTAATATACATTCACTAACTTAATAATACTCGGGATAATAACCCACATAGATTATGCAAAAGTTGTTATTTTGTGCGAAAAACGGGGCCTAATCCCCCCGATTAATCCAGTGGATATTGCCTGTCGCCGGTCAGTGATGACGACTATTTCACGATTGCTGCACCAAGCTATCCCGGTTTTATCACCAAGAAAAATCCAATCGCGCCATTTGCCTGCCAACCCCAGGCACACGCGCAGTGCTAAAAGCTTAATAGCCCTACAATTAAGACGTATTACCCTTGCAGTGATTCAGGTAGAATGCAGCGCTATAATTTTCCCTGCGCCTCCGTTGAGAGGCGCGTTGAACTTGCCAATATACGGTAAAGATAGGTGTAGTTATTCTATGAAGTTCAGGCCGGTACAACCCGCAACCACCAAAGGCTTGCACATCGCCAGCTCTCCTTTCACCCACAACCAGCAAAGCACCCGCCGTATTATGCTGTGGGTGATGTTGGCCTGTATTCCCGGTATTGCGGCGCAGGTAGTTTTTTTTGGCTATGGCACCCTGGTGCAAACCGCTCTGGCAATGATCGTCGCGCTGTTGGCGGAAGGCGCCATTCTCGCCTTGCGTAAATTGCCGGTACGCACCCGGCTGGCGGATAACTCTGCCCTGCTAACCGCCCTGCTACTGGGGATCAGTTTGCCACCGTTAGCACCCTGGTGGATGATTGTGATCGGTACCTTCTTCGCCATTGTCATTGCTAAACAGCTGTATGGCGGCCTTGGACAAAATCCGTTCAACCCGGCAATGGTGGGCTATGTCGTCTTGCTGATCGCTTTCCCGGTACAGATGACCAGCTGGCTGCCGCCGGATGAGCTACGTGCGACCGCACTGTCATTCCAGGATACGCTGTTGGCTATTTTCAGCGGCCATACTGCACAAGGTGCAACCATCCATGAATTGCAAATGGGCATTGATGGCATCAGCCAGGCGACGCCATTGGACGGATTCAAAACCGGCCTGCGCAGCGGTCATAGCGTCGAACAGGTCTTGCAGCAGCCGCTGTTCGGTGGTGCGTTAGCCGGCATCGGTTGGCAATGGGTCAACCTCGGTTTTCTGGCCGGTGGCCTGTTTATGTTGGCCCGCCGCCTGATTCACTGGCAGATCCCGTTCAGCATGCTGGCAGCCATCGCGGTGTGTTCCGGTCTGGCCTGGTGGCTTGATCCGGCGCAGCAAGCTTCACCCCTGATTCATCTGTTCTCCGGTGCCAGCATGTTGGGTGCATTCTTTATTGCCACCGACCCAGTCAGCGCGTCTACTACGCCGAGAGGCCGCCTTATTTATGGCGCGTTGGTTGGCGTTCTGGTGTGGCTTATCCGCGTTTACGGGGGTTATCCCGACGGCGTCGCCTTTGCCGTACTGCTGGCCAACATTACCGTACCGCTTATCGACCATTACACGCAGCCCCGCGTGTATGGCCATCGCTAAGGAGCCATGATGCTTAATTCAATGAGAAAGCATGGCACCACGCTGGCGGTGTTTGCCGCAGTGACCACCGGCCTGACCGCTGTGGTGCATAGTCTGACGCAGAAAACCATCGCCCACCAGGCGGCCTTGCAGCAAAAGGCGCTGCTTGACCAGGTGGTTCCGCCTGAACACTACGACAACAACATGCAAACCGAGTGTTTCCTGATCAGCGATCCGGCACTGGGTAATGGTGCCCCGCATCGATTGTACCTGGCGCGCAAAAACGGTCAGCCCACCGCGGCCGCGGTAGAAACCACCGCGCCGGACGGCTATTCCGGCGCGATTCAGCTGCTGGTCGGGGCTGATTTCAGCGGCACCGTGCTGGGCACTCGCGTGGTCGAACACCATGAAACCCCAGGACTGGGCGATAAAATTGAATTACGTATCTCGAATTGGATCTCGTTCTTCAGCGGCAAAAAAATTGAAGGCCCAGACGATAAACGCTGGGCGGTGAAGAAGGACGGCGGTATGTTCGATCAATTCACCGGTGCCACCATCACCCCCCGCGCAGTGGTCAACGCCGTTCGCCGCACGGCATTGTATATGGAAACGCTGCCGCCTAAACTTGATAGCTTACCTGCCTGTGGAGCCAGCGAATGAGTGAAGCCAAAGATCTGATTGTCCAAGGGTTGTGGAAGAACAACTCCGCCCTGGTGCAATTGCTGGGGATGTGCCCACTGTTGGCCGTGACCTCCACCGTGACCAATGCCCTTGGGCTTGGGCTGGCAACCACCCTGGTATTGACGCTGACCAACGGATCCATTTCAGCCGTGCGCCGCTGGGTGCCAAATGAAGTGCGTATCCCGATTTACGTAATGATCATTGCCGCAGCCGTGAGCATCGTACAAATGCTGATCAACGCCTATGCCTTCGGCCTGTATCAGTCGTTGGGGATCTTTATTCCGTTGATCGTCACCAACTGTATTGTGGTCGGCCGTGCTGAAGCGGTAGCCTCTAAAAAACCGATTGGCCTATCCGCGCTGGATGGTTTGGCGATTGGCCTGGGCGCTACCGGTGTGATGGTTACTCTGGGTGCCATGCGTGAACTCCTGGGCAACGGCACCCTGTTCGACGGCGCCGACATGCTGTTGGGGAGCTGGGCCAAAGTATTGCGCATTGAAGTCGTTCACTTCGACAGCCCTTTCCTGCTGGCTATGCTGCCACCCGGCGCCTTCATCGGGTTGGGATTGTTGCTGGCCGTAAAATACCTGATTGATGAACGGATGAAAGCACGCACGGCGAAAGCGTTAACCACCGAAGCGGTGCTGGGACAAGGACAGGCAGAGAAAGCATAATGAACAAGCAGAAACGGCTGGAAATTCTTACCCGGCTGCGCGACAACAACCCGCAGCCGACCACCGAACTGGTGTACACCACGCCGTTTGAACTGTTGATCTCCGTGCTACTTTCCGCACAGGCTACCGATGTCAGCGTTAATAAAGCGACCGCCAAGCTTTATCCGGTCGCCAATACGCCGGCGGCGATGCTGGCATTAGGCGTTGACGGCGTTAAAAACTATATCAAGACCATCGGCCTGTTTAACAGCAAGGCTGAGAACGTGATCAAAACCTGTCGCATGCTGCTGGAGCTGCACAACGGTGAAGTGCCGGAAGATCGCGCCGCGTTAGAGGCTCTGCCCGGCGTTGGCCGAAAAACGGCTAACGTGGTGCTTAATACGGCCTTTGGCTGGCCAACCATTGCCGTAGATACCCATATCTTCCGCGTCTGCAACCGCACGCACTTTGCGCCAGGCAAGAATGTGGATCTGGTTGAAGAGAAGCTATTAAAGGTCGTGCCCGCAGAATTTAAGGTTGATTGCCATCACTGGCTGATTCTGCACGGCCGCTACACCTGTATTGCACGTAAACCGCGCTGCGGTTCCTGCATCATTGAAGATCTCTGTGAGTTTAAAGAGAAGGTTTATCCCGACGCCTGATCCTGTTGGGCGCCAACATTGCGCCCGTCCCTCATCCCCCCGATACCATCAGCCTATTTTTTATCAGAAATGTGATATCAAACAGCAGTAACCTTGGTCTTATCGAGGATTTCAGTGGAAAACGCACTTCCCGCTTATTTTCAAGCGAAAAATTAGTCAAAAATTGCGGCAAACCTCACGTTTTAAAGATCACATTACCGTCACAAGCGCCAGCCCTGTTTTCCTAAATTTCTATAATTTTACAAAATCCACCATATGCACAACAATCCAATGGATTAATCACCCCACCTGTTAATATGAACCATCAAAATCCAATTCAGCAGAATATATCACTGTTTAAATTCCGTATAGCTTTTAATCAAAACAAAAACTCGGCAAAGCAAATAAAGTCGAAAGTTAATGCTGCATAACATTTGCAACATGGTTGTTTCACTTCGCGAACGTTATATGTAACAGGATATGACAAACAGCTTGCCTCGCTGACAAAGATAGTGAACATTAACCGCCGTCATCCCATCCTATAACAACGCAGAAGGATGCAGTCCTGCATCACCTTTTGCAATTTCTCGTCTCTCTGGGACGGGGCAGTGAAAAATCAGAGGTACCAGTGTCAACAGCAAACAACAACAGCAAACACCCTGAAAGCGTCAGTTTGAACGCATTCAAACAGCCTAAGGCGTTTTATCTGATCTTCTCGATCGAGCTTTGGGAACGTTTTGGTTATTACGGCCTGCAAGGCATCATGGCGGTTTACCTGGTCAAAATGCTTGGCCTGAGTGAAGCCGACTCCATTACCCTGTTCTCCTCCTTCAGTGCACTGGTCTATGGCTTTGTCGCCATCGGTGGTTGGCTTGGGGATAAAGTGCTGGGCTCCAAACGCGTAATCGTGTTGGGTGCACTGGTGCTGGCTATCGGCTACGCCATGGTGGCTTACTCTGGCCACGACATCTTCTGGGTCTATCTGGGTATGGCGACTATCGCCGTGGGCAGTGGCCTGTTCAAGGCTAACCCATCCTCCTTGCTGTCAACCTGCTACGAGAAAGACGACCCGCGTCTCGATGGCGCTTTCACCATGTACTATATGTCGGTGAACATCGGTTCCTTCTTCTCTATGCTGGCAACGCCATGGCTGGCAGCCAAATATGGCTGGAGCGTGGCGTTCTCTCTGAGCGTAGTGGGTATGTTGATCACCCTGGTCAACTTTATGATGTGCAATAAATGGGTAAAAAATCAGGGATCCAAGCCTGACTTTAAACCGCTGCAGGTGAAAAAACTGCTGATGGTATTGGTTGGCGTAGTCGCGCTGGTCGCTATTTCCAGCTGGCTGCTGCACAACCAGATTATTGCACGCTGGGCACTGGCTATCGTTTCCATCGGTATCGTCATTGTGTTCGCCAAAGAAACTTTTGCGCTGCACGGTGCCGCACGCCGCAAGATGATCGTCGCCTTCCTGCTGATGCTGGAAGCGGTGGTGTTCTTCGTGTTGTACAGCCAGATGCCAACCTCGCTGAATTTCTTCGCCATCCATAATGTTGAGCACAACATCCTGGGCATTGCCTTTGAACCTGAACAGTATCAGGCGCTGAACCCGTTCTGGATCATGCTGGCCAGCCCAATTCTGGCGGCGCTGTATAACAAGATGGGCGACCGTCTGCCAATGCCGCACAAGTTCGCTTTCGGTATGATCCTGTGCTCCGGTGCCTTCCTGGTGCTGCCTTGGGGCGCCAGCTTCGCCAACGAACAGGGTATCGTTTCGGTTAACTGGCTGATCCTGAGCTATGCACTGCAGAGCATCGGTGAGCTGATGATCTCCGGCCTGGGCCTTGCAATGGTCGCTCAGTTGGTTCCACAGCGCCTGATGGGCTTTATCATGGGCTCCTGGTTCCTGACCACCGCCGCTGCTGCGCTGATTGCCGGTAAAGTCGCAGGTCTGACCGCTGTGCCAAGCGACGTCAACGACGCCCACGCGTCACTGGCTATCTACAGCCACGTGTTTATGCAAATTGGTATTGCTACCGCCGTGATCGCCATCCTGATGATGCTGACGGCGCCGAAGCTGTATCGCATGACGCTGGACACCGCAGAAGATACCAACAAGAAAGCGCAGGCTGCCGCTGCAGCCAATTAATCGCTGACGACGGTTTCCAATCGTAAAAAAGCCGGGGCAATAATTTGCACCGGCTTTTTTTATACCGCGTCGTTGGTGATTCAGACCGAAGATTTGCCGCTCAGATTAGTCCACATGAACTCGCTGACCAATGCCCCATGAAACGCGGATTGTTTTTTATCCGCCGCCGCACTGTGCCCACCTTCGGTATTTTCATAGAAGTAGACCTGCTGGTAGCCCATCTTCTGCATGCGTGCCGCCATCTTACGCGCATGGGATGGGTTAACCCGGTCGTCACTGGTGGCGGTGTAAAACAACACTGGCGGGTAGGCCACATCAGCCTTAATGTTGTGGTAAGGCGAGAATGTTTTGATATAGGCCCACTCTTCCGGTTTGCTTGGGTCGCCGTATTCAGCAATCCATGATGCACCCGCAGACAGCTGGGTATAGCGTTGCATATCCAGCAGCGGCACTTCGCAGACAATACAGCCGAACAACTGCGGGTAAAGTGTCAGCATATTGCCCACCAGTAACCCACCATTGCTGCCGCCACGGGCACCCAGGTGCTGTGACGATGTCACTTTCCGCGAAATCAAATCCTGTGCCACGGCGGCAAAATCTTCGTAAGCACAGTGGCGGTTTTGTTTTAGCGCCGCCTGATGCCAGGCGGGGCCATATTCGCCCCCGCCACGGATATTCGCCACCACATACACGCCGCCGCGCTCAAGCCAGGTCGGCGCCTTGGCCCCCAGGTAGCCCGGTAATAACGACACTTCAAATCCGCCATAGCCGTACAGCAACGTTGGGTTGCTGCCGTCTAATTTGATGCCCTTGGCGGCTATCTGGAAATACGGCACCTGCGTCCCGTCTTTAGAGGCAGTGAAATGCTGGCTGACCTGATAGCCGCTGGCATCAAAGTCTTGTGGCCCCTGCTTGAGCAGCTCTGCCTCAGCGCCATCAAGATTACCCAGATACAGTGAGGTTGGCTGCAGGAAACCGCTGATGGTCAGGAAATAATCATTGGTTTCATCATCAATACCGCCGGCTGAAATGGTACTGATCGTACCAGGCTTGCCCAGCGGCTTGCGTTGCCAGGTGGTGCCCTGCGGCGTCAGCACTTCCAGTCGGTTGACCACGTTGTCCATGATACTGAGGATCAAATGATCGCGCGTGGCGCTGTAACCACTCAGCGCAGCCTGAGCCGTCGGGGTGAATAATGCCGTCAGCTCACGCTTGCCCGCTAAATAATCATCGAAATGCGCCGCCAGCAGTGAACCGGAGGGATAACGCACACCGCCAACGTCCCAGTCACTGCTCGGTTTAATCAACAACCATTCGCGATGTGTGCTGAACTCGGCGTCAGCCGGAATATCAATTTTGACCTGTTGATCTTGCGCGGTCAGCAGATAGGTTTCACGACGGTAAAAATCCAGGCTACGGCCCACGTAGTTCCGTTCAAACCCCGGCGTGTGGTCGTGATAGGCAAACACCGCCATGTCCTGCGGTTGCGCTTCATACAGCGTTTGGGCGGCACTCAAGGGTGTACCGCGCTGCCAGCGCTTGGCAATGCGCGCATAGCCGGATTGGGTCATCGATCCTGCGCCAAAATCGGTGGCGACAAACAGCGTGTCTTTATCAATCCACGACGCCTGGCTTTTCGCCACAGGCAAGACAAAGCCATCCTTCACAAACTGCTTGCTGACCAGATCAAACTCGCGAATTTCGGTGGCGTCACCCCCGTCCGGTGACAGTTCCACCAGGCAATAACGGTATTCTGGTGCCAGTGATTGTGAACCGTGGAACACCCAGTCTTTGCCCTCGGCCTTGCCCAGTGCGTCGATATCCAATACCGTTTCCCAGGCGGGTTTTTCTTTGCGGTACTCCTGAAGCGTGGTCCGTCGCCATAAGCCCCGTGGATTGGTTTGATCCTGCCAAAAGTTGTAATAGTAATTCCCGCGCTTGGCGACCCACGGAATTTGACTGTCTTTGTTCAGAATGTCCAACACCTGCTTTTCCACCTGCTTGAACGCTGCGCTTTGCGCAAAGCGTGCAGTGGTACGCTGGTTTTCCTGCTTGATCCACGCCTGCGCGGCCTTGCCCTGCAACGCTTCCAGCCACAGGAATTCATCGGTGGCATGAGCGCCCCCTTCTGCCGCCATCGCCAGGCGGATACTGTTGGGTAATGAAGTCATCGCAAATACGGCTCCTGCGGTTTGTACACTGAGTTTAATAAACTGGCGTCGATGAGTTACCGTCAAAATCAAGCTCCCTCTCTTGGATAAATAAGACTCATTTTCAATAAAGTAGGTCTTTGACAACGCTGAGTCAAAGCTTGTGCCCCAACCGTTGAGTCAAAATTTAGGATAGTGGATCAGATCGTGGATACGCACCGTCTGTTGGCTGGCATTGCGGTAAGCATGGGGGCGATCGGCCTGGAAGCGCATTGCCTCGCCCGTCGCCAGCGAATACCACTGCCCATCAACCGCCAACTCAAGTTCACCGCTGATGACAATCACATGCTCAATCACCCCCGGTTCATGCGCTGAAGACTCGCTGAGAGCCCCCGGGGCCAGATCGATAACAAACATATCAAAGCCCAGTTGACGATCGAACGGAAACAGCGGTACGACGCGCATATCGGCGCTGTTCTGATTAAACACCGGCGCGTCACCATAGCGGTGGAGCGTCGCCTGCTGTTGCAGCGGTGATATTTCCAAAAAAGCAGAAAATGCCACATTAAAGCCCGTGGCTATCTTCCACAGTGTCGCCACCGTCGGGCTGGATTCGCCGCGTTCTATCTGTCCCAGCATTGCCTTGCTGACACCGGTGTTTTCAGCTGCCTGTGCCAGGCTCCAGCCGCGATGCATACGCAACGAACGGAGCGTCTGAGCCAGATGACTGGACAGTTCCTGCATGTTTTTCTCCCCTGAAATTCCGGTTGATTATAGCCACTTGTGCGCTATAGCGCACGATGCTATGCTCATTTCTTCTCGTGCGCTATAACGCACAACTGCTGCCGGAGTGTGTTATGCGCCCTGCCATCTCTCTGCGTCACCTTTCTTTACCCGCCGTTATGGCCGGGTTTGTAGCGGTATTGGTGGGCTACACCAGTTCCGCCGCCATTATCTTCCAGGCAGCCGCTGCCGCAGGCGCGACGCCGTTACAGATCGGCGGTTGGCTGAGCATGTTAGGCCTGGGGATGGGGATAACGTCTCTGGGGCTTTCACTGTATTACCGCACCCCCATTTTGACCGCCTGGTCGACTCCCGGTGCGGCACTGCTGGTAACCAGCCTGCCTGGTACTCCGATCAACGAAGCCATTGGCGTGTTTATCTTTGCATCAGGACTGATCCTGCTGTGCGGCGTCACTGGGTTGTTCGCCCGGCTCATGGATTATATTCCCCAGGCTATTTCAGCGGCGATGCTGGCAGGGATCCTCCTGCGCTTTGGACTCGACGCCTTCGCCTCATTACAGGTCAATTTCGTGCTCAGCGCGGGCATGGGATTGGTGTATTTGATCGCCCGCCGCTATTTGGCGCGTTATGCGATTGTGTTGACGCTGCTGGCCGGACTGGCGATTGCAGCGCTGCAAGGCAATATTCACCTTTCACAACAACCACTGACTTTCGCCGTACCGGAATTTATTGCACCGCATTTTACCTGGTCAACGTTATTAGGCATTGGCGTCCCGTTCTTCGTTGTCACCATGGCATCACAAAACGCCCCGGGCATTGCAACGCTGAAGGCAGCCGGCTACAACGTGCCCACGTCACCACTGATCAGTTGGACGGCGCTGGTCGCTCTGCTGTTAGCCCCCTTTGGCGGGTTTTCGGTGTGTATTGCCGCGATTACCGCCGCCATCTGCATGGGCCCGGACGTGCACGCTGATCCACAGCGTCGCTATATGGCTGCCGTGGCCGCAGGTGGGTTTTATCTGCTGGCTGGGGTATTCGGCGCTGTTATCAGCATGCTGTTCAGCGCATTACCTGCGGCACTCATCCATACCATTGCCGGGCTTGCACTGCTGGGCACTATCGCAGGCAGTTTGCAGCGCGCCCTGCAAGATGAAAGACAGCGCGATGCCGCACTGATTGCCTTCCTGATCACCGCGTCCGGCGTGACATTGCTCGGTGTGGGTTCTGCATTCTGGGGAATTATCGGGGGGGCTATCGCCCATCTCATCCTCTCGTTACCGCAGCGTAAGCGCCTACCGGGAGGTTAAACCAACAGGGCGACCTTCGCACATGGGTTAATGTGGCAATTTTTTTCCCCTTCGGTGATCTTCTGCTTAACTGAAAGTGGGAAAGCTCGTTGCCCATAATGGACCGTTAAGGGAGCCGCCATGCCATCTTCCGTGCAAATTGATCTGATTCAGCAAATTGACGCCGCTTACCGCCATTGGACAGGCGATGGATTACCCGGCCCGCAGGCGGCCGCTGACGAGCGGCTCGCCTGGTTACATCAGCAAGCGCCTTACAGCTTGTTGGCTCACGCGGACGGCGACGACCCGTTGTTTACCTATGCCAATCACTGTGCTCAGCACTGCTTTGGCTATTCCTTTGATGAATTTATCGCGCTGCCTTCACGACTGAGTGCTTCACCGGCGGATCGCGCGGAGCGTCAGCAATTGCTGGATAAAGTCACGCTGAAAGGGATTGCACAAGGATATTGTGGTCTACGCGTGGATAAATTTGGGGATGCCTTCACCATTTATGACTGCGCGGTGTGGCAAATCCCCGGCGGCGGCCAAGGTGCCCTGTTCTGGCCGCAACCCAAACGCCGGCCGGGCTGGTATAGCCAACAACATCAGGTGAACCATGCAAGGCAATAACCGCTGGGCGCAGGTTGACGCTTATCTCGTCGACAAACTGGTCGAACAGGATGACGCTCTGTTGCAGGCGCTGGCTGCCAACGGCGCAGCAGGATTACCCGACCACGACGTCGCGCCAAATCAGGGCAAATTGCTGCATCTGTTTGCCCTGATGGTGAATGCCAAGCGTATTCTGGAGATCGGGACCTTAGGCGGTTACAGCACCATTTGGTTGGCGCGTGCATTAGCACCGGGCGGCTTAGTGGTGTCGCTGGAGGCCGATCCACGCCATGCTGAGATAGCCAGACACAATATTGCCCGCGCAGGGCTGAGTGAATGCGTTGCGTTACGGGTCGGACCGGCGCTCAACAGCCTGCCGCAATTGCAGCAAGAAGCCCCTTTCGATCTGATCTTTATTGATGCCGACAAACCCAATAATCCTGATTATTTACGATGGGCGCTGGCGTTGTCTCGCCCCGGAACGGTGATTATCGGCGATAACGTCGTACGTGACGGCGCAGTTACCGACTCAACAAGCCGTGACGAGCGGGTTCAGGGTGTAAGGCGTTTTTTTGACATGATGGCCAATGAACCTCGTCTCAGCGCTACCGCATTGCAGACCGTAGGGAGTAAGGGGTGGGATGGTTTTTCCATCGCCATAGTTAACTATTAGGTTACACCGTCACGAGAAAACTCATGAATGACCACGCCACGCTGTTAGCTCAGCGTCTGATCCGCAATATCGAACAGGTTGAAAAAACGCACGACCAGCGCCCACCTCTTTATGACAGCGTCGGCGCCCGCTTGGCTACTGGCACCGCTGCCAGCAAGTTGGGTGCATCCATAGACATCGTGGCGCCGGGCATGCGCTCCTGCCCTTATCATTTTCACTATGCACAGGAAGAAATGTTCATTGTACTTGAGGGGACAGGCAGCTTACGGGTTGCGGGTGAACAACTGCAGATCAAAACCGGCGACGTTATTTTTATCCCGCCGGGGCCGGAATACCCGCATCAGATCATCAACACGTCAGACACGCCGTTGAAATACCTTTCCATCAGCACTCGCGAACAACCCGAACTGGTGGAATATCCGGACTCGGGCAAGTTTTTGGCGTCAGCCCTGCGTGAAGATGCTCAACCGGTGCGTTACATGCAACGCCCTTCAGCGTCGCTCGATTATTGGCAGGATGAACCCTGAGTCGCCTTCAGGTATCGCGAGCCCCAATGCTCGCGCGGCCTGCTCGGCTACTCGGAAATCAATATCCGCCGCCTCGCCGTCCTCCATGAACCAGGCCGCGGACAATCCTGCCCAGGCGAGGATCCACTGCAACAGTCGCTGCCGTTCGAACCCCGCCAATTGGCAGACCTGTTCAACCCGGCGGGAAAAAATGTCAGGATCGGTCGCGACACCGTAATTAGGGTTGCAGAAGATATTGGCGTAGTCGAAGGCACGTTCGCCATAGAGACGTTTGGGATCGATCACCAACCAACCGCGGTCACCGAAGTCCAACACGTTGTCATGGTGGATATCACCATGCAATACGCTCTGTTCGCGCGGGCTGGTCAGTAATTCAGCCGCCACGTTAGCGCTCAGGCGCAGCATGCCACCGTGAGCCTGAGCCGCTGGCCACAAAGAGCTAAACCACTGGTGTAGAGGGATAAGATCCGGCAATGGCTGCGAACGCGGTACATGCAGGCGGGCAACCACCTGACAAAGAATTGCCGTCGCCTGCTGATCGTCACCTTCACGGACCATCTGGGCCAGCGAACGCGTCCCTTGCGCGCGCTCTAACAAGATGCCATCGTCGTGCCGTGCGAGAACTTGCGCAGCGCCTTCGCCCTGCCACCAGCACATTAATAGCCCGCCGAATTTTTCTTCCTCTTCGCGTGCGATTTTCAACATCGCAGGAGCCCCTTGATAGCGCACCGGCATCAGCAGGCTGCTGTGGGTTTCAAAAGCCTGTCCGTCGGGCTGCAACTGCCAACGTTGCATATAGGGAATTAAGGCTTGATTCATTACCCTGAAATATCCTTCACAGTTATAAATGAATGTTAGTGATACTATTAGAAATCAATAGATCTCAGCGTACTTCCGATGTTCTTCGCTCTATCCTAACCAAGTTTGTTTATTTTTTTAATTAATCTCTCGGGGTTTTAATCATGACATCATTGAAGCGCATTAATTATCCGCACTTGCCGACACCTGGCGGCCCCTATGTCCATGCTGTGCGCCATGGAGATACATTGTATGTGTCCGGGCTGACGGCATTTGCCACTGAGGCTCAGGGGCAAGCAACGCAACAACAAGCACAGGCTATTTTGGAGCAGTTGGCGACCATCACCGCGGCGGAAGGTGCGAACCTAAAAGCGCTGATTAAAATAACGGTATTTTTAACCAATATCGGCGATCTGCAGACCCTTCGGCCCGTGCTGTTTGACTACTTTGATGGTGCGCTACCAGCCTGTTCACTGGTTGAGGTCAGCGCACTCTTCTCACCGCAGGTTAGCGTGGAGATCGAGGCCGTGGTGGCATTATGAGTTTGGGGCGCTACAACGCGCCAAAATTGAATAAACAATCCATTATGCTGCATAAATATACCAACGCGCATTACAAAGAATTCGCCAGTCAGTACGCAAGTTTTCAATGAGGGAGCTGCCGACAAGAAAAACAGGGCCGCGCATGCGTTAAGCTTTGCCGCTATCAGGAATATTCTGCTAATTTACCGCTAAGAAATTTATTACCGACGAGACGTTATGCAACAAAAGCCGGTTATGCACGAAGCCAGACAATTAAAGCGCCTCAACGCCGCCACGCGACGACAATCCCATATGTACAAATGGATTGCCTTTATCGCGGCGATGGACGCTGTGTTGGTGTTTTTTTATGACCGGGATATGCGCAACATCACCTTTTCAGGCGCCGTTGCGCTGGTATGCGGGTATTTGTGGATCCGCGATCGCAACAAGGCGCGCGGTTACCGGCGGGAGTACGATCGCAAATTTGGCAAGCACAGTGGCCATTAGCCCTGCATGGCCTCCAGCACTTTTGCACTGTCTACGATTTGCACAAATTTCACGATTTTCCCCGCACGTAGCTGATAAATATGCGCAAAGGATGCGGTGAAAGACTTACCGGTGGCGCCATAGGTACCATGATAGAACCCTTGGGCAATCACGTTATCACCTGCATCATAAAAATGGTCAACATCCGCGCGGTAACCCTGCCACTCCGTTCCTAAACGCTGATGAACATTTTTAAAGATCGCCTGTGGGCCAATATAGGTACCGGCATAGGGAAACCCTGCAGCTTCCGTCCATTCCGCGTCGGGCGCTAACGCCGCCAGCAGGTTGCGACCATTCTCTTCTGCACTGCCACCCTCATAAGTAGCGCGTACAATTTCAAGATTCGTTGGCATGACATTTCTCCGGTGGCGTGAGCGGGATATTCCGGCCATACCCCACGGACACAGGTTTACACCAAGCGGGGATGACCGGAATAAGACCATTGTAGGTTGCTTATTCCGGTACAAAAACCGCAATTGCGGCAATAGTCCGTTGCAGTATAGTAAACAATTCTTTTACCGCATTGTCATAACCGGCTCATTGACGGCTGTTATAATCTGTTGCTTTCCGACAACAAGGAACACAACGTGCATTCTTCCCTGCCGCAAGCCCTACTGCAGCCTTTCTCGCCCTATCAGGAACTGGCGCAGGCATTGCTGCCACTGACGCTCGATTCCGATGATGGCTCGCATGATGTGGCCCATTTGCACCGGGTGTGGAAAAACACCTGTAAGATCAGTCAACATGAAGGCGGTGACCGCCGCATTCTGTGTGCTGCCGTCTTGCTGCATGACTGTGTGGCCGTGGAAAAGAATTCGCCCCAGCGGCACCTGGCCTCACGCATGGCGGCCGAAAAAGCCGGTTTACTGCTGACGCAGCTGGGTTGGGCCGCGCAAGACATCGCCAAAACCGCTCACGCTATTGAGGCGCACAGTTTTTCCGCCGCCATTACGCCAGAGACGCTTGAAGCAAAGATCATGCAAGACGCAGACCGTCTGGACGCCATCGGTATGGTTGGCGTCGCACGTTGCTTCTATATTGGTGGACGCATGCGCAGCGCACTGTACGATGCAGCCGATCCGCTGGCACACCATCGTCAGTATGACGATAAACGTTTTACACTGGACCACTTCGAAACCAAGCTGTTCAAACTCCAGGACGATTTCCAAACCGTCACCGGTAAAACAATGGCGCAAGAGCGCACCGAGCGCATGCGACGCTTCCTTAGCGACTTGCTGGACGAGGTGTGAACGGATAATTTCCCCTGCCCGGTCGTTCCGTTAAGCCAGCGGCATCTTCGGCTCGCTAATTGCTGTACACTGACTGTCATCTTCACTGACCAGGCTATGACGATAATGAAAAAATTGACGCTGAAAGACATGACGGAAAGCGAGCAACGTGAAGTTAAAACCGAGCTGGACAAGGCACGCAAAAGTCTCGGCCGCGCATTGACCAATGCTGAAAATAACAAGATCAAGGATGAAGTCGTGGCACGTATCACCGCCGCCCGTGCAAAAATTGAAAAAGCGACGCGTGCCGAGCGCAAAGCCAATCGCATTCAGCCCACTGGGGAAACCTATAGCTGGACAGCCTCAATGAACAGCACACGTCGCCCTCGCTAAACCTCCGCCCCAAAACCCCGTATTGACGGGGTTTTACTCCCCCATTGTTGATTAGCCAAACTCATCAGCCCGTCTTAATCATGAATAACCGTGTTATCAAGCGGTTGTAAATTGACAGCATCATGCAGAATATTCATTATCACCGCATATCCACTTTTCATGAGACTGCTATGGCCAACCTCAACAACAATGACGCTCCTCAGATGCCGACATTGCGCCTTGCGGGTTTGCTCGCGGTTAATTCGAAGAAACAGACGCTTATTTGACTGGGGCGTAGGGTCCCGTCAGATGAGCTGACAGGGCGGTACGCAACTCGTCTCCTCTCTTGTTTTCTCATCTGGCTTCTTATTGCACGCATTGAAGGAAATTAATATGGCCTCATTCTCCGGTATTTGGGTTGCGCTGGTGACCCCATTCAATAACAGCGCCGTCGACCTGCCTGCGACTCAACGGCTGGCTCAACACCTGATCGCCTCTGGGGTCGATGGGTTGGTGGTCTGCGGTACTACCGGAGAAGCGGCGGCATTGAGCACCGACGAACAGCTGGCAGTGCTCGACGCGGTACTGGCCGTGACACCGGCTCATCAAGTGGTTATGGGGCTGTCCGGTAATAACATGCGTGACACACTGCAAATGCAGCAGGCGATCCAACTGCGCGACATTGCTGGTGTACTGATCCCCGCGCCCTATTACATTCGCCCGTCGCAATGTGGTCTGGTGGACTATTTCACCCAGCTTGCCGATGCCTCAAACGTGCCGGTAATCCTGTACAACATTCCGCAACGCACCGGCGTGGTGATCGAGCTGGCCACCCTTCGCCAGATCGCACGCCATCCGCAGGTAAAAGCCATTAAGGACTGCGGCGGTAATCCGGACACCACCATGGCACTCATTAGCGATGGTGAGATCGACGTTCTGACAGGCGAAGATAATCTGATCCTCACCACGCTGTGCCTCGGCGGCACGGGCGCCATTTCCGCCTCAGCGCATATTCACCCGGAGCGCTTTGTGCAGCTGGTGCAACAGGTTGCCAACGGTGATCTGATCGCCGCACGCGCCAACTTCTACTCGCTGTTGCCGATGATCCACCAGATGTTCAGTTTCCCTAACCCCGCGCCGGTCAAGGCTGCACTGGCTCTGCAAGGGTTGATCCGCAATGAGTTGCGCTCGCCAATGCAAAGCGTGCCGCAGGCGTTGCAGCAGCAAATTGCCACTACCCTGGCACAGCTTGAACCCGAAGAAGCATTGATAAGTTAATTTTGTCGGTTAACCCGCTGTAATTTTGACGTTATGGAGCTAGGATCAGAGGTTAAGCATGCCTGTCACTTATCACTCTCAAGGAGCTTTCGATGAAACTGTTCTATAAAGCCGGTGCCTGTTCTCTGTCCCCTCATATCGTTCTGCGTGAGGCGGGCCTGGATTTTACGGCGGAAAAGGTTGATCTCGCGCTGAAGAAAACCGAAAGCGGCGCAGATTACCTGACCATCAACCCAAAAGGACAGGTGCCGGCGTTACTGCTTGATGATGGCAGCCTGCTGACTGAAGGCGTAGCGATTGTGCAATATCTTGCCGACCGCGTTCCGGATCGCGGGCTGATCCCGGCGGCGGGCACATTGTCACGCTACCACGCTATTGAATGGTTAAACTATATTGCGACGGAGCTGCATAAAGGCTTCAGTCCGCTGTTTAACCCGAAAACGCCGGAAGAATACAAAACCTTTTCGCGGGAGAAACTGGATAAGCAGTTCGACTACCTGGATTCGGTGCTGGCGAAGCAGCATTTCTTGTTAGGGGCGCGCTTTAGCGTCGCTGACGCTTACTTGTTCACCATCTTGCGGTGGGCAATTGCTATGCAGTTTGATCTCAAAAAACGCGCGCACTTATCCGCTTATTTTGAGCGCGTAGCGGCACGACCGGCGGTGGATGCAACGTTAAGTGCCGAAGGGCTGAAATAATACCCACGCCCCGGCAGGTTTTCTTGCCGGGGCGCTGAATCTGACTTAAACCTTTACCGCTTTAAATTCACACGTCGGTTGTACAATGCGGTCTTGCGCCGCCACGACCTGCAACTCATACTCACCCATTGCCTGCGTGGTCAGCATGACCTCATAGACTGCTGCCGTAACGTGTTCCAACGCGTTATCCAGCGCCTCACCCTTCAGCAAATTAACCAACAACAGGCCGCTGGTCAGATCGCCCACGCCCACAGGCTGCCGAGAACCAAAATCCACTAGCGGGCGGCTAATGTGCCAAGCCTGATCGACCGTAACCAACAGCATCTCAAAACAGTCGCTATGATAGCCAGCACGGCTCAAATGCTTGACCAACACCACTTTTGGCCCTTTGGCAATTAATTCGCGCGCAGCGCTTACCGCTTGATCAACATCAGCGATGGTACGCTGGCTCAATAACTCCAGCTCCAGCAGGTTGGGTGCGATCATGTCACTGCATGGCAATGCCTGCTGGCAATGAAACTCCGCCACGCCCGGCGCGACTATGCACCCCTTCTCCGGGTGACCCATAACGGGATCGCAGAAGTACCACGCGTTCGGATTAGCCTGCTTAACCTGACGCACGATCTCCAGAATATGGCTACCCTGTTCCGGCGAACCTATGTAGCCACTCAGCACAGCATCGCAATGCTTCAGTTGGTTAATATCGGCAATACCTTGCGCAATCTCAGTCAGGTGGCTGGCTGGCATCACGCAGCCGGTCCATTTGCCATATTGAGTATGATTGGAAAACTGTACGGTATTGAGTGGCCAAACGTTTACACCCATGCGGCGCATCGGAAATTCTGCAGCGCTATTACCTGCATGGCCAAAAACAACATGAGATTGAATAGAAAGAATGTTTTTCATCAAAGACCTGCCCTGACGCCTTAAAAATAAAGGGGCCGCTGAGGGCCCCTTTGCTGCAATTTTGATTACTTCCAATCCACCAGGCAGTAATGCTTTTTACCACGACGCAGAAGCGTGTAGCGACCAAACAGGCGATCGGTATCGCTGAAGGTGTATTCGGCGTTGGACTGTTTCTCACCGTTGATGGTCACCGCATTGGAACCGATCATGGTGCGCGCCTGGCCGCGTGAAGGCACCAATTCGGCATTCACCAGCGCCTGTTGCAGATCGGCGTCGCCGTCAAGTTTAATTGTCGGCATACCGTCCTGCGCCAACTGGGCAAAGTCCGCTTCCGTCATGTCGTGCAGCGCGCCGGAGAACAGGCTTTGCGTGATGCGCTTGGCCGCAGCCAGGCCTTCAGCACCGTGCACCATACCGGTCACTTCTTCCGCCAACACATATTGCGCACGTGGTGCCTTGCCGCTGTTCTTGTCTTCTTCTTCCAGCGCGTTGATGTCTGCCAGATCCATAAAGGTGAAGAACTTCAGGAAACGGTATACGTCAGCATCGGCCGTGTTAATCCAGAACTGGTAGAACTTGTAAGGACTGGTTTTTTCTGGTGCCAGCCAGACTGCGCCGCCTTCCGTCTTACCGAACTTGGTCCCGTCGGCTTTGGTGATCAATGGCACCGTCAGGCCGAAGACCTGTTGCTGGTGCATACGACGGGTCAAGTCGATGCCGGAGGTGATATTGCCCCACTGATCGGAACCACCGATCTGCAGTTCAACCTGATGACGGTTGTACAGCTCGGAGAAGTCAAAACCCTGCAACAGGTTGTAGGAGAACTCAGTGAAAGAAATACCCGAGTCGTCACGGTTCAGACGCTGCTTCACCGCTTCCTTGTTGATCATTTGGTTGACCGAGAAATGCTTACCAATATCACGCAGGAAGGTCAGCACATTCATGCCACCAAACCAGTCGTAGTTGTTGGCGGCAATCGCGCTGTTGCTACCACAGTCAAAATCGAGGAACGGGGAAACCTGCTTGCGGATTTTATCCACCCACTCGTTCACCGTTTCGGTGGTGTTCAACTTACGCTCGGCCGCTTTGAAGCTCGGATCACCGATCAAACCGGTGGCACCGCCCACCAACGCTACCGGCTTGTGACCGGCAAGCTGGAAGCGCTTCAGGCACAACAGAGGAACCAGATGGCCCAAATGCAAGCTGTCAGCGGTCGGATCGAAACCGCAATACAGTGCAATTGGCCCTTGCGCCAGTCGCTCTGCTAACGCTTCCTCATCCGTAACCTGGGCAACGAGGCCCCGCTCTTGCAGTTGTTTAATCAAGTTGCTGCTTGCCATCAATGACTCCATGTATAAACGAATGCACCTTTGTCGGTACACGACCTTTCGCCCACTGGCGAAATATTAAATTCAGAATAACGCATATAGTCTAACCCGTTCGAGCCGCAGGAAGGCTGCCGCTTGAAATATGACGGGTATAGAATAAAGCGCCGGCGGCATCAGTACCAGCGCTTAAGGGGGATTTTCGGTCTTCAGGGTGCCAGTCGGTCAATTTTCCAGTCATTCCCGTCCCGTTGATACAGGAAACGGTCATGCAGACGGTTGGCGCCGCCCTGCCAAAACTCGACGGAGTCGAAATTAACCCGGAACCCGCCCCAGAAACTTGGCAGCGGTACTTCGCCCTGTTGGAATTTTTGCTTCAGCTCGAGGAATTTACTTTCCAGCACACCACGCGCGGAAATGCGCGATGACTGTTGCGACACCCACGCGCCAATCTGGCTGTCTTTTGGCCGGCTGGCGAAGTACTTCATAACCTCTAAAGTGGATAACCGCTCCGCTTTGCCGAGGAAAATCACTTGTCGCTCAAGCATGTGCCATGGGAACAGCAGGCTAATATGTGGGTTCTGTGCTAACTGTTGTGCCTTGCGGCTGCCCAGATTGGTGTAGAACACCAACCCTTTGTCATCATAATGTTTCAGCAGCACAATACGCTGATAGGGCTGCCCGTTCTCGTCCACCGTCGCTACACACATCGCCGTGGGATCGGCCAAGCGCGCGTCGCACGCCTGTTTCAGCCAGCGTTCAAACAGCGTTAACGGATTAGCAGTCAGATCGTTGCGGCGCAAGCCACCCCGAGTGTATTCACGGCGCAAGTCCGCGACATCAAACTCATTATTTTCAATCATCCGGTTATCAACCAACTGAAAAATCGTGATTCTATTCTGCGCCAGCGGCGTCAGGATCTCAATCGCTCTGACGCCGCACCCGCTGGATCAATTAGCCAGCGTACAGTCGCTCATGATCACTTTGCCATTACGCTCAAGGTAGGCGTTTTGACCCTTCGACCAAAAGGTGTATTTGCCGTCGCTGTATTTGGCACCGGACATGGCCAACACCTGTTTCAGCTTCAGCTGTTCGCCGTCCATCAACATGCTGACGGTGCTCTCCTTACCGTCCAGCGACACCGTCAACGGCGTGGTGCCACATTGGTAATGCAACGTCTGGCTGCCTTGCGGTAAAACGTAGCTACAGCCAGCCAATGCCAGTACCCCGGCGGAAATAATGACTTTTTTCATGCGATTGCTCCTTAGGAAAACCTGTCGATTTCTATCCTAACAGAGCTAACGCCCCCCCAAAGGCAAAACCGGATAAATCCCACCCAGCAGCGTTTCACAACTTGCCCCCGTTACTGAAGGCAGGTTGCCGGGCTGCCCAGACAACGTACGGAACGCCAGCCAGGCAAAGGCTAACGCTTCCATATCATCACCACTGATCCCGAAATCATCCGTCAGGCACACTTCTGTACCGGGCAACAATGCCGACATCCGCGCCATCAGCAACGTGTTACGAGCCCCGCCGCCACACACCAGCAGGCGCTCGCAGCCTCCCGCTAACTGAACCTGTTCACAGATGGTGATCGCCGTCAGTTCCGCCAACGTCGTTTGTACATCGACGGGACTGACCACGGCCAATCCCGCCAGTTGACGTTCAAGCCAGGCCGCATTGAAATACTCGCGTCCCGTGCTTTTTGGCGCAGGCAGCGCAAAATAGGGATCGGACAGCATTTGCTGCAACAAAGGCAGGCAGACCCGCCCTTCCATAGCCCAGCCGCCGTCTTTATCGTAAGCCTGGGAACGGTGACGCCATATCCAGGCATCCATAAGCATATTGCCCGGCCCGGTGTCAAAACCACGCACCGGCGCCCCCGGCAATAGCATCGAGAGATTGGCGATCCCACCAATATTCAGCACCATACGGCGCTCGACCGGATGCGCCAACAGTGCCTGATGGAAGGCGGGCACTAATGGGGCACCCTGGCCACCATAAGCCATGTCACGACGACGAAAATCGCCAACGGTGGTGATATTGGTTAGCGCAGCGATACGATTATTGTCACCCAATTGCATTGAGAAACGTGCATCGCCGTCGGGCTCATGCCATACCGTCTGCCCATGGCAACCAACGGCAGTAATGTCTTGAGCCGTCAGACCGGTTTGTTTCAGCAGGCCAAGCACCGCCTCCCCAAAGAGTGTGCCAAGCTGAGCATCCAGCCTGCCTACCGCAGAAAGTGTGGTCTGCTGTCCCTGGCACATGCCGAGGATGTCTTGCTTTAGTTGAATCGGTATCGGATGGCTGTAGCTGGCCTGTTGCGCGACCACTCGTCCGTCGATCGCAGCAAGCACCACGTCGACGCCATCCAGACTGGTGCCAGACATAACACCTATATAGCGGCCTGACTTCATAGCAACATCCCTTACCCCAGACGGGGAAGCAAAATTTTAACTTGATAAATAAACCAGAATTGAAACATTAACGCCATGAATTATGATGTCTTTTTTCACCTCTGTGAGCAATGCGCCTGTTTACTCGCCTATTCTCCATAGCGATAACCTCGGCTAAACAACAGCTCAATATGCGACGGAATTTCTTCCTATACTGTTATAAAGCTAAACCACCGTTTATTATTGGTTGAACAGTGCAAAGTTAAGCTGCGTGCAGTAACAGGTCATGGTGATATCCGCACGTTTACGCCATACTTTATCTATCTTTTTCACTGAATATGGCCTGGAAAGGTTCCCCAGGTTATGGACTACTACCAACAGGAGTTTTATATGATCAAGCGTCTTCTCGTCGTTGCTATCGCCGCAGTTACGCTGGCAGGGTGTGCTAATGATTCCATGTCAGGCGACGTGTATTCCGCTTCGCAGGCCAAACAGGTGCAAACCGTGACTTACGGTACGCTGGTTTCAGTGCGTCCAGTCAAGATCCAGGGTAGTGAAACGTCGAATACCATTGGCGCGATCGGGGGTGCCGTTTTGGGTGGCTTCCTTGGTAATACCGTGGGTGGCGGTACGGGTCGTAGCTTGGCGACGGCTGCAGGCGCAGTGGCAGGTGGTGTAGCAGGTAACAGCATCGGTGAAGCGGCCGGTCGTACTTCAGGCTACGAGCTGGAAATCAAGACAGACCAGAAAGAGAACATCGTGGTGGTTCAGAAGGCTGGAGACACCAAGTTCAGCCCGGGTCAACGTGTTCGTATGGCTCGCACCGGCGACACCATTACCGTATCCCCGCTGTAAACTCAGCGTATCAGGTAAAACCGGAGGCTTTAGGCCTCCGGTTTCATTTCCGATGCTGTGAAATCTAATCGTAAAAAATAAAGAAAATCTTATTGTTTGTTTTGCAGTTCAGTTATGTTTTGTTCCAGCTTATCAATCAAACCAACCAACAGCTGCACTTCATCAATGCTAATGCCACTCAGAATCTCACCACGCGTAGAGCTGATGACGCTGTCCACTTCCCTGATAATGGGGTCGGCCGCTTCAGTCAGTTTGATACGCTTAGCACGCCGGTCGTTGGCGCAGGTGTGGCGAGTAATCAGCCCCTTCTCTTCCAGCTGGTCCAACGTACGAACCAATGATGGTTGCTCAATACCGATCGCCTTGGCCAGTTGGATCTGCGACTGCTCCGGCGGCAAACGATTGATACTGTGCAGAGTAACCCAGTGTGTTTGCGTAAGCGCCAACGGCTTGAGCCGATGATCGATAAGCGCGCGCCAAACACGAACTAATCGTGCTAGATCTGAACCTAATGTTGACTCCACTTCCCCCTCCTTATAATTAGCATGCTAATATACCCTCCCAGAGCTTAGACTATTTTGAGTAACTCACATTAAAAACACAAATGTATATAATGTATATTGTGGAAATAGCCACCATTTTGAGCGGTTATTGTTTATTATCTATGCAAACACTCAACATATTCACTCATCGGGATTGTTAATGTGAATACTTCATGGCTCCATGCCTCGTCCCCTTTGCCCGATTTGGTCTTGGGCGCCTCACTTTATTTTCCGCCCATATTTAAGGCTTTTCTGCTCGGACTCGTTTTATGGCTGCTGGTACACCAGTTGTTGCGAGACTGGATTTATTCTGGTGAAATTTGGCACCCCATGCTGATGGACTTGTCTATTTTCGTCATCGCCGTCAGCGGCTCCCTGTGGATTTTAGCGAGTTGGTAACCCATGACGCGTAAAACATTAAAATACTTTTCTACGGTAATCGTCTGCGCCATTGCCATCTGTGCCGGTTGGTGGCTCTGGAATTATTATATGCAATCCCCGTGGACCCGTGATGGAAAGGTGCGTGCCGAGCTCGTCAATATCACACCAGAAGTTTCTGGAAGATTAGAGAAAATAACGGTTCATGACAATCAGTTCATACCTGCGGGAAGTCTGATTTTTACGATCGACCCGGTGCCATACCAGATTGCACTCGACAATGCTGAGGCCGCATTGGCAAAAGCACAATCCGACATGGCCAAGGCTGACCACGAGGCGGCGCGACGCCGAGGTCTGCCGAAGAATGTTATTTCGGCTGAAGACATGGACGAGTCAAATTTAGCGGCCCAGGCAATGAAAGCCGCATATAAAGCTGCCCAAGCGAATCTTGAACAGGCTAAATGGAATTTAAGTAAAACTAAAATCTACGCCCCTACCGATGGCTATATCACCAATTTACAAACTCGGGTTGGAAACTATGCCAGCGTAGGTACGCCGTTGGTCGCACTGGTCGATGTACACTCGTTTTATGTGCTCGGTTATTTTGAAGAAACCAAGCTAAAACATATAAAAGAAGGCAATAAAGCGGATATCGTTTTATATAATGGCAACATACCACTTCAAGGCGAGGTGGAGAGTATTGGCCGCGCTATTTACGATCAGAGTGTTGAAAGCAGCAGCGATTTATTAATGGATGTAAAACCCAACGTGCCTTGGGTTCGCTTGGCGCAACGCGTGCCGGTACGGATAAAACTACTGAATGTCCCCACTGATTTACCGTTAGTGGCCGGTACAACCTGTACCATCTCGATTCATCAGTAAGGCTAACGAGTGAACCTGCCCTTTTTGGAATGGAACCGTACCCCCTGGGGGAAAGCCACCGGTGGACAATGGCGTTATGCGCTGCGCAACTCGCTGGCAATGTGCCTGTCGCTTTGGGTGGCCTTCGTCCTGAATCTTGACGAACCCTATTGGGCGTTAACCTCGGCGGCGGTGGTCAGTTTCCCCACCGTGGGCGGTGTAATAAGTAAAAGTATTGGCCGCGTTTTCGGTAGCCTGGTGGGAGCGGCCGCTTCGGTCGCCATCGCCGGTCATTGCCTGAACGACCCTTGGTTATTCACGCTGTTTATCGCGGCGTGGATCGGTCTGTGCACATACATTTCAAATCATTATCAGAATAACGTCTCTTACGCCTTTGCCCTGGCGGGCTATACCGCCGCTATCATTGCATTCAGCACGGTCAACGTCACGGATACCCAGCAAATCTTCGATATCGCGCAGGCCCGCGTTTGCGAAGTGATCACCGGTATTCTGTGCGGTGGCCTGATGATGATGATCTTGCCCAGCACCTCGGACGGTGAAGCACTCTTGACCTCATTAAGGCGCATGCATTTACGTCTGCTGGAACATGCAGCAATGCTATGGCAACCGGAAATCACCCTGCAGATGCGCACATCACATGAAGGGGTGATCGGCCAGATTCTGACCATGAATCTGTTGCGTATTCAGGCCTTCTGGAGTCACTACCGACTGCGTCGACAAAATAACCTCCTCAATTATATGTTGCATCAGCAGCTACGCATTACCAGCGTCATCTCCAGCCTGCGCCGTATGCTGCTGAACTGGCCGGACCGCCCTGCGAACCTGGCGGCCGTTTTGGATCAATTGCTGACCGAACTCCGTCATCCCGACACCGACAAATACCGTCTTGCACGCATCCTGCAGCAGATCGCCCCGCAGGATCCGGCAGATTACCGCCACCGCGCCTTTTGGCTACGCCTGCGGCATTTTTGCTGGTTATACCTGAACTGCAGCCGTTGGTTATTGCGGCTCGAGAGCGCAACACCCGTCAGCGATATCCAACCGCCACGCGTGACCTCGCTGGCTCGCCATACCGACAGTTATGAGGCCGCCTATAACGGCCTGCGCACCTTCTTATGCATCGTCCTCGGTTGTGCCTACTGGATTAACACTCAGTGGGACGCGGGGAGCTCAGCCCTGACGCTGATCGCTATCAGCTGCGTGCTGTATTCCTCCACACCGTCCCCCATCAACAGCATCAAGACGTTGTTAAAAGCCGTGCTATTGCTGTCAATTGCCTGTTTCGTGGTGAAATTCGGCTTGATGATTCAGATTGATGATTTTTGGTTGTTCTGCGCGTTTCTGTTCCCGGTGCTGGTCACGATGCAGATGTTCAAACTGCAACATCCATCCTACGCGGCATTATGGGGACAACTGATTGTATTTATGGGCTCTTTCCTTTCCGTCACCAATCCACCAAGCTACGATTATCAGTCTTTTATTAACGACAGTATCGGTAAAATTGTTGGGGTGCTGCTGGCCGGCCTGGCATTCCAGATCTTACGGCCCAGTTCGGACAAACGTAAAAGCCGGCGGATTATTCGTGCCCTGCGACGCGACTTTATCGATCAGTTAAGCAAAAAGCCGCAGCAGAGCGAAAGCCAGTTTGAATCGCTGATTTATCACCGCATCAGTCAATTGAACCAAAGTCAGGATCAAGAAGCGCGTAGTTGGTTATTGCGCTGGGGTGTCGTGTTACTTAACTGCAGCCATATCGTCTGGCAATTACGCGGCTGGCAAACACGATCCGATCCGCTCTCAGCGGTACGTGACGTCTGCATTCACTGCCTGCGAGGCATTATGACGGAGAAAGGTGTGCAGCACAGCTCGCTAGACGCCACGTTGCAGGAGTTGCTGCGAATGAGCAATGCATTGGCGCACCACCCGGATCAGGCGGCACGCGATCTTGCCGGACTCATTTGGCGGCTGTACTGCTCGTTGCAACAGCTACAGCAGGCGATTACGCCACCAGACACGACAATAGCGGTGCCCGCAGCCCACTGACCGACGTTACGATTTAATGACGCCGCAGGCGAAACGTTCCCCTCCGCCCCCCAGCGGTTTCGGATGGTCGGCGTTATTATCGCCCCCCGCATGGACCATCAGTGCTTTGCCGGTTATTTCGCTGATTTTCTTCAGCCGGGGGGCCAACACCGGATACGTAGCCATACCGTCGTCTGTCACATAGAGCGCCGGCAGGTCGCCCAAATGGCCATCAGCATAAGGGCCAAGGTGCTTGCCGGTTTTTTGCGGATCAAAGTGCCCGCCCGCTGCCAGCGCAGCAACCGCCTTGCCCTCTTTCATGCCCGGCTCGCAGCTGCCATTTTCATGAACATGAAAACCATGCACGCCGGGCGGCAACGCTTTTAGTTGCGGTGTAAACATCAGGCCGTAAGGCGTTTCACTGATTGTCACCTTGCCAATGTCCTGGCCAATTCCCTGTCCGGTCACCAGATTCATGTCAACATCTACCGTTGCCGCCTGAGCGACTCCGCAGGCCATCAGGCCGAAGGCCGCATACCAATAATGTTTCATTCATCAATCTCCTTTGAATAACTGTGAGTATTCAGTATAGGGGAATGTGTGACGCCACCACTCAAAACAGGCACATTTTCGACCATCAAGTTCGCATTATTAATAATTATTACTAATAATAATTCTACCGATGTCGGTCCTCTGACCAGATATCGGTAGATACACTCTGCTTACCTGCAACCGCTGCAAAGGCTATTCAAAGATCACCCCGGCAATGCAGCAAATTCATAAGGAACTGATATGGGAATCTTTAATTATCAAGGCCTCGATGAGGCAAAGTCCAAAGTGTTATTTACCGATGCCATGGCGATTTCTACCTATGCCTATCACAATATCGATAATGGTTTTGACGAAGGCTACCATACGACCGGTTTTGGATTGGGCTTGCCGTTGACGCTGGTGACTGCGTTGATTGGCAGCACACAGTCACAAGGCGGGTTGCCTGGTATTCCGTGGAATCCGGATTCGGAAAAGGCAGCACTGGCAGCGGTAAATAGCGCCGGTTGGTCCTTGATAAGCGCCGATCAATTAGGTTATCAGGGGAAGACTGATGCCCGAGGTACCTATTATGGTGAGACGCTGGGCTATACCACGGCCCAAGCCGAGGTGCTGGGAAAATATGACGACGCGGGTCATCTGACCGGCATTGGCATTGCTTTTCGTGGCACCAGTGGCCCGCGAGAGTCATTAGTCACCGATACCATCGGTGACGTGATCAACGATGTGCTGGCCGGGTTCGGGCCAAAGGGTTATGCGGACAACTACAGTCTGAAGGCCTTTGGCAACCTGTTGGCCGATGTGGCCAAATTTGCCCAGGCGCAGGGCCTAAGCGGGGATGATGTGACCATCAGCGGCCATAGTCTTGGCGGATTGGCGGTGAACAGCATGGCGGCACTCAGCGACAACAACTGGGGTGGTTTCTATGCGCAATCCAGCTATGTGGCATTTGCCTCGCCGACGCAATACGAGACGGGCGGCAAAGTGATCAACATCGGTTACGAAAATGACCCGGTATTCCGCGCGCTTGATGGCACAACGCTCACGCCTTCCTCGTTAGGGGTACACGATGCGCCACAAGAGTCTGCCACCAATAATATCGTTAACTTTAACGATCACTATGCCTCCGCAGCCTGGAACATCCTGCCCTTCTCCATTCTGAATATTCCAACCTGGCTATCTCATCTGCCGTTCTTTTATCAAGATGGGTTAATGCGGGTGCTAAACTCCGAGTTTTACTCGCTGACCAGTAAAGATTCGACGGTGATCGTCTCAAACCTCTCCGATGTCACCCGTGGTAATACCTGGGTGGAGGATCTCAACCGCAACGCAGAGAAACACAGCGGTCCGACGTTTATCGTGGGTAGCGACGGTAATGATTTAATTAAAGGCGGTGCAGGCAATGATTATCTTGAGGGCCGTGCCGGTAATGATACTTTCCGCGACAGTGGCGGCTTTAACATCATTTCCGGTGGTGAAGGCAACAACACACTGGATCTGCAACACGCCTTGAAAAAGACTGAAGTTGCCTACGACGGTAATACCCTCTACTTGCGCAACGCTAACGGCGACATCACCCAGGCAACCTCGATTAATACGCTGAAAAGTACAGAGTCGTCACTGCTGATTTTCACCAAAGACGTTGCGCATCAGGTAACCGACAGTGGGTTACTCTCGGAGAAAGGACTGACTGCCTATGCCAGCTCGGAAAAAGGGGGAGCAACCAATGACATCCTGACAGCCAAAGACGCCGGCTCTTGGTTATTCGGCCTTGACGGTGATGACCAACTCTTCGGCGGCAAAGGCAACGATGTGTTTGTCGGAGGCGCCGGCAACGACATCATGTACAGTCAGGGCGGCAGCAACACTTTCTTGTTCAGCGGTAACTTTGGACAAGATCAGATTTATGGCTATCAGGCACAAGACAAACTGGTCTTTATGGGGACACCGGGCAGCAGTTCGGGCGGCGATTACCGCGATTTTGTGTCCGAAGTGAACGACAATCTGGTGTTTAACTTTGGCGGCAATACGGTCACGCTGGTCGGGCTAGGGTTGAACAGCTTGTCGGACGGACAGGTCGTTTTGGCGTAAAAGAAGGGGCAGCCAAGGCTGCCCCGTTTATTGTCAATGATCAGGGTACGTCGTAACCCAGTGCCGCTTTACGAATACGGAACCACTGTTGGCGATTCAGCGTCAACGCTTGCGCCTTCAACGCCGAACGCACACGTTCAATCTTGCCGGAGCCGATGATCGGTAGCGGCGCAGACGGCAAGCGCATGACCCACGCGTAAACCACTTGTTCAATCGTCTCCGCACCAATTTCCTGCGCAACGGCCTGTAACTCGTCACGCAGTGGCTGGAACTCGACATCGTTGAAGAGACGCCCCCCACCCAGGCAAGACCACGCCATAGGTTTGATACGCAACTGCTGGCACTGATCCAACGTACCATCCAGAATACTCGGCTGGTGGATCGGCGAAATTTCAAGTTGATTGGTCACCAGCGAGAATGGCAAGCGTGATTGCAGCAGTGTAAATTGCGCTGGCGTGAAGTTGGAAACACCGAAGTGGCGGACTTTGCCGCTTTTGTGCAACGCCACAAAGGCCTCAGCCACTTCATCAGCATCCATCAGCGGGTCTGGGCGGTGGATCAATAACAGGTCAAGATAATCGGTGTGCAGATTCGCCAACGATGTCTCCGCGCTGCCAACGATATGCTTACGCTCAGTAATGTAGTGTCCAATGGGATTGCCCGGTTTAGCCGTGGTGGCAATACCGCATTTGGACACCAGCTCCATAGACTGACGCAACGAAGGCTTAAGGCGCATCGCGTCGCCAAAGGCTTGTTCACAGGCATAACCACCATAGATGTCAGCGTGATCGGCAGTCGTCACTCCCAGTTCGATATGTTGCTCAATGAATGCCAGCAACTGCTGCGGTGACATGCCCCACTCCATCAAACGCCAATATCCGCAAATCATGCGAGAAAACTCAGGCCCCTGCGGTGCGAGTTGAATACGGTTTACCATTATTGAAACCTCATGACAGTGTTTAAAGCCAGCATACACAAGCAGATAACGCAGTGGGAAGCGGAAAGCCACACTTACGTGCGGCAGATCAGGAATGCGTCAGAACAATGAGGGTTGCTCGGGTTGCGGATCATCAGGCTGTTTATTGGCGCGTTGCAGGCGCAGGAAGCGCTGGCGACACAGGCGCAACACGTCACGCTTTTGCGCATCGCTCATTTGCATCCAGCCAAAGCGTTCCTCGCGGCTGCGCAAGCAACCACGACAAAAACCGCGGTCGTCGGCCTGACAAATGCCGCGACACGGGCTGGGGATGTCAAAAAACTCAAGCTGCTGCGGCACACGTCCTCCTGCGTTCTTTAGCTAATTGAAGACGCCATCGCCGCTGCTGGCAAGTGACTTTTCGGCATGACGGTGAAAATAATCACGCAGATAACGCAGCGCCTGACGAGTTTTCTCCGGCATCGCCCGCTCTAGCGTCATCGCATGCAACCGTAACGGTGCGGGTCGCCACTCTGGCATCAACTGTATCAGTTCACCGCGTTGCAGCTCATCCTCAATTTCATACAGCGGTTGAATAGAAATCCCCAGGCCGCTGCGAGTAAAGGCGCGCATCACGTTCATACTGTCACTGACGATCTGCCCTTCCGCCAGGCGCAATTTAAGCTGCTGGCCCCCTTGGTGGTGTAAATCCACGTGCGCGCCGCTGAAAGCACCGGAGATCCAACGGTGCTTCACCAAATCCTGCGGTGCTTCCGGTACCCCGTGCTGACTGAGATAACGCGGTGCAGCACACAGCACCATAGGCCATTCGGCCAGCGGATGCGCGATCATGTTGGCATCCGCCAGTTGACGATTGACCCGCAGTGCAATATCGATCCGTTGTTCGATCATATCGATGATGCGATCATCCGCCAGCACCCGCAACGTCAGTTTGGGGTGCGCCTGTAACAGCGGAGCCATTGCTTCTGCCAGCGGACGCCCGCCGATACCGATGGTTGTGGCAATGCGCAGTTCCCCCACCAGCGTATCGCGCAGTTCTGCCAACCGTTGTTCGGCCTGCTGCGCCTGAAACAGCATGGCCTCACAGCCAGGATAAAAGGCAGCTCCCGCCTCGGTGAGCGCCAAGCGTCGAGTCGAACGGTGCAACAAGGGTACCCCGAGCACTTTTTCCAGTGAACGCATATGTTGGCTGACCGCCGACGGCGTCATGCCCAGTCGCCGTGCTGCGCCAGCCAGCGACCCCTCCGCCACCACGGTGGCAAATACCGCCATTCGATTCAATTTATCCATGATTATGAAGTTTTACTTAATCAAGAAAGCATGAATATGGCACTAATCAGGACTATTGTTAAGTACTACAGTAGATACAACCGCTCAGGTCAACTTGGCCTGACACTTCGCACTGAACCTATTCCTGACAGGAGCAAACTGATGAAAGTCGCCATTATTGGAGCAACAGGTTTTGTAGGCCGTCGCGTGGTAGATGAAGCACTTGCCCGTGGATTGCACGTTACCGCCATTGCCCGCCAGCAAAAAGACTTACCGAACAATGCCAACCTGACCGTTGCCTTGGGCGACGTGGCCGACACGGAATGGCTGGCAAAACAGTTAGCCGGTCAAGATGCCGTGATCAGCGCCTATAACCCAGGTTGGGCTGAAGACAACCTGTACGACAAAACCACCAAAGGTGCGCAGCAGATCCTGGACGCCGTGAAAAAATCCGGTGTCAAACGTCTGCTGGTCGTTGGTGGAGCCGGCAGCCTGGAAATTGCACCTGGCCTTGAGCTGGTGGATACCCCAGAGTTTCCGGAGAATATCCGCCCCGGGGCGCTGGCCGTGCGAGACTTACGTAACAAACTGCGTAATGAATCCTCACTCGACTGGACCTATTTGTCCCCCGCGGCACTGCTGGAACCCGGCAAACGCACCGGTCAGTTCCGCCTTGGCACCACCAAATTGTTGATGAACGGCCAGGCACCCGCCGGTATCTCGGTTGAAGATCTGTCGGTAGCCATTGTCGATGAGATCGAAAAACCACAGTTTATCAAAGCCCAGTTTACCGCCGCTTATTAAGCGTATCGCCAGGCCTCAGGGTCTGGCATTTTCCAACCTAAACCAAAAGTAAACAACCCCGCCACCATTCTGAATCTCTAAGGTTTTCTTAAGTTTCATCCTGTAAATTTCAGCGCATTACTCAATATCAGGATTTAGATTTGGCAATGTGGTTACGTCAACGCTTACAGTGCAACAGCTTGGGTTTTATCCTCACCTGCGCCTTGTTCTTCACTCTGTTCCAAAACGCGTTATTCCTTCATAAAGCCTGGTCGTATATCACTTTCGATAACGTCCACAGCGTGATTTTTGCCGCTACCATGCCGGTCGTGATTTTCTGTGCGCTGAATATTATCTTCAGCGTGTTGACGGTACCGTTCTTGCGTAAACCGCTGATCATCTTTTTCCTGCTCGGCAGTGCCGTCGCAAACTACTTTATGTACAGTTATGGCGTGGTGATCGACGGCAATATGATGCAGAACGCCTTCGAGACCAATCCGCAAGAAGCCACAGCGCTATTAACGCCGCGCATGGGGTTATGGCTGGCGTTGCTGGGCATTCTTCCTGCGATCCTGGTTTGCTTTACCCATATCCGTCAAACGCGCCCATGGTGGTACATGGTTGGGCTACGCGCTGCCAATGTGATGCTTTCCGTAGTGGTGATCCTGATTATCGCCGCACTGTTTTATAAGGATTACGCTTCATTAATCCGTAATAACAAAAGCGTGGTGAAAATGCTGACGCCGTCGAACTTCGTTTCCGGCACCATCAAATTTACTCAGCAACGTTATTTCACACGTAATCTCCCGCTGGTGAAAATCGGTGAAGATGCGCGTAAAGGGCCGTTGATCGCTGGACAGCAAAAGAAAACGCTGGTGATTCTGGTCGTGGGGGAAACTGCGCGAGCTGAAAACTTCTCACTCGGCGGTTATGAACGTGAAACCAACCCACGCCTTAAGCAGGACAACGTGGTGTACTTCAAAAACGCCAGCTCTTGTGGGACTGAAACCGCAATTTCCGTGCCCTGCATGTTCTCCAACATGCCACGCAGAGATTACGACGCAACGCTGGCGACGCATCAGGAAGGCATGCTTGATGTACTGGCGCATGCTGGTGTTAATCTCCTGTGGCGTGAAAACGATGGGGGGTGCAAAGGGGCCTGCGATCGCGTGCCACATGTCGATATGACCAAGATGAAACTGCCGCAGGATTGTGACGGTGACGTCTGCATGGATAATGTGTTGTTGTACAAACTGAACGACTATATCAACGGCCTGAAAGACGACGGCGTGATTGTATTGCATCAAATGGGCAGTCACGGCCCCGCTTACTACCGCCGCAGCACACCCGAGTTCCAGAAATTCTCGCCCATCTGCAGCAGTAATCAGATTCAGGATTGTACACATGAGCAGTTGGTAAACACCTATGACAATTCCCTGTTGTATACCGACGCCATGTTGGACGACACCATCAAACTTTTGCAACAACACAGCGACAAATTCAACACGGCGCTGGTGTATCTCTCTGACCACGGTGAGTCGCTGGGTGAAAATGGCATGTATCTGCACGGTACGCCTTATGTCTTCGCTCCAAGCCAGCAGACCCATGTCCCCTTCCTGATGTGGATGTCTGCTGACTATGAGCGTAACTTCAAGGTTGACCGTCAGTGCCTGAGCACCCTGGCTGAGAAAGAGGATGTCTCACAAGATAACCTGTTCCACACCATGATTGGCATGCTGAACGTGCAAACGAGCGAATATCAACCGCAGTTGGATATCCTGCAACGCTGCCGTACTGAGGTATAAAGGCTTAACTTCTGCGCCCCGCTCGGGCAAAATACCCTTCATCGACACCGGCGTTTTTACGCCGGTTTTTTTTCTTATTGACCTAGACCAATCGGTCTATTATGCTAACAACCATTATGACTAAACATGCGCATTGCCCTACAGATACCCGTGAACATTTGCTCGCCACTGGCGAGACGCTCAGCCTGCGCCTTGGTTTTACCGGCATGGGGTTGAGCGAATTACTGAAGACGGCGGGCGTGCCGAAAGGGTCGTTTTATCATTACTTCCGCTCGAAGGAAGCCTTTGGCGAAGCGATGCTACAGCGTTATTTCGGGCACTATGATGCCGCGATGCAGCAGCTGTTCGCTGATGATAAAACGGATGCGCGCCACCAGTTGCTGAGTTATTACGCCCAGGCGATCAGCTACCATTGTCGTAGCGAATGTCATAACGCCTGCCTCGCGGTGAAACTGTCCGCAGAGGTGAGCGATTTGTCAGAACCCATGCGCCATGCGCTGGAAACGGGCACAGCCCGGGTCATTGGCCATCTGCAAGACGCAATTGAACGCGGTATTCGTGAAGGCTCACTGTCAATAGCCATGAGCCCGGCGGCAACGGCAGAAACCTTGTATTCACTGTGGCTTGGTGCCTCACTGCGCGCCAAAATCCGCCGCTCGCTTGCACCGCTGACCAGCGCGCTGGAAAGTATTGAGTTATTGTTGCGCCCAGCGCAACCCTAAACACACAACGATAGATTCATCAAGGATTCCCCTGTTGGGCAATTCTTTGCTCGTTACTAGTCGACCGGTCTATTAATATAGGATGCACTATGAAGATTGAAAAGTTGTTCTCCCCATTGAAGGTTGGCGCTGTAACCCTGCCAAACCGCGTGTTTATGGCCCCTCTGACGCGTCTGCGCAGCATTGAACCCGGCGATATTCCTACGCCTCTCATGGGCGAATATTACGCTCAACGCGCCAGCGCAGGTCTGATCGTTACCGAAGCGACCCAGATCTCTTTCCAGGCGAAAGGCTATGCCGGCGCACCAGGGCTGCATACCCCAGAACAAATCGCCGCGTGGAAAAAGATCACCCAGGCCGTACACGACAAAAATGGCCATATTGCCGTACAACTGTGGCACGTGGGCCGTATTTCGCATAACAGCCTGCAACCGGGTCAACAAGCTCCTGTTGCCCCTTCTGCGATCAATGCTGATACCCGCACCACCGTACGTGACGAAACAGGCGCCTGGGTGCGCGTCCCAACCTCGACGCCACGCGCGCTGGAAACAGAAGAAATCCCAGGCATCATTAACGATTTCCGCCAGGCAACAGCCAACGCACGTGAAGCCGGTTTCGACTTTATCGAACTGCATGCCGCACACGGTTACTTGCTGCACCAGTTTATGGCGCCTGCCTCCAACCAGCGTACCGATCAATACGGTGGCAGCATTGAAAACCGCACTCGCCTGACGTTGGAAGTGGTGGATGCGAGCATTGCTGAATGGGGCTCAGAACATATCGGTATCCGTATTTCACCACTGGGTCCATTCAACGGCCTGGATAACGGCGAAGATCAGGAAGACGCAGCGCTGTATCTGGTTGAAGAATTGAACAAGCGTAACATTGCATTCCTGCACATTTCCGAACCGGACTGGGCGGGTGGTAAACCTTATTCTGATGCGTTCCGCGATTCGGTACGCGCCCACTTTAAAGGGGTGATTGTCGGTGCCGGTGCCTATACCGCCGAAAAAGCAGAAGAACTGATCAATAAAGGCTTTATCGATGCAGTTGCCTTTGGACGCAGCTATATTGCCAACCCGGATTTGGTTGAACGCCTCAAACAAAATGCGGCACTCAACGAACCACAACCTGCTACCTTCTACGGCGGCGGTGCCGAGGGTTATACCGACTACCCTTTCTTATCTGAAAAGTAAGACGCGTAAAATAACGGGGCCACATTTGTCATGTGGCCCCGTTTTATATTGATGATGGAAAATAGCGGTAAAAAACGCGAGCCCTTCGTATAAGACATAAACCGCAGCTTAACCCGCAACCAATGCGTTTTCGACGTTCAATGGCAAACATTCCTTCATACAATCGATGAATGCGCGCATTGCTGGGCTGACGGTTTTGTCATTATGGTGAGCACATAAAGCCGTTATCGACAAAGGCACATCTGAAAATATGATTTCTTGAAGCTCCCCCGTATTAAGCTCACGTTCAACGGTAAAACGAGGCAGAAAAGAAATACCCAGATTACTCATGACACATTTCTTTATGCTTTCAATACTCCACAGTTCAATTGTGCTCTCAATAGTGATCTGCCGCGCCCTTAACGTGCTTTCGAATATTTGCCGAAAGATACACTGAGGTTCATTAATAATGAAGCTTACAGGTATATGACGATTTGGCTTCATAAAATCAATATGTTGAAACGACGGTGATGCGACTAATACCAAATCTTGGCTGCCAAAACTGGTCATTTCAAGTGCATCATCATTGCCTACACGATAAAAAATACCTAAGTCCACTTGGTCTGCCAAGAGAGCATCTCTGATCACATAACAATTGAGCGATTGTAAGGATATACGAACTTTGGGTGCCTTAGCCCTAAAGAGTTGTAGTACTTCCGGCATTTTATACGCCAGCAGGGTTTCGCCGATCCCTATCCTCAAGTCACCCGCCAATTCAGCGTCATGCTGTGTCGTTTGGCGTATCCCTTCAAGCACCCGTGTCAGTTCATGAACTTGGGGCATGAGTTTTTTCCCCGCAGATGTCAAAACCATCCGCCGGCCAATCTTCTCAAAAATCTTCAGCGACAGTTCTTGTTCAAGTTGTTGAATATGAAAAGTTATCGTTGACTGTGTACAACACAGCTTTTGTGATGCTTTTGAAAAAGACCCTTCTTCAACCACCGTTTTCAACGTAACAAAGCGTCGTAAGTCCATGGTGCCCTCCAAATTCAATCGAAACCATGAAAGTCAGAGTTTGAAAATATTCGTTATTTTGACCTTTTCGGATGCGTTAATATGTTGGAAAAACGAGGAGAAGACAAGTGACATCAGCCATCATCAGTGGATTTCTTACATATACACTTATTACAGCGTTAACCCCAGGACCGAACAATATTCTTGCTTTAAATTCAGTTAATCAGCATGGTTTTCGCCGGAGCCTGCGGGTATTGTCCGGGATGAGTGCAGGCTTCCTGATCCTTATGCTGCTTTGTGCGGTTTTCACATTCACATTAATTAGCCTCCTTCCCTCTGTTACTCACTGGCTTTCTTGGGCGGGAGCAGCCTATATTCTTTGGCTGGCCTGGCGGATAGCCACCAGTAATCCCTCAGCGGACAATGATGCGGTAAGGCCATTGAGTTTCTGGGTCAGTTTTTGGCTTCAGTTTGTTAATGTTAAAATAATTTTGTACGGCATCACGGCAATTTCTACATTCGTTTTACCCTATACTCACGATATGTTTATAGTCATATGCGTTAGCATTTTATTGGCTTTTATTGGTTCAATGGGTAATTTGGTTTGGGGGCTTGCTGGGCATATATTTCAGTCTCTATTCCAATATCATGGCCGCACGATCAATGTTATTTTGTCGGCGTTATTGATCTACTGTGCCGTAAGAATGTTTATTTAAGTAAAAAAGCCCGCCAGAGAAAGCATTGGTGGGCTTTTAGCATTGTTCCCAAAAGGCAGCAGAAAGAGACCGTTATCTCCGCATGTTCAGGAATGAATTCAACGGGCCACCAGCGCCGCCCAACGTGCTATTTCATTGGCGTCAATATTATCCATTATGGTTCTAAACCAAACGGTAAAGTTATCTGGATTACGCTGCATCTCATCGGTTAATTGCTGAGGGTCAATCCACAGCCAACTCTTTGCCTCTGCAGGATCGCCCTGCGGTTCGCCGTTAAACAGCCCCACGCAGATATGATCGAATTCGTGCTCAATTAAATCGCCCGGCACCTCTGCGCGATAGGTAAAGCTGGATACCTGCTGCAGCTCACTGCTGAAACCCATTTCTTCCTGCAACCGACGCTGCGCTGCGGCTAACGTTAACTCTCCCCATCGCGGGTGGCCGCAGCAAGTGTTGGTCCATAAACCGGCCGAGTGATATTTACTGAAAGCCCGCTGCTGCAACAGCAAACGCCCCTGGCTATCAAATATAAATATTGAAAATGCCCGATGCAGTAACCCCTGCTGATGCACCCGCATTTTTGTTTGTGAACCAATGGCGTTATCCTCGGCATCTACCAGTATCAGCATTTCATCCATTTGTCGGCTCCTCCAGCAAGGGGAGTAAATCTGCACTGGAAAAATAAACAACCATATAAACAAGATCCTAATTGATAAACTACCCCATCCAACCCAGACATTTATTCGTTATCAGGCCGTACGGTGCTCCGCAATACTTCTATAGTAGCGATTTTCAGGCTCCTATCGCCGACAATGTGTGCGCTTGTTGCATGACAGCAAGAGTCAGTGACAATGTCACTGCAAGTACATTGCGCCCCCCTCCGTGGCTTACATTGAAATCCTTTATGCGGCAACGCTATACTGGTTTTCGCTTCAATCCATCCGCCGCTGGCAACGGCACATCCAATCAGAGGAATTATGCGCTTACTCCATACCATGATCCGCGTCGGTGACTTACAACGTTCCATCGACTTCTATACCAAGGTATTAGGCATGCGCTTGCTGCGTACCAGCGAGAACCCTGAATACAAATACTCGTTGGCGTTTGTAGGCTATACCGATGAAAACGAAGGTGCGGTGATTGAGCTGACCTATAACTGGGGCACCGATAGCTACGAAATGGGCACCGCGTTCGGTCATCTGGCGCTGGGTGTTGACGATGTCGCCGCGACGTGTGACAGCATCCGTAATGCAGGCGGCAACGTCACCCGCGAAGCCGGTCCTGTCAAAGGTGGCACCACGGTCATCGCCTTTGTTGAAGACCCCGACGGTTACAAGATTGAGCTGATCGAAAATAAACACGCCGGCCATGGTCTCGGCCACTGAGATCGATCATCAAGGGCGCTTTTTGCGCCCTTGTTTTTATCCGCGTGATAACCGCCTGCAACCGGGCGCAAAATTTGCCATAATGCGCGCTGCATTCGATGAAGATAAGAAACTGATGGCCGAAAAAAGTGATCTTAACGCCCTGAGTGGCCGTTTTCGTGGGTTTTACCCCGTAGTTATAGATATAGAAACCGCCGGATTTAATGCCAAAACTGACGCACTGCTGGAAATTGCCGCCGTGACGTTAAAAATGGATGAGAACGGCTGGTTGCAGCAGGACGAAACCCTGCACTTCCACGTAGAACCTTTTGAAGGCGCTAATCTACAGCCAGAAGCGCTGGCCTTTAACGGCATCGACCCCAGCAACCCGCTGCGTGGCGCAGTCAGCGAACACGATGCGCTGCACGCGATTTTCAAAGCCGTGCGCAAAGGCATCAAGGACCGGGGGTGTAACAGAGCGATTATTGTGGCGCATAACGCCAATTTTGATCACAGCTTTCTGATGGCTGCAGCGGAGCGCGCCAGCCTGAAACGCAACCCTTTCCACCCGTTCGCCACTTTCGACACTGCAGCGTTGAGTGGGCTGGTGCTGGGGCAAACGGTGCTGGCTAAAGCCTGTATTGCCGCCAACATTCCATTCGATAGCGCGCAAGCGCACTCGGCATTGTATGACACAGAGCAAACCGCTCAGTTGTTCTGTGAACTGGTTAACCGCTGGAAGCGCCTTGGTGGCTGGCCGTTGGCTACCGACAATACCGACGAAGCGCTCTGAATTACGTATCAGGACTCATCGTTCAACGAACTCTATCGTTGCAAAGACGCTATACGCAGCAACAGAAAAACGAGGCGTTTAGCAAAAAAAAATCGGGCGGCCCAGTATCAACTGGCACCGCCCGACTCTCGTCCAACAATTAAACCGAGCCGGTTATGGCTGCTGGTCTTCCTGCTGTTTGTACTTCTCTGCCGTTTCTTTGATCAGCTGTTGCAGTTCGCCGCGCTGATACATTTCCATGATGATATCACAGCCGCCGACCAGTTCACCGTCGACCCACAGCTGTGGGAACGTCGGCCAGTTGGCGTACTTCGGTAACTCGGAACGGATGTCCGGGTTCTGCAAAATGTCAACGTAGGCAAAGCGCTCGCCACAGGCAGACAATGCCTGCACGGCTTGTGCGGAGAAACCACAGTTTGGCAATTTCGGTGAACCTTTCATGTACAGCAGAATTGGGTTCTCAGCGATCTGGTGCTGAATTTTTTCAATCGTCGTCGTCATTATATTGCTTCCTCAAGCCAAATCTCATGGCTACAACATGCATCACACAGGCTATTGTAGCGGCTGAAACCGTCACAAGAAAACGCCATCTTTTGCAAGGGCATTCCCCATTGTCAGTCGCATGTCATCGGCCAGCGCTTTCCGACCAAAACATACGCATAGAATAACATTTTTAACTTGGCCATTTCACTATTATATTTTTTCACCAAAACACGTCGTTTAATAATTCCCCACGCGTTTGTTGTTGATTTTTTATACATCAACAGTTTGATTTTTCAGCAAAAAAAATGTCATTAACGTTTTCTCACAATATGGATTATCATTTATGAGTTCTTCGCTGTTTTATATGGCGAAATTCGGGAATACTGTCATTCTTTCGATATCTGTTCCGGGGCCAAGGTTGGTAACGTCGACATGCGTTTAATTCTTACGCTTTTTGTGCTGTTGTTTACACAGCTATTCTTCAATTTGGCGCACGCAGCGCCACAGGCGCGTATTGCCGCTGAACAGCGCAAGAGCCACGTAAACGAAGCCCGGCCAGATGACCGTAAGAAAAAGAAAGCGGTTAAGGCCAGCAGCAAAAAAGTAAAAGTCACCACCCCGCAAAAAACAGCCAAGGTTACCAAAGCCAAGACAGAAAAAGCCGCTAAAAAGGTCGCCAGCGCCAAATCGAAACACAAAACTCAACAAACCGCCAAAATCAAAGTGACCCCACCGAAAAAGGGTTACAAAAAAGGTTATGGTCGTCATCGTGAAGCCGGTATGGCAACCGCTAAGTTGGCACGTGATGAAAAACCGCTGAAGCTCACCCCAGCCCACAAGAAACGCTATCAACACGCCAAGCAAACCGCGATGGCCAAGCTGATGGATCAAATGGGCAAACCTTATCGCTGGGGCGGCACGTCACCAAGAACCGGTTTTGACTGCAGCGGTCTGATTTATTACGCCTATAAAGACGTGGTAAAAATCAAAATGCCGCGTACCGCTAACGAAATGTATCACCTGCGCGACGCTGCACCGATCAAGAAAAACGAACTGGAAAGTGGTGACCTGGTGTTCTTCCGCATTAATAACCGCGGCGTAGCTGACCATGTCGGTGTCTATCTGGGCAATGGCAAATTCATACAGTCCCCGCGTACGGGTGAAGAAATTCGCATCAGCCAGCTCGACAACGACTACTGGCAAAACCACTACATTGGCGCACGCCGTGTGGTGACGCCGAAAACCATTCGATAATGCGCTCTGCGGCTGGCCTTCCCAGCCGCTTTCCTCTGTTTGCTTCTTTAACTGTTAGTCCCCCACCTGTGCTTTTCTCCGACTCATCCCTGATTTTTATCGTGAAAATTGATAAGCTAAATACCCACAATAAAAACAGGTCAATCTGTAGTCCATTTATGGGTTGTCGGATGGATCCTGTATAAGGAGGAAGCAATGTCGTTTGAACTACCTGCATTACCCTATGCGAAGAACGCACTCGAACCCCACATCTCCGTAGAAACGCTCGAATACCACTATGGTAAGCATCACAACGCCTATGTGGTCAACCTGAACAATTTGCTGAAAGGCAGCGAGTTTGACGGGTTGTCTTTGGAGGCGATTATCAAGGCGTCCAGCGGCGGCATTTTCAACAACGCCGCTCAGGTATGGAACCACACCTTCTATTGGCACTGCTTATCGCCACAGGGCGGCGGTGAGCCTCAGGGCGCATTGGCTGCTGCTATCAATCAGGCGTTTGGTTCTTTCGCTGCCTTTAAAGAACAATTCAGCGATGCTGCAATCAAAAACTTTGGCGCCGGGTGGACCTGGCTGGTGAAGAGGACTGACGGCTCGCTGGCCATTGTCAGCACGTCGAACGCGGGCACGCCGCTGACCGGTGAAGATAAACCCTTGCTGACTGTCGACGTGTGGGAACACGCCTACTACATCGATTACCGCAACGCCCGCCCGACTTACCTGGAGAACTTCTGGGCGCTGGTTAACTGGGCATTTGTGGAGAAAAACCTGGCATAGCGTGGGATAAGGCAAACAGGCGCACGAAGCGGCGCCTGTTTTTACTTCGGGGATCAGTTCAATGCTGCAGTGAAGCTAAAAGCAATAATCACGGCCAGCGCACAGACAGTGGTGAACAGTGACATTTTCAGATCGGTATCCATTACAACTCCTTTTCAGATTGGTTTTCCCAAGGATAAAAGGCACACAATTAATGCGTCAAACCATTTTCACACAGTTGGCCAATAAAATCTTGTTATCATTTCCCGGTTTATAATACCGATTACCTCTTCCCCTTTTGCTCAATATGGGACAAAATTCGCAGTTCACAACTGTGTACCGGCAAAAATGCCCCTCCTGACCAAGCGCTGACGACTTCAACACACTAAAAACTCAGTTTTCGCTTCTTTGGAGAAGGATCTACGCAGGCAAACGATTAACATCACACTTACATACTGCAACATGTGAGTTCAGGAGTCATTCTTTACATGGCAACGATTAAAGATGTGGCCAAACGCGCTGGCGTTTCCACCACCACCGTTTCGCACGTCATCAATAAGACTCGTTTCGTCGCCGAAGAGACTAAAGCGGCCGTGAGTGCCGCAATTAAAGAGCTGCATTATTCACCCAGCGCAGTGGCGCGCAGTCTGAAGGTCAATCACACCAAATCGATTGGCCTGCTGGCAACCTCCAGTGAAGCGCCCTACTTTGCTGAAGTGATCGAAGCGGTAGAAAACAGCTGCTATAGCAAAGGCTATACGCTGATACTGTGTAACTCGCACAACAATTTGGACAAACAGCGTGCCTATCTGGCAATGCTGGCGCAAAAGCGCGTCGATGGCTTGTTGGTGATGTGTTCAGAATATCCGGACCAATTGCTTGGCATGCTGGAAGATTACCGCAACATCCCAATGGTTGTCATGGACTGGGGCGCCGCACGCGGTGATTTTACTGATACCATCATTGATAATGCGTTCGAAGGTGGCTATCTGGCTGGGCGCTATCTGATCGAACGCGGACACCGCGATATCGGCGCCATTCCCGGCCAACTGTCACGTAATACAGGGGGCGGGCGCCATCAGGGCTTCTTAAAAGCGATGGAGGAAGCCCATATCGACGTGCGCGACGAGTGGATCGTCCAGGGTGACTTTGAGCCAGAATCCGGCTACAAGGCCATGCACCAGATACTGTCGCAGAAACAGCGTCCGACAGCGGTATTCTGTGGTGGCGATATTATGGCAATGGGGGCTATCTGCGCCGCCGATGAGCTTGGGCTACGCGTGCCTCAAGACATCTCGGTCATTGGCTACGATAACGTGCGCAATGCGCGCTATTTCACCCCGGCGCTGACCACTATTCATCAGCCCAAAGAGCGTTTGGGTGAGATGGCATTCACCATGTTGTTGGATCGCATCATCAGCAAGCGTGAAGAATCACAGGTGATTGAGGTGCATCCCAAGTTGGTTGAGCGCCGTTCGGTTGCTGACGGCCCGTTCATCGATTACCGCCGCTAGTCATTCGGGCCGGAAGCCACTGCGGTTTCCGGCGTCACTTCGCTTAACCATTCCTGATTCAACGTTTCACTGTCCCCTAAATAGTCCAACAGCCAGGCCATCGCCGGAGAAGGCGTATTTTGCTGCCACGTCAGGCAACAAGGGCTGGCTGGGAACGGCTCCTGCAACTGTAACGCCACCAGCTCGCCACGTTGTACTAACGGCAAGACCTGATGCGCAGGCATCATCCCGACACACAATCCGGCGCACAGGCAATCCACCGCCGACGACCAGTCCGGCACCACCAAGCGCCGCTGGTTATCCAACGTCCAGGTGACCCGCTTGGGGAGATTGCGTGAGGTATCCTCCAGACAGAGCGATGGGAAAGGCCGTAGCTGATCATCGTTTAACAACCCATCCTGAGCCGCCAGTGGATGTTGCGGGCTGGCCACACACAACCAACGCATATCGCCCATATCGCGAAAGGCAAACCCACCGCCGACCGGTACGGCCCGTGTCGCACCTATCGCCATATCAGCACGCCCATCCACCAACGCATCCCAGACGCCATTGAACACTTCTGGCTGAACCAATAATTCAACGTCAGGAAAATGCCGATAAAAGTCCAACACCAACTGACGGCAACGTTGAGGCTTGACGATAATATCTACGGCAATTTTCAACTGGCCACGCCAGCCGTTGGCCACCTGCTGACACTGCCGACGCGTGTCGAGCATTTTTTTGATGACACCGCGCGCCTCCTGAATAAATAGCACGCCGGCAGGCGTCAGTTCCACGTCGCGATGACGGCGCTCAAACAGCGGTACCGCCAGCCATTGCTCAAGTTGCCGCACGGTATAACTGACCGCCGAAGGTACCCGATGCAACTCCTGCGCCGCTGCGCTGAAACTGCCGGTTCGGGCGACCGCATCCACTACATCAAGAGAATATTCAGACCACATGGCTTTGCCTTCAATTTTTTTAACAGCACTTTGCAAATATTACCGTTTCACAAGCAGAGATCCAGCCGGATACACTTGCCGGCGCTAAAAACCTGCGACAATAAAATATTAACGAGAAATACCATGCGAAATTCCTTTGGCTTTATGTTCTATCTTGCCGGCCTGAGTATGCTGGGTTACCTGGCTACCGACATGTACTTGCCCGCTTTTGGCGTGATGCAACAAGACCTGCAAATCTCTGCCGGGGCGATCAGCGCCAGTTTGAGTATCTTCCTGGCCGGCTTTGCCTTTGCACAATTGCTCTGGGGTCCGCTTTCCGATCACCTTGGCCGTAAGCCCGTGCTGTTGATTGGTCTGGCCCTGTTTGCCTTGGGCTGCCTGGGGATGTTGTGGGTAGAGAATGCCGTTCAGCTCTGGTCGCTGCGTTTTATCCAGGCGATTGGGGTCTGTTCCGCCGCGGTCACCTGGCAAGCGCTCGTCATTGACCGTTATCGTGAAGGTAAGGCAAACCGCGTTTTCGCCACCATCATGCCACTGGTGGCACTTTCCCCGGCATTGGCACCGCTGGTCGGGGCATGGCTGTTAAACCACATGGGTTGGCGCGCCATTTTCGCCGTGCTGCTGGGCATCACCGTTGTTTTATTACTGCCGACATTACTGCTGAAAGAAAACGCCAAAGCGGCGTCTTCCGCCAATAAGAAAAACGGCCTAACGTTCTTCCAGCTCCTGAAATCACGTGCTTTCAGCGGTAACGTCATGATCTTTGCCGCCTGCTCAGCCGGCTTCTTCGCCTGGCTGACCGGTTCGCCGTTTATTCTTGGTGATATGGGGTACAGCCCAAACGATATTGGTCTGAGCTACGTGCCACAGACGCTGGCGTTCTTATTGGGGGGTTATGGTTGCCGCACCGCGCTAAACCGCATGAATGGCAACACCTTATTACCCTGGCTGCTGGTAGCTTATGGCATAAGTATGGTGTCGCTATACCTGGTTGCCACACTGACTGAGCCAACGCTGACCACCTTGTTGATTCCGTTCTGCGTGATGGCACTCGTTAACGGCGCCACCTATCCAATCGTAGTGGCGAATGCGTTGACGCCGTTCCCTGAGGGCACGGGTAAAGCCGCAGCCTTGCAAAACACCTTGCAGTTGGGTTTGTGTTTTGTCGCCAGTATGTTGGTTTCGGCATTTATTGCCCAACCGTTATTGGCAACGGTGACGGTAATGGTTTCAACCGTGTTGTTGGCCGCATTGGGCTATGTGTGGCAACGGGGAACAGTGGAGGACGATAGACGCGTAACACAGCAGGAACATGCTAACCCTGCGTCATAATTGTCATTATTAATAATCACTTAAAGAATATTTTTGCCGAGTGCGATTTACAGTTGAGTAAGCGCCTCGGCAAGCCTATACTCAAAACGACCTTTTAAAATAACACTTTTATAATTTCTTTATCACAAATTGCTGTTGTGTACGCGTATGGCGTCACACTTTTTTAAGGATTGCCTTTCCCGCGTTTCTTGCGCAGGAACCTTCTTAAAATTTTCCTCTGTTCATAGTCGGATATCAGACGCCACGGGACCTTTTTACCGTAGGTAAACGTATGCACCCGCAGAATTTGTCTAAGCTATTTTTTGACGGGTCATAAGTCAGAAGAAGGTGATGGAGAAGCTATGAGTTCATCGTGTATAGAAGATGTGAGCATTCAGGATAACCAATGGTATCGTATCGCTCATGAAATGCTCAGCATGGCCGGTATTGAAATAAACGGCTCACGCCCATTCGATATTCAGGTTAAAAATCCCAGTTTTTTTAAACGCGTTCTGCAGGAAGGCTCCCTTGGCCTTGGCGAAAGCTATATGGACGGTTGGTGGGAGTGTGAACGGCTGGATATATTCTTTCACCATGTGGTCCGCGCTGGCCTGGAAAAGAAACTCCCCCGCCATCTCAAAGATACCCTCCGAATTGCCGCCGCGCGATTAACCAATTTGCAATCGAAAAAACGCGCCTGGATTGTCGGTAAAGAACATTATGATCTGGGGAACGACCTGTTTACGCAGATGCTCGATCCTTATATGCAATATTCCTGCGCCTACTGGAAAGAGGCAACCACGCTGGAAGAGGCGCAAGAGGCCAAGCTGCGGATGATTTGCGAAAAACTGCAGCTACAACCGGGCATGCGTTTGCTGGATATTGGCTGCGGCTGGGGCGGTCTTTCCGCTTATGCAGCAAAAAACTTTGGCGTGTCCGTGGTCGGTGTCACTATTTCTGCCGAGCAGCAAAAGTTGGCGCAAGCGCGCTGTGCCGGGCTGGATGTCGAAATCCTGCTGCAAGATTATCGCGATTTGGACCTACAGTTTGACCGGATCGTTTCTGTCGGCATGTTTGAGCACGTCGGTCCTAAAAATTACCGCACCTACTTCAATGTTGTGGAACGTAATTTAAAACCGGGCGGCTTATTCCTGCTGCACACTATCGGTTCGAATCGGACAGATATGAATGTTGATCCGTGGATCAACAAATATATCTTCCCGAATGGCTGTTTGCCTTCCGTTTCACATATCGCTCAGGCCAGCGAGGGGCATTTTGTGATGGAGGACTGGCACAATATTGGCGCTGATTATGATCGCACGCTGATGGCATGGTACGAGCGATTCAAACAGGCCTGGCCAGAACTTTCCCAACGTTATTCGGATCGCTTCGAACGCATGTTCAGTTATTACCTGAACGCCTGCGCCGGCGCATTCCGCGCGCGGGATATTCAACTGTGGCAGGTAGTATTCAGCCCGAAAGGCGTTGAAGGTGGCATCCGCGTTCCGCGCTGACACTCTGCAATAAAAAGAACCCCGGCCTGTTAGCCGGGGTTCTTTTTATACATTGATGACCTAATAGGAATCAGCCGCAATAAACGCGAATGATTTTATCATCACTGTCACCCAGGAAGTTCAGACGGCGCAGGTTAAAGTCCATCGTGACCGCTGAGTTATACGGAATAGCGCGCACCTGAGCATCAATCTGCACACCTTCAAGCGCTGACATCGGTTTACCGACATAGCTCTGGTACTGTGCCGCACCGCAGGTATCATTTTCTGCGTCTACTGCCGGGTTGGCCGCGCCCTGTTCAGGCGAACTGCTACAAGCACTCAGCGCCAACAGCGCCGTTAACATCAACGTTTTCCCATAAAACTTCACGCGTTTGCTCCTCTCTGGTTTGTCGTCCGTCAGATTTTCTGCGACAGCGCGCTCGCCGCCGCCATCGCCGCTTCACGGCTCGCTAAAACACGCTCAACGGTGTCCACCACCGCCTGCGTTTGCGGGTCTATCTCAATATTTACCTTATCACCCAGGCGTTTTTTACCCAGCGTGGTGCGTTCCAGCGTTTCCGGGATCAAATGCACGCAAAAACGATTATTCACGACTTCACCGATAGTCAGACTAATACCATCAATGCCAATGAAGCCTTTGTGCAGAACGTATTTCATCAATTCTGCATTCGGCATGCGCAGCCACACCTGACGATTATTTTCGGAGGTATAAATCTTGGCTACCTCCGCCGTGCAGATAATATGGCCGGACATCAGGTGACCGCCAATTTCATCATTAAACTTGGCTGCACGTTCGATGTTGACAACATCCCCCAACACCAGATCACCGAGGTTAGTCAAACGCAGGGTTTCTTTGATCAGATCAAAGCTAACGCGGTTGCCCTCTACCGCAGTGACGGTCAAGCAGCAGCCGTTATGTGCCACCGATGCACCGAGCTCTAGCCCTGGCAAGAGTTCAGTCGGCATGTCGATAACGTGAGTGCGGAAGTTGGATTTTTCATCAATGGCGACCAGCGGCGCGGTGCCTTGTACGATACCGGTGAACATGTGGGCCTCTTCTTTCTACAATGTTTAAAGCGCTTGGGGCAGTTTGCCCCAGTTAGCGAGGAAAACCAAACCCGAGGAGACAAAAAACCTGCACCTGCGCATTTAATAACTATTTCATCGCAGCATTTGCTTAACGACGCCGAGCGGGTACAATATTTTTGTACAAAATTCCGCTATTTTTAATTGTTGTCCTTTCGCGACAACCCTTCCCTTCATCATAAATAATTAGAAAAGGTGTATGCGTGCAGAAGTACTTCATTGAAGCGCGTAGCTTATTGGCCCTCGCAATCCCGGTAATCATCGCGCAAATATCACAGACTGCAATGGGTGTCGTCGATACCATCATGGCAGGTGCTTATAGCGCCACGGATATGGCTGCCGTCGCCGTCGGTACCTCCATCTGGCTGCCGGCCATTCTCTTCGGTCACGGCTTGCTGCTCGCGCTGACACCGGTCATTGCACAGCTTAATGGTGCAGGCCGGCGCGATCGTATCGCTCATCAGGTCCGTCAGGGGTTCTGGCTGGCTGGGACCGTCTCTGTGTTGGTCATTATTGTGCTGTATAACAGCAAGTTTGTTATCGACATGATGCACAACATTGACCCGCAGCTGGCCGATAAAGCCGTGGGATACCTGCATGCCATCATGTGGGGGGCGCCAGGCTATCTGTTCTTCCAGGTGTTACGTGGACAATGTGAAGGGCTGTCAAAAACCAAACCCGGTATGGTTATTGGCTTTCTCGGTTTGTTGGTCAATATTCCGATTAACTACATCTTCATTTACGGTAAGTTCGGTATGCCGGAGCTGGGCGGCGTCGGCTGCGGCGTGGCGACCGGCAGCGTCTACTGGTTTATGTTCCTGGCGATGCGGTGGTACGTACGACGTGCACCGTCGCAGCGCGATATTGTCCCGCACGAAGGCAGCAGCAAACGGCCAGACTGGCCAGCGATCAAACGCTTGTTCGGCATTGGCCTGCCGGTTGCGTTGGCCCTGTTCTTTGAAGTCACGCTGTTTGCGATTGTTGCTCTGTTAGTGTCACCGCTCGGCATTGTTTCCGTCGCGGGGCACCAGATTGCACTGAACTTCAGCGCATTGATGTTCGTCCTGCCTCTGTCACTGGGCGTCAGCGCAACGATTCGCGTCGGTTACCGGTTGGGCGAAGGCTCGGTCGAAGGCGCAAGGATTGCCGCTTATTCGGCCATCGGCGTCGGCATCTTAATGGCCTGCTGTACCGCGCTGTTTACCGCCACGTTCCGCGAACACATTGCCCTGCTGTACAACGACAGCCCGGCGGTTGTGGCAATGGCGTCGCAACTGATGCTGCTGGCGGCGATTTATCAGATATCCGATTCGATTCAGGTTATTGGCAGCGGCGTTCTGCGCGGTTATAAAGACACCCGCTCAATCTTCTTCATCACCTTTATCGCTTATTGGGTACTGGGTTTGCCAAGCGGTTATCTGTTGGCGCTGACGGATGTCGTCGTTCCGGCAATGGGGCCAAGCGGGTTCTGGATTGGATTTATCATCGGGCTAACCTTTGCCGCCATCATGATGGCTTTGCGTATGCGTTGGCTGCAAAAACAACCCGCCACACTCATCTTGCAACGCTCGACCCGCTAAACACCACCGTCGGCCGGTAGCTAAACCGGCCGACGGCTTCATCGCCAGAGTTTGCGGAAAAAACCACCGCACTGCACATAAGCGCAGCAATCGCGTGAAATACCGGATAAAATTACGTTTTTCTCCTTGCCAGCACGCGGGTAGCTCGTTAATATTCGTCCCCGCTGTCAGCCATGACAGACAGGAAAAGATGCGTCCGTAGCTCAGTTGGTTAGAGCACCACCTTGACATGGTGGGGGTCGGTGGTTCGAGTCCACTCGGACGCACC
>NZ_JBXWKI010000001.1:863582-1149180 GCF_058190535.1 Serratia sp. CoH_134_PS_4
CCGTAGCTCAGTTGGTTAGAGCACCACCTTGACATGGTGGGGGTCGGTGGTTCGAGTCCACTCGGACGCACCAAATTTCTAAAGCAGTGCAGTGCGTCCGTAGCTCAGTTGGTTAGAGCACCACCTTGACATGGTGGGGGTCGGTGGTTCGAGTCCACTCGGACGCACCAAAGCGTTGTTTTCTCAAACTTGCCCTATCAGCTTAACACTCACGCTATTGTTAACTCGCCAGCACGGCCCCATACTTTTGTTTCTGCCATCGCAGGCCATATATCCTATCATCAAGGCGAATACCTTATCAGGACAGATCCCATGCTGACATTTACCGCAGAGACGCCCTTTGAGAAGCTCGACAATGGTCTCTCCCGCCGACAAGGGAAAATGAACGACGGAGCACGCGCCACAGAAGTCAAATTTGACGCGGGTGCCTTCGGCCAACTGCAAAAGTACCCCCACGCGTTGCAAACACGGGTAGTCTCTGGTGAGTTTGAATTCACCGTAGGCAGCGACACCCAGATAGTACTCGCCGGTGAAACCATCACGATCCCCGCGAATACCGCGAGTGGCTGCTTCTGTTTGTCTGCCGGTACGCTGTGGGAAATCATCACGTCAAGCTAACCCTCGACGGTACTTGTATTTACAGAAGGGTTATTTGCGCAACAAACACCTGCTGTTGGTTTGCATTTGCGCCACATTTGCTGCTGATTTGACGGTTCCGCGATTTAGCATCGGTTTTTATTTTGTTTCCCGCCGCTTAGCCTTTATAATGCGCAACGTCTTTCAGTTGAATGGTTTCAGCCCTTGATCTGCGAAAACGCAATAACAACATATTTTCACCTCATCTCGTTGCGCAGCATCCCCGCATCCCGGCGCGGGCTGAATTTTTCCGCCCCATTTCGACTCTGGTCACCTATCCTTAACTTTGTTTTGTATCACCAGGCACGACTCAAATCCCTTATCAGTGGCCTGACCGCTGGTTTTATTCGTTTCTTTATCCATCACAACTTGTAGAAAAATCCGTCATGAAAAAGACCAAAATTGTTTGTACCATCGGTCCAAAAACCGAATCGGAAGAAATGCTGACCAACCTGCTGAATGCCGGCATGAACGTAATGCGCCTGAACTTCTCACATGGTGATTATGAAGAGCACGGCAACCGCATCAAGAACATGCGTGCCGTAATGGCGAAAACCGGTCAGAACGCAGGCATCCTGTTGGATACCAAAGGCCCGGAAATCCGCACCATGAAACTGGAAGGCGGCAAAGACGCCGCACTGGTTGCAGGTCAGACTTTCACTTTCACTACCGATCAGAGCGTTATCGGCAACAATGAACGTGTCGCGGTCACTTACGCAGGTTTTAGTGCTGACCTGAAAATCGGCAACACCGTGCTGGTAGACGATGGTCTGATCGGTATGGAAGTCACCAACGTGACCGAAAACGAAGTGGTTTGTAAGGTGCTGAACAGCGGCGACCTGGGCGAAAACAAAGGCGTTAACCTGCCGGGCGTTTCTATTCAGTTGCCTGCACTGGCAGAAAAAGACAAGCGCGATCTGATTTTCGGCTGCGAGCAAGGCGTAGACTTCGTTGCTGCGTCCTTTATCCGTAAACGTTCAGACGTGCTGGAAATCCGTGAACACCTGAAAGCCCACGGCGGCGAGCAGATCCAGATCATCTCTAAAATCGAAAACCAGGAAGGCCTGAACAACTTCGACGAGATCCTCGAAGCCTCTGACGGCATCATGGTTGCTCGTGGTGACCTGGGTGTGGAAATCCCGGTAGAAGAAGTGATCTTCGCGCAGAAGATGATGATTGAAAAATGTAACCGTGCACGCAAAGTGGTCATCACCGCAACGCAGATGCTCGATTCCATGATCAAAAACCCGCGCCCTACCCGTGCAGAAGCTGGCGACGTTGCCAACGCCATTCTGGATGGTACCGACGCCGTCATGCTGTCAGGTGAGAGCGCCAAGGGTAAGTACCCGCTGGAAGCCGTTACCATCATGGCGACCATCTGTGAGCGCACTGATCGCGTGATGCCAAGCCGTATCGACAGCCTGAATGACAACCGCAAACTGCGCATCACCGAAGCGGTATGCCGCGGCGCGGTTGAAACCGCAGAAAAGCTGGATGCGCCACTGATCGTCGTCGCCACCAGCGGCGGTAAATCAGCCAAGTCCGTGCGTAAATACTTCCCTAACGCTGTGATCCTGGCGCTGACCACCAATGAAGTCACCGCTCACCAGCTCATTCTGAGCAAAGGCGTGATTCCACAAATGGTTAAAGAAATCGCCTCCACCGACGATTTCTACCGCATTGGTAAAGAAGCGGCACTGGCCAGTGGTCTTGCACAAAAAGGCGACGTTGTGGTGATGGTTTCTGGTGCACTGGTACCAAGTGGCACCACCAATACGGCCTCGGTTCACGTGCTCTAATATAAAACGTGACATAATTATTTTGACAAAAACGCCGCTTTGCGGCGTTTTTTTTAGCACTAGTAAACTATTTTATCAAAAACGCAACCATCGATTGCTCATTATTTGGCTAATTACAAATCGGAGTTGTCCCATGGAATCCGGCTGTTTTCCCTACATTTTTTAACTATTTTTCAAAAGAAGATGCAAGTTTGAGCGAACGATCAAAATAAAGCACTCCAATACAAAAAAATTATTCTCTTTCGAAAAAAGTTTGTGTAATACTTGTAACGCTACATGGAGATTAACTCAATCTAGAGGGTGTTATAATGAATCGTACTAAACTGGTACTGGGCGCGGTAATCCTGGGTTCCACTCTGCTGGCAGGCTGCTCTAGCAATGCTAAAATCGATCAACTGTCTTCTGACGTTCAGACTCTGAACGCTAAAGTTGACCAGCTGAGCAACGACGTGAACGCAATCCGTTCTGACGTTCAAGCAGCTAAAGACGACGCAGCACGTGCTAACCAGCGCCTGGACAACCAAGCTCACGCTTACAAAAAGTAAGTTAGCTTCGGTTAATGAAAACGGCGCACATTGTGCGCCGTTTTTTTTGTCTGTTGATCCCCCCGATGAATCCCCTCTTGCCACCAGGCAAAAAAAAGGGCTCAGCACGCTGAACCCCTCAGTAATACCCGTTATAAGCACATTTTAATTCACAGAGCTGATGGGTGCCCCTTTGAATAAGCCTTTATTCGCTTCCTGCGAGGCTACAGGCGTTAAACTCACCTCAGATGGGTTCTGACCAAGGTTAACCAGCACCGGCATGCCAGAGCGGCGTACAAGCGCACTGTCGAACACGGCCTTATCGGTCTGTGCATCGCCAACAAACGCTTTTTCGGTTTTAGACAGTGCGATCGGCATGGTTTGCGGATCATCGCTTTCAACTCTCGACAGCGGCTGATGCACTTCAACATAGCGTTTACCGTCCGGCTCAACGGAAATTTTCACCGGATCGTTGATCACCTGAACCCGCGTGCCACGCGGTACCATATTGAATAGCGCCTCGATATCGGTTGGCCGCAAGCGGATACAACCGGAACTGACGCGCATGCCGATACCAAAGTTGGCGTTGGTACCGTGGATCAAATACTCACCGTGCCCCATCGCCAAGCGCATGGCGAACAGCCCCATTGGGTTATCAGGACCGGCCGGAACCACGCCAGGCAACGTCACACCTTTTTCTTGATAGCGTTTACGAATATTAGCCGTCGGTGTCCAGGTCGGGTTCGGGATTTTTTGGCTGACAGACGTCACCTGCAGCGGCGTATGCATCCCCGTCTGACCGATACCGATAGGATAAACGATGACCTTGTTCTCGCCCTTCGGGTAGTAGTACAAACGCAGCTCAGCCAGGTTAACCACAATCCCCTCACGCTTGGTGTCTGGCAGCAGCATTTGGGTCGGGATGGTCAATACCGTGCCCGGCTTCGGCAGAAACGGGTCTGTACCGGGGTTGGCCTCCAACATACCCAGCAGACCAATCTTATAGTCGGCCGCAATGGCCTCCAGCGGACGCCCGTCGTTCGGCACGGTATAAGTGGTGTTTTCGCCAATCAGGCGGCTATCTGGCGGCGGCAGCGGGTATTCGCTCGCGCTGGCGGCTTGGGTGCCGGTCAGTACGGTGGCAAACAGCATGCCCATTAAACTCAACGCACGTTTCATTATCATCCCTATTATGCTTATTACGGTTCGGCAACAAGGCTATCTGGCGCCTGGCCGCGGGTAAATCAGACAAGACCTGATTAATACTAGCAATGCTGACGTCAAAGGCAATAAGTCCTCTAAAAATCAACATGTTATAACGTAATCGCTTTATGCATTTGTCAACAGAACGTCAATAGGTAACCTGCTGATATGTCACTAATTTGCGGGATGAATGGCGAGGTGGGCAGGTCTTTGTAAAGACTCACTGACACAAGAAAACATGCAACGTATCAATGAGTCTTAGCGCACATCAGAGCTTGGCAGCCTGAGCGCGGATTGCACGGATCATGGCTTCTAACCCTTGCGAACGTGAAGGTGTCAGGTGTTGGCTCAACGCTAACTCGGCAAAAAACGGACGAACATCCAATGCGATAATCTGCTCTGGGGTCATATGGTGATAAAGAATAAACACCACTGCCAGCAGTCCTTTTACAATCGCCGCATCGCTGTCACCATGAAACTCAACGTGCCCTTGCTCGTCAACCCGCATCACAATCCACACCTGGCTCTGACAACCGGAAATCAGATTTCCCGCCTGACGCTCACTGTCGTCCAGTGCCGGTAGCTTCGCGCCCAGTTCGATGACATACAGATATTTATCTTCCCAGTTAAGGCAACGGGAAAAATTACGCACTAACTTATCTTTGTCCGGCAAGTTCGCCATGAGGATCCTTTCAATAATTTAGGGGCCGGCATGCCGACCCCATGTCTTATACAACAGACGTTCATTCACTCGGCGGCTATGCACGCCGATCGCCCCTATCCCAGCAGTTTGTGAATTCGCTGCAACCCGGCCACCAGCCGATCCACGTCGTCCCTCGTGTTGTAGACAGCCAATGAAGCGCGACACATACTCGGCACATTATAGAACGCCATCAGTGGCATCGCGCAATGGTGCCCGGTGCGAATAGCGATACCATACTTGTCCAGGAAGCTACCAACATCATAGGCATGGTGTTCACCCAGATTAAAGGCGATCACACCGGCGCGCTCTGCCGGGCCGTAGATTTTAAGGGTAGGCACCTGCTGCAGCGCTTCCAGTGCGTAATGCATTAATGATTGCTCATAATCACCAATCGCAGCCAGCCCCAGCGCATTCACGTAATCAATCGCCGCACCCAATCCCATGATGCCTGCGGTATTGGGTGAGCCCGCCTCAAAGCGCCACGGTGGCTCCGCATAGGTTGTGCCATGCGTCAGGCTGACCTGCTGAATCATCGAGCCGCCCCCTTCCCACGGCGGCATTTGCTGCAATAGTGACTGCTTGCCATAAAGAATGCCAATACCGGAAGGCCCATACAGCTTATGGCCGGAAAACACGTAGAAGTCACAGTCCAGCGCCTGTACGTCCACCTGCTGGTGCATCACGGCCTGTGCCCCGTCGATCAACACCTTAAGGCCTGCGGCCTTCGCCTGCGCCGTAATGTCGCGTACCGGGTTAACCGTCCCCAACACATTGGAAACCTGGGTCAACGCCAGCAATTTGGTGCTGGCGTCGATAAGGCCAGGCAATTGTGCCAGATCCAAGGTGCCGTCTTGCTGTAACGGCCAAACACGCAGGTTCAGTCCTCGTTCCTTCGCCAGCATCTGCCAAGGCACGATATTGGCGTGATGTTCCATCTCGGTGATGATAATGCTGTCACCGGATTGCAGGAAATGACGGCCAAAGCTGTTAGCCACCAGGTTAATGCCCTCGGTGGTGCCTTTAACGAACACAATCTCTTCAACGGAAGCGGCATTAATAAACGCGGCTACTTTTTCACGCACCGCTTCCATGTCCTGCGTCGCTTCAGCACTCAGGGTGTGGATGCCTCGGTGAACGGCCGCATAGCCATGACGATAAAAATCCAACTCGCGATCGATCACCGCCTGCGGCTTTTGCGCGCTGGCAGCGCTGTCGAGGTAAGCCAGCGACTGGCCATTGACGTCACGCGCCAACAGCGGGAATTCACTGCGTACCCGTTCAATCGGAAAACTCATGCGGCCTCCCCCGGCAGGCGCTGCGCAATGCGTGCCAGTACCGATTCTCGGATGAGATCGTTACCAATCCCCTCAGTCAGCTCAGCGGCAAAAGCAAAGATAATCATCTGCTGCGCCGCGTGCTTGTCAATGCCGCGCGATTGCAGATAAAACAGCTGCTCTTCATCGATACGACCAACGGTAGCGCCATGGCTGCACTTCACATCGTCGGCATAGATTTCCAATTGCGGTTTGGTATCCACTTCCGCCACCTTACCCAGCAACAGGTTATGGTTGGTCATCTGCCCATCGGTTTTAATCGCGTGTTTTGCCACTTTGATCATGCCGTTAAATACCGCTTTGGCGCGATCGCTGACCACCACTTTGTGCAATTGGCGGCTCTCGCAATAGCCTTTGTTATGCTCAAGGTAAGTACGGGTGTCACACACCTCTTTACCGACCGGCAATACCAGGCTATTGATCACCAAATTAGAGCCTTCACCATTAAGCTGTGCGCTGGTGTTATGCCGTGTTAGCCCAGCCCCCAACAGGAAGCTGTCGCTCTTCACCCGTGCATCGCGGCCAATCACCAGATCGTTATGGGCGAAGTGGTAACTCGGCTGGCTCTCAAACGCCAACTTGCAATGGTTCAATTGGGCATTATCACCGATGTTAGCGGTGAGGCGCGCGCCAGTGAAATGCGCAGCCTGGTTCAGGCTGACGTAATGCTCTATCACCTCGGCCTGCGCATTACGCGCAATATCAAGGTGATGCCGGTGATGCACGGTATTCACCTCACCTTCAGCCCCGCGTCCGCTGCTGATATGCAGCAGATACAGCGGTCGCGCCGCGATTTTACCGGCGGCCACGCGAATAATGCTGGTTTCCTGCGCCAGGCTTTCCGTCAGATGCAGAAAGATCTCGGGCTGGATCGGTTCGGGTAGCGCCTGTAACGTCCCGTAGGGTGCGATGTCGAACTGATAATCACCCAGGTCGCTGTCGCTCAACGCCGCACAAAAACGCCCGTCAACAAAGACCAGCCGATAAGCATCAATCGCCAGCGCCAACGCATCTAACTGCGCGGCAGTGACTGGCTCCACCGGTGGCTCAAGGAACTGCTGTTCAAGCAAACCTTCCAGCGGTGTGTATTTCCAGTTTTCATGCTTGCGCGTCGGCCACCCCAAGCGCAAAGCCTGTTGCCAGTGTGCCAATGCATGGGCAGAGTGCTCACCACCGCGTGCTTCAAACAGGCTATACAGTTGTTGCAGCGCGCGCGCGTTATTGTTCGTCGGTAAGCCAGCCATAGCCCTGCTCCTCCAACTGTTTCACCAGAGAGAAATCGCCGGACTTGACGATGCGCCCCTGAGAAAGAACATGGACGTAATCCGGCTTGATGTAGTCCAGGATACGTTGGTAGTGCGTAACGATAATGAACGAACGCTTGCCATCACGCAGCGAGTTCACGCCGTTAGCGACAATCTTCAGCGCATCAATATCCAAACCGGAGTCGGTTTCGTCTAAAATACAGAGATCCGGCTCCAGCGCCGCCATCTGGAGGATGTCATTACGTTTTTTCTCACCGCCAGAGAAACCGACGTTGACCGAACGGGTCAGCAAGTCAGGCGGCATGTTCAACAATTCAATTTTTTCTTCGATAAAATCAGCGAAGTCGAAACGGTCGAGCGGTTCTTGCTGGCGGTATTTGCGTACGGCGTTAACCGAAGTTTGCAGGAAGAAATGGTTGCTGACGCCGGGGATCTCCACCGGATATTGGAAGGCCAGGAATACGCCCTCACCCGCACGATCTTCCGGGTCCAGCTCAAGCAAATCCTTACCTTTAAAGGTCACTTCACCTTCGGTGACTTCATATTCTTCGCGTCCCGCCAGCGTTGCCGAAAGCGTGCTCTTGCCTGAACCATTCGGCCCCATGATGGCATGCACTTCACCCGGTTTAATCTCCAGGTTCAATCCCTTAAGGATTTCGTTGCCTTCCGCGCTGACTTTTAAATTCTTGATACTTAACATGCAGTGTCCTTAGATCGCGCTGTCGCGCTGTAAATCCGGCGTTTAGCCCACGCTGTGTTCCAGGCTGATGGCCAATAACTTCTGCGCCTCGACGGCGAACTCCAGCGGTAGCTCAGAGAACACGTCCTTACAGAATCCGTTAACAATCATCGAAATGGCATTGTCTTCGCTAATGCCGCGCTGCAAACAATAGAACAGTTGGTCATCGCCAATTTTTGATGTCGTCGCTTCATGTTCCAACTGGGCACTGTTGTTACGCGCTTCAACGTACGGGAAGGTATGGGCACCGCTGTCCGGCCCAATCAACATCGAGTCGCATTGGGTAAAGTTACGCGCGTTTTCTGCCCCCGGCAGGATCTTCACCAGGCCACGGTAGGTATTCTCGCTATGTCCGGCAGAGATACCTTTGGCGATGATGGTTGAACGGGTATTTTTGCCGATGTGGATCATCTTGGTGCCGGTGTCGGCCTGCTGATGGCCGCTGGTCAGGGCTACCGAGAAGAACTCACCGATAGAATTATCCCCCTGCAGGATCACGCTAGGGTATTTCCAGGTGATTGCCGAGCCGGTTTCCGACTGAGTCCATGACATTTTTGAACCTGCGCCTTCACACAATGCGCGCTTGGTCACAAAGTTCAGGATGCCTCCCTTGCTGTCACCGCCAGAGAACCAGTTCTGCACTGTCGAATATTTCACTTCGGCATCCTTGTGCAGGATCACTTCTACCACCGCGGCATGCAGTTGGTAACTGTCGCGTACCGGCGCCGAACAGCCTTCGATGTAGCTGACATAACTGCCCTCATCGGCGATCAGTATGGTGCGTTCGAACTGACCGGTTTTAGCGGCATTGATACGGAAATACGTCGACAGTTCCATTGGGCAACGTACGCCCTTCGGCACATAGACAAAGGTCCCGTCGGAAGCCACCGCTGCGTTCAGTGCGGCGAAGAAATTGTCGTTGGACGGTACGACGCGACCGAGGTATTTACGCACCAGATCCGGGTATTCGTGTATGGCCTCACCGAACGAGCAGAAAATGACCCCGCTTTCCGCCAACTTTTCGCGGTAGGTCGTCGAGACAGAGACAGAGTCAAAAATCGCATCGACCGCGACTTCACTGCCTTCGCGCACAGGGACGCCGAGTTGGTTAAACGCCAACTCAACCTCGTTGGTCAGGTAGTTGTTATCGGTCGGTGCGCCCGGTTGCTGTTCTGCGCCCGGCTGGGATCCACAGGCATCGTCACAACTGCCACAGGAGGGCGCGGAGTAATAGCTGTAGTCCTGGTAGTTCAGCCGATCGTAGTTCGCTTTCAGCCAGTGTGGCTCTTCCATTTGCAGCCAGGCACGGTAGGCTTCAAGGCGGAACTCCAGCATCCACTCAGGTTCATTACGCTTGGCCGAGATGGCGCGCACCACGTCTTCATTGATGCCCTTCGCTAACTCATCGGTGGCCAGTTGGGTAAAAAAACCTTCTTTGTAGCGACCTTCGCTGACCCAAGCCTGCACTTCATTAGGCATTTCTACATTGCTTCGTGTCATGTTGATTGCATCGCTCAAACGCCAAAACTCTCGCCGCACCCGCAGGCATGCTGAGCTTTAGGGTTATTAAATTTGAATATCTGATTCAGCCCTTCACGGACAAAATCTACCGTGGTGCCATCGATAAACGGCATGGCTTTCAACGGCACATACAGTTTGGCGCCATCACGCTCAAACAGCAGGTCGTCGTCAGCAGGAGCACGGGTGAGATCCAGCACATAGGCAAACCCGGCGCAGCCTGACTGCTTGACCCCGAGTTGCAGCCCCTTCACCTGTGGATCCTGCTGCATTAGTTTCGTTATTTGTTGTACGGCGTTGTCACTGAGCAAAATGCCTTGCCAGACATTTTCGTCCAGAGAAAAAGTGCCGACATTTTCCGTTTGCATATGGCCTACCTCACACTCGTGTTTTACCACAGCCAATCTGGGTTGCTACTATGTTAGTGATAACGATTATCACTTCAACCGTTTGTTTTGCGGGGTTATCCGCCAAAAGCCCGGATTTTTGCTTTGGCATGCGGCAACTGCGTGGGACAGTCAGCGCGTCTGGCGCTGCCGGTCGGAAATGGAATCATTTTATCCTTATGAATTTACTGTACATCCTGTCATACCATGCCCCTTACCCGCTGGCGCGAAGGCTTTACAGAACCGGGCTTTTTATGTCGATTTAAACATTCATAGAAAATACCTATTTCTGAATTTTGTCTGTCTCAAAAATGCGTTTATCGACAATTAACGGCTTTTCCCCCTCTTTTGCCTTTCCGTCCGTCCCAACAAAAGCGGCAATCTCTGATTAAAGTTTAGTCGCTACTGACTATGTTGGGGTGCTGTCCCCCCAATGCATCCCCTGCTGGCGATAAAAATTTCAACAGAATGATTGATCACGAACGCACCAATAAATATGATAATGATTATCATTCAATTCTAATTGAGCACGGGCAAATGAATATCTCGATGAATGCGTGGCTGCTGGGCAAAATTGATGACTATAAATTCAGCGTGCGCGACGCTACGGTAGATTTCTACATGGCAGAGGCGTCGCTTAAACGGCCGGAGTGCAATATCAACCATCTGAAACGCTACAACAGTGTCAGCCTGAATATGGCCAATCTGTGTCTGGAAAACGGTGATGATGAAAGCTATCTGCACGCGTTGAGCAAACTGCATAACCGGCTGATCGTAGAGATCAACAACCCACAGCGTTGTCAGCTGTTCCGGGTTCAGAGCTATCATTTTGCCCGTCATACTCTGACCTTAATCTGTCAAAAATATGCAATGGAAGGCACTTGGGAGAAGGCCAATGCCTTCCAGAAAGACTTCGTTAAGCGGGTGCCCTTTCAGTTATGAACGGGCTGAATGGCAAAAATACCCGCAGGTAAGGCTACCTGCGGGGTAAACCTAGTCGATAACGGCCGTAGTCAGGCGTGAAGTGCAGCACAGGCGATCGCGTGAATCGAAGATTTCTATCTGCCACACCTGATGGCGACGCCCCACATGCAACGCCCGACACACGCCGCGCACCTGGCCTTCAAATACCGCACGCAGATGGTTGGCGTTGATTTCCAACCCCACCACTTTCTGTTCCCCTTCGCTACACAGGTAACCGGCCATCGACCCCATCGATTCTGCCAGCACTACCGATGCACCACCGTGCAACAGGCCAAATGGCTGCCGGGTACGCTGATCAACCGGCATGGTCGCTTCGAGATAATCGTCCTCCAGTCGGGTAAATTGGATCCCCACATGACTGACCATACATCCTTCACCGGCCTGGTTTAGTTGCTCCAGCGTCGTCTCTCGTTTCCACAGTTTCACTCAATCATCTCCAGAAGTGCCTGTAATGGGTGTCGTACACCGTTACCCTCAATACGTTTGACCTGGCTGCGACAGGAATAGCCGGTCGCCAGACAACGTTGCCGCGGCAGACGTTGTAATGCCTGATGCCAGGATAGCTCATAAATCCCGAGCGAATTCTCCAGGTTCTTTACTTCATGCCCGTAAGTTCCCGCCATGCCGCAGCAACCGACGCTGACGTTTTCCAGCCTGGCCCCAAAGCGTGCAAAGATGGACGCCCAATGTTGGCCGCTGGCAGGCAAGGCCGTGGTTTCCGTACAGTGACCGAACAAATACCAGGCTTCGCCCGTCGCAGGCTGTTCTGCACGTTCAGCCAAGCGCTGCTGCAACCACTCGTGCACCAGTTGTACCTGGAAATCCCCGCGGGCCTCACCGAGGATCTCGTTATATTCGTCGCGATAGCACAACACCAACGCCGGATCGACACCCACCAGCGGCATGCCAAGCTTTGCCACTCGGTTAAGAAAATCAGCTGTCTTGCGCGCGGTGCGGGCAAATCGTGTCAGAAAACCTTTGATATGTTGGGCTTTCCCGTTCGGTGAGAACGGCAACAGCACAGGACGGTAACCGAGCTTTTCCACCAGCCGTACAAAATCCGCCACCACTTTGGCGTCGTAATAGCTGGTAAAGGGATCCTGAACGATCAGGACATACTGTTCGCGCTTTTCTACGCTCAGCGCTTCAAGCTGCTCCAGCGTCATGGTCATGGCACCATGACCTGAAAGTTGCTGGCGCAGCGTCGGGCTGGAAAGCATCGGCAAATCAACCATGCCAATCGTGTTACGGCTCAATTCACGAACCCAGGGCTGGCGGAAAAAGAAGTTGAACACTTTCGGCGCTTTCGCCATCAGCGGCGTGTAGCTCTCGACCCCTGCGACCATATAGTCGCGTGCCGGCCGCAAATAGCGCGTGTGGTATAGCTGCAGGAAGCGCGAACGGAAGCCCGGCACGTCAATTTTGATCGGGCACTGGGTAGAACAGGCTTTACAGGCCAGACAACCGGACATGGCCTCTTTCACTTCATGGGAGAAATCATATTCGCCTTTGCCGGCGTACCAACTGTTGCGCGTTTTCTCTATCAGAGCCCGGAAACTGAGACGTTGTTGTGGCAGCTGTTTCTCCAGCACCAGCGGATCGACGCCCTGCTCTGAAAGCAGACGTAACCATTCACGTACCAACGCCGCCCGACCTTTGGGTGAATGAATACGGCTACCGGTGATCTTCATCGACGGGCACATTGGGCTGCGTACATCAAAATTGAAGCACAAACCATTGCCGTTACATTCCATCGCGCCACGGAACGAGGTGCGTACCTCTACCGGGATAAGGCGATCAAGCGTGCCACGCTTGGCGGCATCAACTTTCATCATCGGCGCATCGACACCTAATGGCGGGCATATTTTACCGGGGTTGAGACGGTTGTTCGGATCAAACGCGGCCTTAATACGCCGCAGTTCCAGGAACAGCTGATCACCGAAGAATTCAGGGCTGTATTCAGCGCGGAACCCTTTGCCATGTTCCCCCCACAGCAACCCACCATATTTGGCCGTCAGCGCCACCACCTGGTCAGAAAGCTGTTTCATCAACACTTCCTGCTGTGGGTCACACATATCGAGTGCAGGGCGTACATGTAATACGCCAGCATCCACATGGCCAAACATGCCATAGCTCAGGTTATGGCTGTCCAACAACTGGCGGAACTCGACGATGTAATCGGCCAGATGCTGCGGCGGCACACAGGTGTCTTCGGCAAACGGAATAGGTTTAGCGCGCCCTTTGGCGTTGCCTAATAGCCCGACAGCCTTTTTACGCATGTTATAAATTCGTTCAATGCCGGCCAGATCCCCACAGATCTGATAGCCGATCACACCGCCCTGCTTTTCGGTGATCAATTCGTCCAGCCGCTGACAGAGATCCTCCATCTGCCGATCGATCAACACGTTGTCATCCCCGGCAAACTCGACGATGTTAAGACCAAGCATTTCTTTATCTGGCACGTTGGTGATTAATTCATTCACCGAATGCCAGACAATATCTTCACGAGCCAGATTCAGGACCTTGGAATCGATGGTTTCAACCGACAGAGCCTTGGCATCCACCATGAACGGGGCATTGCGCAGTGCAGAATCAAACGAATCGTATTTGACATTCACCAAGCGGCGCACCTTCGGCAATGGCGTAATATCCAGCCGCGCTTCGGTAATAAACGCCAACGTCCCTTCAGCGCCCGTCAGAATACGTGTCAGATCGAAGGTTTGCATGTCATCGCTAAACACATGCCGCAGATCGTACCCGGTCAGAAAGCGATTAAGTTTGGGGAATTTTTCCAGAATCAGTGTGCGCTGCTCACGACAGCTATTGAGCACGGTGTGGTAAATCCGGCCTTCAACCGTATCTTCGCGAGCAATCGTTTCCGCCAACGGCGTCGGCATAGCACGCGTGTCGATCATGTCCCCACCCAGCAGGACAGCTCGCAGGCCCAACACGTGATCGGATGTTTTACCGTACACCAGAGAGCCCTGACCGGAGGCGTCTGTGTTGATCATACCGCCCAGCGTGGCGCGGTTACTGGTAGAAAGCTCCGGCGAGAAGAAATAGCCGAACGGCCGCAAATACTGGTTAAGTTGGTCTTTAATGACCCCCGCTTCAACCTTGACCCAGCCTTGCTCAACGTTGATCTCAAGGATGCGGTTCATATGGCGCGACATATCCACCACAATACCGGTATTGAGCGACTGGCCGTTAGTGCCGGTACCCCCGCCGCGCGGGCTAAAGACCAGCGTACTGAAACGCTCCTCTGCCGCCAGACGCGCAATCAACGCCACGTCTGCCGTTGAGCGAGGGAACACGACGGCATCGGGCAATAACTGATAGATACTGTTGTCGGTCGCCATCGTCAGTCGATCGGCGTAGCTGGTGGCGATATCGCCGTTGAATCCGTTTTGCTTTAACGCTTCCAAAAAGTCGAGCACCCGCTGAACGAGGCCGGGCGCTTGAGAAATCTGTGGGATCATTCGATTTTTGACCCTGTCTGTCTGTTTTATATGCGTTAATGAACGCTGAATCAGGCCTTTATTCAGACCCGCCCTATTTTTTATTAGAGATAAAAACTAACATACTCGTTTAGTGAAGGCATGCACATTATTGCAATTGTCCTGTCACAGAATGGCCCGCAACAAAAGGTGTGCCGCCCTGTAATTTTTGACCAATATGCACCATGATTAAACGGTCCCAAGGACTAAACCTACCAGGATGAGAACCCATTCATGACAATCCCGCAATCTCGATACGATTTGCCACGGATTATTTTTGGCGTGCTATTTATCGCCATTATGATCGTCGCTTGTTTTTGGGTCATTCAACCCTTCATTCTCGGCTTTGCCTGGGCGGGCATGGTGGTCATCGCCACTTGGCCATTGCTCATTAAGTTGCAAAAAGTACTTTGGGGCAGACGTTCACTGGCGGTCGTCGTGATGACGATACTGCTGATCCTGCTATTCATACTGCCGATATCCCTGCTGATAAGCAGCGTAGTGGACAACAGTGCGCCCGTTGTTGCCTGGGCTAGCACGCCGGGAAAATTGCATATTCCCGATCTGGCCTGGCTACAATCAATCCCGATGATCGGCGATAAGATCTATACCAGTTACCACACGCTGGTGAGCGCGGGGGGGACGGCGCTGGTCGCGAAGGTCCAGCCTTACTTCGGCCAGACCGCAACCTGGTTTGTCGCGCAAGCGGCGCATATTGGCCGCCTCTTATTGCATTGCACCTTGATGCTGCTGTTTAGCGTCTTACTCTATGCGCGCGGTGAGCAAGTTGCTCTGGGTATCCGTCACTTTGCGACACGTCTCGGTGCTGCACGCGGCGACGCGGCGGTGGTATTGGCCGGGCAGGCAATCCGCGCAGTCGCGTTGGGCGTTGTAGTGACAGCGCTGGTGCAATCGGTCCTGGGCGGCATTGGCCTGGCAGTAACCGGCATTCCTGCCGCGACGCTGCTGACCGTGCTGATCTTCATCTGTTGCGTTGCACAGCTAGGGCCGCTACTGGTGCTGGTGCCGGCAATCATCTGGCTGTATTGGAGCGGGGACACAACCTGGGGCACCGTGCTATTGGTCTGGAGCTGTGTGGTGGCCACGCTGGATAACGTTCTGCGCCCTGTTCTGATCCGCATGGGTGCAGATTTACCGATGTTGCTGATCCTGTCCGGTGTTATTGGTGGCCTGCTCGCGTTCGGTATGATTGGCCTGTTTATCGGCCCGGTCGTGCTGGCGGTATCCTATCGTTTACTCACTGCCTGGATGAGCGAAGCGCCAGAGCCCACCGCCGATGTAAAAGAGGTCGCCAAAGATCTGGAGCAAATGTAACCCTCTTTAAACTCTGCCCGGGCTGCCGGGCAGAGATATTTCCCCGCCCCTGCCTCTCACCTGGTTTTTTGGATTAACCGGTCACGATAATAAAATCACCACCGTGACTTTCTTTCGAGCACGCATTGAACATACCGAATAAATACACCTTTTTATCAGCCCAATAATAATCACGCCTGGTAAAAATAAAGGGGGATAGGGATATTGATTAGGATGATTCTTAATGACTAATGGTGTTTAAATATCTAGTATTATTGCCATATATTGCTTCAAATACCTGATTTAAAGCAAGATTTCCAAACAATGTAATGCCATACATGTGAATTGCTGTGTGTAGTCTTTGCCCGTCTCCTATGATGGGCTTTTTTTTATTCTTTTTTTGGTCATTATTATTCCTGTGCCCCTTTTTATTTACATTCAGAAATAAAAAAAGCCGCAACAGGGTCGCGGCTTTAGAGTGAGCAATTAATCAACTCCAGAGAATTACTTTCTCTTCGACAGATTAACCCAAGTTTGTACGACAGTGTCCGGGTTGAGTGACAGGCTATCAATACCCTGATCCATCAACCACTCGGCAAAGTCCTCGTGATCAGAAGGACCCTGGCCGCAGATACCGACATATTTACCCTGGCGCTTAGCCGCCTGAATCGCCATCGACAGCAGAATCTTCACCGCTTCGTTACGCTCATCAAAGAGTTCAGACACCACACCCGAGTCGCGGTCCAGACCCAATGTTAACTGAGTCATGTCGTTAGAGCCGATGGAGAAGCCATCAAAGTGTTCCAGGAACTGATCCGCCAACAGCGCATTGGATGGGATCTCGCACATCATGATCACTTTCAGGCCATTCTCACCGCGCTTCAGACCCTGACGCGCCAATTCGGTAACGACGGCTTCCGCTTGTGCTACGGTGCGGACAAACGGCACCATGACCTCAACGTTGGTCAGGCCCATTTCGTTGCGAACGTGTTTTACCGCATCACATTCCATCGCGAAGCAGTCGCGGAAGTTATCAGAGACATAACGACCTGCCCCACGGAAGCCCAGCATTGGGTTCTCTTCGTGCGGCTCATACTTCTCACCGCCAACCAGATTGGCGTATTCATTGGACTTAAAGTCAGAAAGACGCACAATCACACGCTTTGGCCAGAACGCAGCACCCAGCGTCGCGATCCCTTCCGTCAGACGGCCCACATAGAACTCGGCCGGGTGGTCGTAGCCCTGCATCAGCGCCTTGATTTCATTTTGCAATTCGGGGGTTTGTTGATCAAATTCCAACAAGGCCTTCGGATGCACACCAATCATGCGGTTGATAATAAATTCAAGGCGAGCCAGACCCACACCTTCATTCGGTAAACGCGCAAAGTCGAAAGCACGATCGGGGTTACCGACGTTCATCATGATTTTCAGCGGCAGTTTAGGCAATTCAGTCACTTCAGAACTCTGCACGCTAAAATCGAGCATCTCACTGTAAACAAAGCCGGTATCACCTTCTGCGCAAGAAACCGTGACTTTCTGGCCTTCTTTCAACAGATCGGTCGCATTGCCGCAGCCCACCACGGCAGGAATACCCAGTTCGCGGGCGATGATGGCCGCGTGGCAGGTACGACCGCCCCGGTTGGTGACGATTGCGGCGGCCTTTTTCATGATCGGCTCCCAATCCGGGTCAGTCATGTCTGTCACCAGAACATCACCCGGCTCGATACGATCCATCTCGCTGATATTGTGGATGACCTTCACCGGGCCCGCGCCAATGCGGTGACCGATAGCACGCCCTTCCACCAGCACCGGGCTGGAACCATTAAGCTGGTAACGCTCCATGGTTTGCTCGTTAGAGCGCACGGTTTCCGGACGCGCCTGCACGATCAGGAGCTTGCCGGTATGGCCATCTTTGGCCCACTCGATATCCATTGGGCGACCGTAGTGTTTTTCAATCAGCAGTGCCTGATGGGCCAAGCCTTGTACTTCTTCGTCAGTCAGAGAGAAACGATTGCGTTGCTGCTCTGGCACGTCTTCGATTTGTACCTGCTTGCCGTGATCCTGCGAAGGTGCGTACACCATGCGGATTTTTTTCGAACCCAGGTTGCGGCGCACGATCGACGGTTTGCCTTTCAGCAATGTCGGTTTGTGCACATAGAATTCGTCAGGGTTTACCGCACCCTGCACCACCATTTCACCCAGGCCGAAGGCGGAGGTGATAAACACCACCTGATCAAAACCCGATTCGGTATCAATGGTGAACATGACGCCGGAAGACGCCAGGTCAGAACGCACCATACGCTGCACGCCCGCTGACAGCGCCACACCGCGGTGGTCATAACCCTGATGCACACGGTAGGAGATGGCGCGGTCGTTAAACAGCGAGGCGAATACGTGTTTGATCGCCACCATGACGGCGTCGATCCCCTGCACGTTGAGGAAGGTTTCCTGCTGGCCGGCAAAAGAGGCATCCGGCATATCTTCCGCAGTCGCCGATGAACGTACTGCAAATGACGCCTGGGGTTCCCCGTCGGCCAGCTGCTGGTAAGCCAGATTAATTTCACGCTCGAATTCTGCATGGAACGGCGTGTCGATAATCCATTGGCGTATTTGCGCGCCAGCCTTGGTCAGTTGAGCAATGTCGTCAACATCAGTTTGATCCAGTAGCTGATAGATGCGCTGGTTAACACCGCTTTGCTCGAGGAAATCGTTAAACGCCTGCGCGGTGGTGGCAAAACCGTTTGGCACGGCCACGCCCAAATCGGAAAGATTGGTGATCATTTCACCGAGGGAGGCATTTTTGCCGCCGACACGGTCAACGTCGTGCATGCCGAGCTGGTTGTACCAAAGCACATTACGCAAGTCTGGGCCATTGTTGGGCATCGAGACAATCCTTATTGCTATCAGTAGGGTATAGACGGATTTAATTCGCTTGCTTTCTCAGCACCGCCAAAACGGCGCCGAATCAGACTAGCACAATGATCCATAGGAAATGGAAAGGTGAATCGATCAACCCGGCGAAGAAAGTGGATTTTAGGAAAACTTCCTGACAGGGAAAATGGCGATGGAATCGTTCCCTGCCGCACTAATAGCTTAAAACTCAACAAATTAAGTATTTTTTAAACTTCAGTTTTAAAAACCACACTCAAATTCATGTTTTAGACCAAAATAACACCACAATGCGGAATAATAACGCAGGATAAATAACCTTAAACTCTTCATTAAAATTGAAATAGTGTTTCACTGAAGTTTTTACCCACCGCCGCCCCCTTTTTTTGCCCGATTAATGACCGACTCTGACCGCGTTATCACAATTTTTCTGCCCGCCCCTTTACCGCTGGATTACCTGGAGCCCATGATAAGAACAAGCAGACGTGAAAATTACGTCACTGTTCCAGGTAAGGAGTCTAGGGTGGAAAGAAGCGTTTTTTATATTTCGGACGGCACGGCGATCACTGCCGAGGTTTTGGGTCATGCCGTGTTGTCGCAATTTCCAGTGACGGCCACGACATTTACGCTGCCCTTTGTGGAAACTGAAGCGCGCGCCCGCGGTGTTTGTCAGCAGATAAACGAGATTTATCGTGAAACCGGCGTGCGCCCGCTGGTGTTTTACTCGATCATATCGCCGGAAGTGCGCAATGTTATTACTCAGAGCGAAGGCTTTTGTCAGGATATCGTACAAGCGTTGGTTGGTCCGTTACAGGGTGAGCTGGGTGTGGAACCGACGCCGGTACCGAATCGCACCCACGGACTGACGGCCAGCAACCTTGGGAAATATGACGCACGTATTGCCGCCATTGACTACACATTGGCACACGATGACGGAATCTCGTTACGCAACCTCGATCAGGCACAGGTGATTTTGCTTGGCGTGTCCCGCTGCGGAAAGACCCCCACCAGCCTGTACCTGGCGATGCAGTTCGGGATTCGCGCTGCCAACTACCCGTTTACCGCTGACGATATGGACAATTTGCATCTGCCTGCCGCGCTGAAACCGTTTCAGCACAAGCTTTTCGGTCTGACGATTGACCCGGAACGTTTAGCCGCGATCCGTGAAGAGCGGCGCGAAAACAGCCGTTATGCCTCAATACGCCAGTGCCGTATGGAGCTTGCAGAAGTCGAAGCTTTATTCCGCAAGAATCAGATCCGATATCTGAATACCACCAACTATTCGGTAGAAGAAATCTCAACCAAAATTCTGGATATTCTGGGTATGAGCCGCCGTATGTTCTGATCTGACCCTCTACAATACGGACAGGCACCTGACATGATTGAAGGGGCGCGGCATGCTGCGCCCGCGTTAATCGCGGCAAACGTATTCGCCCCCGCAAATCACTGGAAGGACAATTCTACCGGCAGCAGATTTGAATGCTAATCGCAGAGGCTCTCCCCTGCCATCTGTTGATTATTCCTCCATAGCCCATCATTTTTGCGCTTTTTTTCGCGGCTTTGATCAACAGAACACAGTTTCTACGGTTGAATTCATCGGTTTTTACGTTATTGTGATCGCCATCACTTCCCGGCACTCCGGCCGCAGCGAAGAAAAATCTTTAGAGAAAATCATGCACAAAACAGATGAACTGCGGACCGCGCGCATCGACAGCCTCGTGACGCCGCAAGCGTTGGCAGAGACGTTGCCGATCTCGGCGGAAATCGCTGATAACGTGACGGCGTCACGTAAGCGAATTGAAAAAATCCTGACCGGTGAGGATCGCCGTCTATTGGTGGTTATCGGCCCTTGTTCTATCCACGATCTTGACGCCGCCATTGATTATGCCGGCCGGCTGAATGCCCTGCGCATCCGTTATCAGGATCGCCTCGAAATCGTGATGCGTACCTATTTTGAAAAGCCGCGCACCGTGGTGGGCTGGAAAGGCCTGATCTCCGATCCTGCACTGGATGGAACTTTCCAGGTGAATCGTGGCATTGAAATGGCCCGTAGACTGTTGCTGGAAGTGAACCAACTCGGCCTGCCTACCGCCACCGAGTTCCTCGACATGGTTGTAGGCCAATACATTGCCGATCTGATCAGCTGGGGTGCCATTGGCGCACGCACTACCGAAAGCCAGATCCACCGCGAGATGGCTTCGGCGCTTTCTTGCCCGGTAGGCTTTAAGAATGGGACAGACGGCAACACCCGTATTGCCATAGATGCCATCCGTGCCGCACGCGCCGGGCATATGTTCCTGTCCCCGGACAAGCACGGGCAAATGACGATCTATCAGACCAGTGGTAATCCGTATGGCCATATCATCATGCGCGGGGGCAAAACGCCGAACTATCACGCAACCGACATTGTTGCCGCCTGCGATAGCCTGCGTGAATTCGACCTGCCGGAACACCTGGTGATCGACTTCAGCCACGGTAACTGTCAGAAATTGCATCGTCGCCAGCTGGAAGTGGCAGAAAACGTCTGCCAGCAAATCCGTGCAGGTTCTGTCGCTGTCACTGGCGTAATGGCAGAAAGCTTCCTCGTAGAAGGCACACAGAAAATCGTTGCCGGACAACCGCTGACCTACGGCCAGTCGATCACCGATCCTTGCCTGAGCTGGTCCGACAGCGAACAGTTGCTGGCTATGCTCGCGGATGCGGTAGATACCCGCTTCTGAGCCACTCACCGGGGCGCCCGCCCCGGCTTTTCTACCCGCCAGCGACTCATCTATAATTATGCCCAGTCTGCAGCGCGAAAGCGCTTTCGTCACAGGATATGGAGTTCCCTGCATGAGCAATTCATTGTTATCCATCCCCTGCGTTACATTGCAAGGGGAACACAAAACCCTGGGTGATTTCCCTGCCCGGGCCTATTTGGTGGTGAATACCGCCAGCAAATGCGGGTTTACGCCGCAGTACCGTGGGTTGGAAAACCTTTGGCAATACTACCGCGAGCGCGGCCTGATGGTACTGGGCTTTCCCTGTAATCAATTCGGAGCACAAGAACCCGGTGATCCGCTGGAAATCGCCAACTTCTGCACGTTGAACTACGGCGTCAGCTTCCCGCTGTTCAGCAAAATTGAAGTTAACGGTCCGGGTGCACACCCGCTGTTTAACGAATTAAAGCGACTGGCACCGGGTGTATTCGGTAGCCAACGCATCAAATGGAACTTCACCAAGTTCTTGCTGACGGCAGACGGCCAACGAGTGAAACGCTTCGCGCCGATCACCAAACCCGAACGCTTATTTGACCGTATCGAAACCCTGCTGAAATAACCGCAATTTTCACGGGCTGAGTCGCTCAGCCCGTATCACATCACTTTCCTGCAAAAAGGTTCCATTGGTAAGAAAATTTTCCTTGATGTAACCTTTCGTTCACATGATAATGATTCTCACTTTGATATTAATTACTATTTAATGGTCTGTTTTATAAACACATGACGATGGATAATCACAATCATAATCTACCCGCCAAAGCCGCTAGCCCCGCGGCGACCGGCCTGACCTCGCCTCCTTGCTACGACAGCACTCAGCTGCTTGATGCCGATGGCGTGGCGATCATCATCCATCAGGGCCAGCGCTATCAGCTGCGGCAGACCAAAGCCGGGAAATTGATCCTGACCAAATAACACCTATCCCTTAACGCCAGCCACCCCGATCGATGTTGATCCAGGCAGCCAGCAAATCTATTGATATGTTAAAAACATACGGAGAGTTGCGACATGCCTCTGACCCCTTCCACCCGGCTGCGTTTATCCGCATTGAGTCTGGCGATTGCCTGTGCTCTGCCGGCGGTGACTTTTGCACAAACCAACAGCACGACGTCTTCTCGTTCTACGACGGCGGCTTCACCAGCGAAAAAAGACAAAGCCAGCGACGAAACAATGACCGTGGCCGCCACCGGCAACGCGCGCAGCAGCTTCGAAGCACCAATGATGGTCACGGTGATCGAGGGCGATACGCCTGAAAGCCAGACCGCCACCAGCGCCGCCGATATGCTACGCCGCGTGCCGGGTATTACCGTCAATGGCACCGGTCGCAGCAACGGTCAGGACGTTTTTATGCGCGGCTATGGTAAAAATGGCGTACTGACGCTGGTAGACGGTATTCGTCAGGGCACTGACACCGGGCACCTTGGTGCGACATTCCTCGACCCTGCTCTGGTAAAGCGTATCGAAGTAGTGCGCGGCCCTTCTGCCCTGTTGTATGGCAGCGGTGCGTTGGGCGGCGTAATTGCCTATGAAACGGTGGATGCCGCCGATCTATTAATGCCGGGCCACAATAGCGGCTACCGGGTCTATGGCACCGCGGGTAGCGGCGATCACAGCCTGGGTATGGGCGCCAGCGCCTACGGCAAGACCGACAGCCTCGACGGCCTGCTGTCATTCGGCACCCGTGATGTCGGTAATCTGCGCCAGGGTAACGGCTTCGATGCACCGAATGATGAAACCATCAGCAATGTGTTAGCCAAAGGGACATGGATGCTCGATGAGAACCAATCGTTAAGCGGGAATTTACGCTACTACAATAACCGGGCGCAGGAGCCAAAGAACCCGCAAGAGTCCGCCAGCAGCAGCGGTAACCTGATGACCGACCGTTCTACCATCCAGCGTGACGGTCAACTTAGCTACAAATTGAAACCTGTAGGCCAAGACTGGCTCGACGCAGAAGCGAAAATCTATTACTCCGAAGTAGAGATTAACGCACACACCAACGGCAGTGAAGATGAGGCCCGCAAGCAAACCACGCGGGGTGCTAAGTTGGAAAACCGCACGCGGCTGTTTGCGGATACCTTCGCTTCCCACTTGTTTACCTACGGCAGTGAAGCTTACAAGCAGGAACAAACGCCAGGTGGCGCCACGGAAAGCTTCCCACAGGCAAAAATCAATTTTGCTTCCGGCTGGTTACAAGACGAAATCACCCTGCGTGATTTGCCTATCACCCTGCTTGCCGGGACGCGCTACGACAATTACAAAGGCTCTAGCGACGGATATGCGGACGTGGATGCCGACAAGTGGTCCTCGCGCGGTGCAGTCAGCATCACGCCAACCGATTGGTTGATGCTGTTCGGCTCCTACTCGCAGGCATTCCGTGCCCCAACGATGGGCGAGATGTACAACGATTCCAAACACTTCTCGATCCCTATGGGGCCTACCACCATTACCAACAACTGGGTGCCCAACCCAAATCTGAAGCCTGAAACCAATGCGACCCAAGAATACGGTTTTGGATTACGCTTTGACGATCTGTTGTTGGCTGATGACAGCCTGCAATTTAAAGCCAGCTACTTCGACACCAAGGCGCGGGACTACATCACCACGGACGTCACCATGGAGCTGGGGCGCGGCCCACGTGGCCCTTATTGCATCAGCTGTACCACGTTCTCGACCAACATCGACCGGGCAAAAATCTGGGGTTGGGACGCCATGCTGAGCTATAAAACCTCGATTTTTGGCTGGGACTTGGCATACAACCGTACCCGCGGCAAGAACGAAACCAGCGGCGAATGGCTAAACAGCATCAATCCAGACACCGTCACGAGCACATTGGATATTCCACTCGGCGAAACAGGCCTGTCAACCGGTTGGGTCGCCACCTTAGCCCAACGGGCTAGCCGCGTAGAAACCGGCACGCCAGAACAAGGCGGCTACGGCGTCAACGATTTCTACCTGAGCTATAAAGGCCGCGATCGTCTGCAAGGCGTCACCACCACCGTGGTGCTGGGGAACGCCTTCGACAAAGAATATTACTCGCCGCAGGGCATTCCGCAGGATGGCCGTAATGCCAAACTGTTGGTCAGCTACCAGTGGTAACGTTTTAAGTCCGGCGGGCAACCCGAATGCCCGCCGATTGCACCTTACACAGGAGAACTATTTATGAGCAATACCCTCTACGCACGCTACCAGCAGGCCAAGATTGATAACCCAGGCAAATATGCACGTGATTTGGCCGAACTGCTTGGCGTTAGCGAAGCGGAACTGACCCATGCTCGCGTTGGTCAGGATACCCGCCGCCTCCAGACTGATGCCCGTACCCTGCTGACCGAATTGGAGCAGGTTGGCGTCACCAAATCCATCACCCGTAACAGCTACGCGGTGCACGAGCAGATGGGGCGCTACCTCAACCAACACCTGAACGGACACGCGGGGCTGATCCTCAACCCGCGCGAGTTGGATTTGCGGCTGTTCCTCAACCAGTGGGCCAGCGCCTTCGCCATGAGCGAAACCAACAAGCGCGGCGTGCGTCACAGCATTCAGTTCTTCGATCATCAGGGTGACGCGTTGCATAAGGTGTACACCACCGACGAGACCGATCTGTCCGCCTGGATGGCGTTGGTGGAGCGCCATCTGAGTGCAGAAAATCCGGCGTTGGAACTGAAAGCCCCGGACGCTACGGTCAGTAACGCCGCACCGGACAACGAAAAGATCGACCGCGAATGGCGTGAAATGACCGACGTTCACCAGTTCTTCCAGTTGTTAAGCCGCAATAAGCTGACGCGTCAGCAGGCCTTCAAGGCCGTCGGCAACGATTTGGCCTACCGGGTGGATAACAGCGCCCTGTCCCAGTTGCTCAACGCAGCGCTCGGCCTGCAAAACGAAATCATGATTTTTGTCGGCAACCGTGGCTGTGTGCAGATCTTTACCGGTCAGATCGAGCGTCTGATGCCACAGGAAGGCTGGATTAACGTGTTTAACCGTCGCTTCACCCTGCACCTGATCGAAGATGCCATCGCCGAAAGTTGGATCACCCGCAAACCAACCAAAGACGGCTTTGTCACCAGTCTGGAATTGTTCGCTGCTGATGGGACACAAATCGCCCAGCTTTACGGTCAACGTACTGAAGGTCAACCTGAACAAACCCAGTGGCGCGAGCAGGTTGCGGCACTTGAACCTAAGGATATTGCTGCATGACATCCTCATTGACCCGTCGCCTGGCGTTGTGCATTGCGCTGGCGTTACCCTTCACCGCTACGGCGGCAGAACGTATTGTCTCGATAGGCGGTGACGTCACCGAAATTGCCTTCGCACTGGGCGCGGGCGATGAGGTGATAGCGCGAGACAGTACCAGTCTGCAACCGGAAGCCGTCAAAAAACTGCCGGATGTCGGCTACATGCGCCAGCTTAATGCCGAAGGCATTCTGGCGTTAAAACCCACGATGGTATTGACCACTGAGTTGGCCGAGCCGGCCTTGGTACTGAAACAACTGGAAGAAAGCGGCGTTAACGTGGTGCGCATTCCAGGCGATACCACGTTGCAGAGCGTGCCGGAAAAAATCACCGTCATTGCCAATGCACTGCAACGAACCGCCCAAGGCAAGGCGTTAAACACGCGCTACCAGCAACAGTTGGCGGCGGTAAAAACAGATGCCTTGCCGGTCAGGGTCTTGTTCGTCATGAGCCATGGCGGCATTACCCCCATGGCTGCCGGGCAGCACACCGCGGCTGATGCGGTCATCACCGCAGCCGGTCTGAAGAACGCCATGCAAGGATTTAGCCGCTACCGCCCGCTGTCGCAGGAAGGCGTGATCGCCAGTGCACCCGATCTGTTGTTGGTCACCACTGACGGCATTAAAACCCTCGGTGGGCAGGAACAACTTTGGAAATTGCCCGGCATTGCACTCACGCCTGCCGGTAAACAACATCGTGTGCTGGTCGTTGACGATATGGCGCTGCTCGGTTTTGGGTTAGAAACGCCTGCCGCGCTGGCTAAATTGCGTAATGCGGCGGAGCAAAAGTAATGCGCAGTCGCACTTCCCCACGCCTGGCGATTGCCAGCCTGCTGGTGTTACTGACGCTGCTGGCGCTGGGTGCCGCCAATATGGGTGCACTGACCTTGTCATTCCGTACCTTGTGGCAGCAACCGTTCAGCGACACCACCTGGCATATCTGGTTAAACATCCGTCTGCCGCGCGTGCTGTTAGCGGTGGTGATTGGCTGCGCGTTAGCCGTGTCCGGTGCCGTAATGCAGGGGCTGTTCCGCAACCCGTTGGCTGACCCCAGCTTGCTGGGTATCAGCAGTGGCGGTGCGCTGTTTGTCGCACTGATTATCGTGATGCCACTGGCGTTACCACCGGTAGTTGCCCTCTATGGCCACATGCTGGCGGCGTTTCTCGGCAGCATGCTGGTGTCTATCCTGATCTACGGCATCAGCCGCAGCGGGCACGGGAGCCTGTCGCGTCTGTTACTGGCGGGCATTGCCATCAATGCGCTGTGCATGGCGGCAATTGGCGTACTGTCTTACCTCAGTAACGATCAGCAATTGCGCCAGTTTTCATTGTGGATGATGGGCAGCTTGAGCCAGTCGCAGTGGCCTACGCTGGCGGTTTCCGCCACCCTGATTTTACCAGCGACCCTACTCACGCTGTTGCAAGCGCGTAGACTGAACCTGCTCCAACTGGGTGATGAAGAGGCACATTATCTTGGCGTGAACGTCCAGCGTGCCAAACTGCAGCTGTTGTTATTAAGCGCATTGTTGATTGGCGCGGCAGTGGCAATGAGCGGCGTGATTGGCTTTATCGGGCTGGTGGTACCGCATCTGGTTCGTATGCGCCTTGGCGGTGACCATCGCTGGCTGTTGCCTTGTTCTGCACTGGGGGGAGCTTGCCTGCTTTTAGTCAGCGATACGTTTGCACGCACGCTGGTTGCACCGGCGGAAATGCCCGTCGGCTTGATGACCAGTCTGATTGGCGGGCCTTACTTCTTATGGCTGGTCATGCGCCAGCGGGAGCGTGTGGGTGGATAACACATCAAGTCTGACAGCGCAGCAATTACGCTACAGCCTGGGTTCACGCAGGTTAATCAACGACGTGTCACTCAGCATCAACAGCGGTGAAATGGTGGCGATTATCGGGCCGAATGGTGCGGGTAAGTCGACGTTGCTACGTGTGTTAACCGGGTATCTGGCTCCAGGTTGTGGCGAATGCCAGTTGCTCGGACGCCCGTTAGAACAGTGGCATCCCCAGCAATTGGCGAAGGTGCGCGCGGTAATGCGCCAGCATAGTGATTTGGCCTTTCCCTTTACGGTAGAAGAAGTGGTCAGCATGGGGCGTGCGCCACATGGCAAGCGGGATGCGCAGCAAGCAATACAACAGGTGATGACGCAAACCGGCTGCCTTGAATTGGCACAACGAGATTATCGCCAACTTTCCGGCGGTGAACAGCAACGGGTGCAGCTTGCCCGCGTATTGGCACAACTCTGGCAGCCACAGCCCTCTCCGGCCTGGCTGTTTCTTGACGAACCGACGTCAGCATTGGATCTCTACCACCAGCAGCATACGCTGAGGCTACTGCGGACGCTGACACGCCAGCAGCCCATTGCCGTGTGCTGCGTACTGCACGACCTCAACCTGGCCGCGCTGTATGCCGACCGCATTTTGTTGCTGCATCAGGGGCAACTAGTCGCTTCGGGGACGCCGCAAGAGGTCTTGCAGGCGGAGATTCTCACCCGTTGGTATCAGGCGGACTTGGGAGTGGTGCACCACCCGGAAGTGGCGTTGCCGCAGGTGTATTTGCGCCAATAAGTTGACTGCCATGCCTATACCCGATGAATGTTAAGTTGCAGCCAGGCGCCCAGCTGATGTGAACGCGGCTCGCAGCGAGGGGTGTGGCCCATGGACGGGCCACCTCACTGAGTGCAGGTAACCACCCTGCAGCTTGAAAGACGACGGGTATTTCAGCTCGAGCAGGAAATCTCCAGGTGTTTGCCCCAATCTGGCGGCAACGCCGCGAGATCGTCATATTCCGCTGTGTCAGCAAAAGGGGTCAGTAAGGCCTGATGTAAACGTGCCAGTTTGCTGACATCGTTCTGTTCAGCACTCTCGATCGCCTGCTGTGCCAGATAGTTGCGCAGAATTAACTTAGGGTTCACGGCATTCATTGCCCGCTGACGCTCGGCATCACTCACCTGTTCTTGCTGCAAACGCTGACGATATTGCTGATACCAACTGTCGAATGCGGCGCGATCAATAAACTCATCCCGTAATGGCGACTGCGCTTGTTGCTGTTCCGTTTGGCCCAACAAACGGAAGGTACGGCTATAATCCCGCCCTTCTTGTGCCATCATGCTCAACAACCCGGTAAGCAGATCGTTATCCTGCTGCGACTGGGTGAAGAAACCGAGCTTGGCCCGCATTTGCTCTCCGTAGGCACGCATCAGCGCCGGTTCGTAGGCTCCTAGCGCCTGCTGCAACTGTTCGGTGCTCATCAATCCGGACAGCGTCTGCGCCAGCCGGTGGAGGTTCCACAATGCGGCTGCCGGTTGATTATCAAATGCATAACGGCCCTGATGGTCAGAATGGTTGCAGATATAGTCGGGCTGGTAATCATCCAAGAAGCCATAGGGGCCGTAATCAATGGTCATACCCAGAATCGACATATTATCGGTATTCATCACGCCATGTGCGAAGCCAACGGTCTGCCAATGGGCGATAAGCCGTGCGGTACGTTCGACGACATCGGTAAACCACTGCAAATAGCCATCGCTTTGATCTTGAAACTGCGGCCAGTGGCGGGCAATGACAAAATCAGCTAACTGTTGTACCTGCTCTGGCTGTTTGCGGTAGTAGAAATGTTCAAAATGGCCGAAGCGGACATGGCTTTCTGCTACGCGCAATAGCATCGCTCCGTGTTCTGGCTGTTCACGGTAAACGGGATGCTCACTGGTCACAATGGTCAGTGCTCGCGTTGTTGGAATACCCAGATGATGCATTGCCTCAGAGGCCAGGAACTCGCGGATCGCCGAACGTAGCACCGCACGGCCATCCCCCATACGCGAGTATGGCGTCATTCCGGCCCCTTTCAGATGCCAGTCCATACTGCGGCCATCGGCCAGTCGCTGTTCGCCCAGCAGAATGCCACGGCCATCACCCAACTGCCCAGCCCAAACCCCGAACTGGTGCCCACTGTATACCTGTGCCAACGGTTTCATCCCTGGCAGCAGCGTTTCACCCGCCCAAATCGGGGTTTTATCTTGGGTAAACCAACTTTCGTCCAGCCCCAACTCACGCGCGAGTGGCTCACTGTGATACAGCAGGCGAGCGCCTTTCAGCGGCGTAGGGTTCAATTCGGTATAAAAACCGGCTAGCTGGTCATGGTAAGCATTTTCAAACTGCGGCATAGGCCCTCCGTTACAGCTAGTGTAGAGCCAGGACGGAACGATTAACACAGAGGAAATGTAGGGAGAACGCATCTGCCCGAAACGCGGGCAGATGCGGGAGATCAGCGTTTATGCCGATACGACTTAAATGTCTTTTTACGCTGGTAGATAAAATACTTAATCAGCGAGAAAATGATAATGAATAACAGCGCCGGAATCACAGAAAAAATCATCCAGTCCACTATTGGCTCCGTTGTGTGTGCGGTCTCAATTATTGTTATTAAACTCATCGGGTGTTACCCGTAACGCTGCCAGATTATCCACACCGACGCTAGGCCATAAAAAACCTTGCAGCCCAAAAACGCCAGCATGTCTGAGCTTATTAAAGTATTCCTTTTTCTCTATTCCTCCGACGATCACCCCCTTACACAGCAGATTGATATTCTTTAATAGCGAGTCAATGACCACGTCATATCCCTGATGGGTAAACAACTGCCAGTAAAAACGCTTGTCAATTTTCACATAGTCGAACAAACCATCATACAATGCCGTCAACGTTGCCTGACCAGAACCAAAATCATCCAACCATAGCGAAAACCTCTCGCTAAGCCGGTAGATTTTTTCATTGTTTTTACCTGCCGAAAGATTCGGAAAACCTTCACTGATTTCAAAGGCAATAAAAGGCCACTTTCTGATGCGTTCACACAGTTGATCATCAGTGAGTATCAAATCGACAAGAGTTTCTTCGATATTCAGCGTCAACAACACGTTGTTTTCGGCAAACCAGGGTGCATTCTGTTCTGCCAATTTCAATTGCTCATTAAATAACTCAATCCTTTGCTCAGCGGTCAATAAATTAATCCCAATGTCAGCCGGCATAGCCAAATCACCGTCCAGACTATTAAAACGGTTCAAGATTTCTACCGCTAACAGCCTGCCCTCCATTGAGTAAACAGGTTGAAAAACATAGCTACTAATAAAGTCAGCTTCGAATTGGATTTTCATTTCAATGCCACAGGCTGAATGGCGAGCACCTCATCGTATATCAATATATTTTATCGATCAATCCCTCTGAGATTAATCGGAAATATCAATGCAGCCTCCCATAACTTATCATTTAATTGATAGATTAAAGCTATATCCACGACACATCAGACGGAAACAGAAACAATTTGGCTTAAGGGTAAAAACACGCACCACACCCTAAAAAAAGCGATATTTAACTTAAGTGATATCGTCACGCTAAAAATTTGACTTATTATCATTGTTTTCATTAAAGAAAATCCTAACAACGTAAATCTATTAACAAGGTATACGACAAACATAAGCACAAGAGACACATAAACTGATTAAATTTAATTACGCATCAATTTCACTCGTTATTCCTTGCATTGAAACGGTAAAAAAATGCCACCTTGCTTTTTGAGAAAAATCTACTACATCGATGTTTTGGCTGCATTTTTTGTCGAAGGGAGGATACCGGCCGTCAGTAAGCCCCTCTTTCTGGCATAAAAAAGGGATGAGTTGCCTCATCCCAGAACATTCAGAATCTGAATATTATTTAATCGTCTCAACCAGCCATTGCCGCAGCTCGGCCAATTCAGCCCCCTGTTCTGGAAACTGGGCAATCAGACTGTCACAGCACGCTGCCAGTGCATCAGTACGGTAGGCACAGCCAATCAGCATGTCGGCCAAATGTTGTAACGGTGCCGGGCTAAGGCTGTCGGTAAAGATTTGCGCCCGGCAGATGAGGCCCTTCTCTACGTCAAAAAAGATATCTACCCCGCCCCAGACAAAACGTTCATTTAGCAAATGACTAAACGCTGGCGCCTTGCCAAAGTTCCATTCCCAACTGCTTTGTTTGGCGAACTGTGCGGCAAAATCCGGCAGGTCAGGATAGACATCAGGCGAGATGATCTCCGCCGTGGCGGTCTCTCCATAGTGATTAAAGAACGCCTGGATCACCGCGTTGCATACGTGTTCATGGCTAATGTCGGGTAGAAATTCGGACAGATTGGCAACGCGAGAGCGTACGGACGTGATGCCTTTAGCCTGCAATTTCTTGGGGTCAGGATTAAGGTAGTCCGCCAAGCGGTTAAGATCGGCATTGAGCAATAACGTACCGTGGTGGAACCCACGATCCTGCGTTTCTCGGTAGGCTGAGCCGGAGATTTTGCGTACGCCGTCTGCGGTATCGATCACGAGATCATTACGCCCGGATGCGGTGGCGGAAATACCCAGCTGTGCCAACGCCTGCAGGATAATCCCGGTTGAGACTGTCTTATCGTAATCGGGCTTGCCCGCCATAAAAGTAAAACAGGTATTCCCCAGATCGTGAAATACCGCGCCACCGCCACTGCTACGACGTGCCAGGCGAATACCGTCTTGTTCCATCCTGCGGGTATTGCACTCTTTCCAGGGGTTTTGTGACTGGCCAATGACCACGGTTTCGGCGTTGCGCCATAAGAACAGAATTTTCTGCGTAGTCATTTCGCGGAAGATGCATTCTTCCACAGCCAGATTGAACCAAGGATCGTAAGAGTCGGAAATCAATAAGCGTAAACGTGTCATGGCGGTCACCGTTAAATATGTGATACCGCCATGATACACCAAATCAAAGAGTTAAGACTAAATGCGGCGAGCCTGCCAGTAGGCCTTTTTCCAATATACGTTGTCCAGAGACGAACGCATCACGCCTCTACTGGTGGACGCGTGAATGAATTGATCGTTGGTATCATAAATGCCGACGTGCAAACCGTTCTCGCCAGCACCGGTTTTGAAAAAGACTAAATCGCCCGGCATCAGTTCATCACGAGACACTTTGGTGCCCAGAGACGTTTGCTCTGTTGTGGAGCGAGGTAATTGCATATCGAAACGGTCGCGGAAGGTGCGATAGACGAACCCGGAGCAATCAACGCCGCCCCGATCCACGCCACCGTAACGATAAGGTGCGCCGTACCATTGACGCAGCTGCTCATTTAACTGAGCCACCACCACAATGGAATCCGCCAACCGGCCGCTTGGAGGCGGTGCATGGCTGCTGCAACCAGCAAGTATTAAACTGGCGAGTAAAAACCAAATACGCATCCGCATAATATCCCTTCATTGAACACGCTGCCGCATCATGCCGTCCGGTAAAGCCTACCGCCTGCGAGGCAAAGCTGGCACCACGTAAGGAGATCGCTATTTTGGGCTAATTTATCCCCCACCGGGGGAAAAAGGCAAGCGCTGTGAAGGAGATAATCGTATTAGCGCCAGTTTTTGTGCTATTGGGGCGTTTTTACCGTGGCTTGGCTGTTAATCAACCACACGCCAAACAGGATAAACAGCGTACCCAATGTTTTCAGTAAGGTAGCCGATTCGTTAAACCATGGCAAAATCACCGCCGCCAGATAGACCAACGCATAACTGACACTCAGCAAGGGATAAGCACGGTTAAGAGGCAAATGGTGGAGCGCGAAGAACCAGCATAACATTGACAATGCATAGCCGAAAATACCGCCACTGACCGCCAGAAGTGGTAACCAGTATTGGCTAAACAGGCTGAGAGTGACGTCAGCAAATGACATCAGTGGGATCTGTGACATTCCCCACTTCATCAACAGCTGTGCCAGCGTAACCAGCAGGACGCTGGCAGCGCCCCAGGCATAGCCCCTCATGGATTTATACTCATCAGCAGGATCCCCAGCATAATCGAACCTACCCCCCACCAATGCCGTACGGTAGTCGGTTCTTTAAACAACCAACGGGCGGCAAGCGTCACCAACACAAAGTTCAGACTGAGTGTCGGATAGGCCAAACTGAGCGGCAAACGTTGTAATACGTTAAGCCACACGGCCATACCTAACCCTAACAACAACACCGCCAGTGCCAACCAACGCAGCGTTGGCCCCCGCCTGACGGCGGGAGCCAACTGCCAGCACTGGGCGGCCTGTTTCTGGCACAGCTGCCCACCACAGGTGAGCAAGCTGACCACAATGACCAACAGATAGCCGATGATCATGGCTGCTGCTGATACCAGAACAATGCCAGACGGTTCATTACCTGCACCTTATCCGCCGGCGGCAGATTTTGCTGTTCAATGCTTTCGCCACGGGACAACTGCAAGACCAGTGAAACATCGCCCTGCTTACGTGCCTGTTCCAACCACTGTGGGAAGTCCGCATCGCTGATGAAATGGCTACGCGCATCTGCGTAATCCAAGCCATAGGAAACTTCTCCCTTCTGGTTAAACATCAGTACATCGCTGCGCTTCAATTCCCAGGCCAAACCCGCAGCCACGCCAACGCTATCAGTCAGTACATAACGGCTGTGGCTTAACTCAGCCATATTGGTCTGCGCGAAGTTTTGCGGCAATTTGGAGTCAGTGACCTGTTGTGGAATAGCATAGCCAATCAGCAGGCACAGCAGCAACGGGCAAGCCGCCGCCCAGCTCCAGCGTTTTGCATTATTGCGCACCGATACGACAGCAAACAGCAACCAACCGGCAAAGGCGATAATGCCGATGACGATCTTCGGCCACTCTTGTGCGGTAAACAAATGCACTTTCGGCAGTAACCCGGAGCCCAGGACCAGCAGCGCCACGATGCCGATTAATCCAAACAATCCGTTTAATACGGCGTTAACCTTGAAGACCTTACTGCGCAGTGCCGCCACGCAATCTTCAGCATACGCCGCCATTAACAACGCCATCGGTGCCATGCATGGCAGAATATAGGTTGGCAACTTGCCCTTGGCGATGCTGAAGAAGATCAGCGGCATCATCACCCAACTGAGCAGGAAGAACAGCTCAGGCCGTTGGACGCGTTCACGCCAGCCTTTGAGCAGCGCCCCCGGCAAAAGTGCCAGCCATGGCAATACAGCAGCCATCAGAATCGGGAGGTAATACCAGAATGGCGCTTTATGTTGGGCATTGTCTTCGGCGAATCGCTGAATATGCTCAACCCAGAAGAAGTAATTCCAAAAGTCCGGTTCACGTTGTGCAATCGCCAACGCCCAAGGCAAGCTCAACAACACGGCAACCACGATCGCCACAGGGCCATAAATCAACAGATCTTTAATCCGCCGCTGTTGTATAACGATCGGGATCACCGCAATCACCGGTACCGCCAGTGCCAGGAACCCCTTGGTCATAAAGCCCATTCCACAGGCCAAGCCCAGCAGCACGTAGCCACCCAGTTTGCCTTTAACCGTGGTGGCTTTCAGCGTCATATAATAGCTGACCATGGCTGCGGCCAGCCACAACGAGATCATCGGATCCAATACGCTGTAGGTACCGATGCTGAAAACCAGCACCATAGACAGGAAAATCAGTACCGCCAGGCAAGCGCGGTGGGCATTGCGCCACATCAGCATTGCCAGTACAAATACCAACAACGCCGTCATGCCGGTGCTAAATACCGAACCAAAGCGCACCGCAAAGTTAGTATCACCAAACAACCATTGGCTGATGTTGTTGAACCAATAGCCAGCAACCGGTTTTTCAAAATAGCGCAGACCGAGCAAATGCGGCACGACCCAGTCGCCACGTTGCAGCATCTCTCGGCTAATTTCAGCATAGCGAGTTTCATCTGGTTGCCATAACAGGCGACCGTTGAGAGGAATCAGGTAAACCAAAGCAAAAAAAATGGCCAATAAAATGGCCCATGATCCTTTTAGCGCCTTCATGAATCGTCCTTCACATCGGTTTGACAGCCCAGCCAACCTTCGCGGCCAGGGAAAGGAGCACGCTCGACGCGGCCCAATGGCAATGACGCCAAATCTTGGGGCAACAGTGCGCTTAACGGACAGAATTCTATGCCCTGCCGTTGCGCCCGCTGCAGTAACTGCTCAAACATGGCTGCCTGTGACATACCTTCAACTTCAGTGTGAATGGTATATACCGGCACACCCGGATCGCTTTCAATGGCCCGCAGAATGTAATCGTTAAAGTCAGCCATACTCACTTCGCTACCAATCACCTCATCAAAGGTCGGTAGCGTGACTGGAATCTGTACGGTTCCCAGGCGGCCATCGCTTAACACAGGTCGGAAGGGATGCGTACCACGACAATCGCTGTTGTAATGAAAACCAAAGCGCTGCTTCACTTCCAACACCCGCGTATCTGCACGCCAACCGGCAACCGCTGAACATTTAACCGGCTGACCGGTACTGGCAGCCAGTGCGTCCACACCAAGTTGAACCTGCTGCGTCAGCTCAGCCTCAGACCAGCGCGCGACTTTGGCTTGCCAACCCTGATGATCCCAGGCATGTAACCCCACCTCATGCCCGGCCTCTGCGGTAAGTTTCATCAACGGCCCCAGCCGACGGGAGATATTGCGTCCCGGCCAGGCTGTGCCAGCCAGCAAAATGTCCAAGCCATACAGTGATGCTGCGTTAGAACGCAGCATTTTCCACAGGAATTTCGGACGCAAAAGGCGCCAAAGATGGCGCCCCATATTGTCCGGTCCTACGCTGAAAAAGAAACTGGCCTGAATATTGTACTTGTCAAACAACTCCAGCAACTGCGGCACCCCTTCCCGGGTGCCGCTGAAGGTATCTACATCAACTCGCAGACCGACTTTCTTCATGCACCGTCACCTTCCTGAACGGTTGTGCGCAAGAAGTAATCCAGCGTATCAGCAACGGTTTGCTGCATCGCGATGGTCGGCTGCCAATCCAGCAGGCGACGCGCATTCTTGATGCTTGGCGTACGGTGCTCAACGTCCTGATAGCCTTTACCGTAGTAGCTGCTGCTTTCCACATCTTTGAAGCCGGCAAACGGCGGGAAGCGATCGCGCAGCGGGTGGTTGTTGAAGCTTTCAAGCAGCATTTCTGCTAATTCGCGGATGCTGGCTTCGTTGGTCGGGTTACCGATGTTGACGATCTGGCCGTCACACAGGCCATCACGGTTTTCGATAATGCGGAACAGCGCCTCAATACCGTCGTTGATGTCAGTGAAACAACGTTTCTGCGCCCCGCCGTCCATCAATTTGATTGGAGAACCTTCAACCAGATTGAGGATCAACTGGGTAATAGCACGGGAAGAACCAATACGCGCAGCATCCAGGTTATCCAGACGCGGCCCCATCCAGTTAAATGGACGGAACAGCGTGAACTTCAGGCCTTCTTTGGCACCGTATGCCCAGATAACCCGATCCAGCAACTGTTTGGACACGGAATAAATCCAGCGCTGTTTGTTGATTGGCCCAACAATCAGACGTGAGTGGTCTTCGTCAAATTCCTTATCGTCACACATGCCATACACTTCAGAGGTGGACGGGAAGATAATGCGCTTATTGTATTTCACGCAGTCGCGGACGATTTTCAAGTTTTCTTCAAAATCCAGCTCGAACACGCGCAGTGGGTTGCGGGTATATTCGATTGGCGTCGCAATAGCCACCAGCGGCAGAACGACGTCACATTTTTTAATGTGATACTCGATCCACTCGGAGTGAATGCTGATGTCACCTTCCACAAAGTGGAAGCGCGGGTTATCAAGGAAACGGCTGATAGCATCAGAGCCAATATCCAAGCCGTAGATATCGTAACGGTCATCACGCAGCAGGCGTTCGGTCAGGTGGTTACCGATGAAACCGTTAACCCCGAGAATCAGCACACGCGTTCTGCGCTTCATCACTGCGTTTGGCTTGGCTGCCAGGCGCACGTCGGTGACGATACCCATTTCCTGTGCCAGACGGCTGCCCTGTACGTACAGACCCGCATCGTTTTGACCGGCAACGATTTCCAGTGCGCCTTCAGCGCAGGCAATAACCAGCGGAGAAGTGCTGAGCACGGTACCCGGTTGCTTGTCGTGCTGTGTATCCAGCACGCGAGCGCGCCAAACGATCAATTTACGCTGGCCAAGGTAGCTGAAAGCCCCTGGGTAAGGTTCGGTAACAGCACGCACCAGGTTGTTGATTTCCTGCGCGGATTTATGCCACAGAATTTCACCGTCTGCCGCAGTGCGACGGCCAAAATAGCTGGCTTCGGCTTCGTTTTGCGCGGTGAACGTGGCGGTACCGTTTTTCAGTTTTGGCAGCTCGTCTTTCAGCAGTACCTGCGCGGCTTCCAACACTTTTTTGTGCAGCGTCAGAGCTGTGTCTTCAGCGGCAATGGTTACTTTACGTTGACCAACGATGTCACCCGCATCTGGGCGCTTGACCATTTTATGCAGCGTCGCACCGGTTTCGGTTTCGCCATTCACCAACACCCAGTTCACTGGTGCACGGCCGCGGTAGTGTGGCAGCAATGAACCGTGCAGGTTGAAACCGCCTTTCGGGGCCAGTGACAGAAGTTCGTCGCTCAGCAGATTGCGATAATAGAATGAGAAAATAACGTCCGGCTGCATCTGACGGATACGCTCGATCCACAGCGGGTGGTTAACGTCATCCGGCGCATAAACCGGCAACTCCAATTCTGCACCCAAGCGGGCAACGGAGGAGAAAAAGTTGTTCTCACCAGGATCGTCGGTATGCGTGAATACCGCTTGAACATCATAGCCTGCGTCAGTTAGCGCTTTCAGGCCTGCGCAGCCAATATCATGGTAAGCAAATACAATAGCTTTCATTATTCTTCTTCCTGAGTATTGTGAGTCGGTTGTTCACCGACCACTTTCTGAACAAAATAACGGGGACGAGCACGCACGTCGGTATAGATACGACCGATGTACTCGCCCAGCAGGCCCATGCCGACAAATTGGGCGCCGATAAAGGTAAACAATACGGCAAACAGGGTGAACACCCCGCCGCCTGACCATTCAGGTCCCATAATCAAACGCAGAGCGATCAACAGCACTGCCAGTATGAAACCTGAGAGAGCTATCACGCTGCCGACAACGCTGAGCAAACGCAGCGGTGTTGTCGTCAAGCAGGTGATCAGGTCATACATCAGGTTAATCAGCTTCATCAGGCTGTATTTGGAATCGCCAAACTCACGCTCAGCATGCAGCACTTCAATTTCTGTGGTGCGGCGGGCGAAGGTATTCGCCAGGATAGGGATGAAGGTGCTGCGCTCGTGGCAGTTAAGCATCGCCTCGATAATATGGCGACGGTAAGCACGTAGCATGCAACCGTAATCCCCCATCGATTTGCCAGTGGCGCGTTGGATCATCATATTGATGATGCGCGAGGCACTTTTGCGGAACCAGGAATCCTGACGATTAGCACGCACGGTGCCCACAACGTCGTAGCCTTCTTCCGCCACGCGCACTAAACGCGGGATCTCTTCTGGTGGGTTTTGCAAATCGGCATCCAGTGTAATCACCAGATCGCCACTCACCTGGTTGAAACCGGCCATGATCGCCGAATGCTGACCGTAGTTACGGTTAAGCAATACCGCAATAACACAGCTGCCTGGCTGTTCAGCCGCGGCGGTCAACATGTCAGCAGAGTTGTCACTGCTGCCGTCATCGACCAGGATAATTTCATAAGGTTGGGTCAATTGTTTACAGGCAGCACTGGTACGCTCAAGCAAAGCAGGTAAGCTTTCCTGCTCGTTGTATACCGGGATCACCACCGAAACTTTTTTTATCGGTTCAACGCGAGACACGTAACGACTCCACAACAGAAGACAAGGCTTTGACCACGCGATCAACATCGTCGTCGGTCATATCAGGGAATAGCGGTAAGGTACACAGGCGCGCCGAGTTCCATTCAGTATTCGGCAAAGACAGCTGCGGATAACGTTCACGATAAAACTTTTGAGTATGGGCCGCGCGGAAATGCAGACCGGTGCCAATACCGACTTCTTTCAAGCGTTCCATCAGTTGATCGCGGTCGATCCCACAGCGCTCGGCATCAACGCGTACCATAAACAGATGCCATGCGTGGTCATGCGGGTAATCCGGCAAACCCAGCGGCAGGAAAGGCGAGCCTTCCAACGCGGTGAGATAACGCTGCGCCAGCGCTTTACGGCGAGCATTAAGCTGCGGCAAGCGTGCCAGTTGCACCACGGCGATGGCCGCATGGATATCAGAAAGATTGTATTTGTAGCCAGGCTCGACCACTTCAGCCTGAGGTTTGCGCCCCAGTTGCTGGCGGTCAAACGCATCAACGGCCAAACCGTGGAATTTCAAACAACGCAGGCGATCCGCCAATTCATCGTCGTCGGTGGCAATCAGGCCGCCTTCGGCGCAGGTCAGATTCTTAATCGCGTGGAATGAGAAGATGGCCGTGCCACGAGCACCGACCCACTCACCGTTGTAACGGGAACCGACGGCGTGGGCCGCGTCTTCAATCAGAGGAATGTTGTGGCGTTGAGCCACATCGCGCAACGCGTCCATTTGCAGTGGTGCGCCAGCGTAATGTACCGGAACAATAGCTTTGGTTTTTGCCGTAATCGCTGCTTCAACATCGCTGGCGCTGACCATCAGCGTATCGCGGTCAACGTCAATCATTACCGGCGTCGCGCCGAGCAATTCAATCATGTTGAGGGTGGAAACCCAGGTCTGTGAGGGAGTGATAACTTCGTCGCCTGGGCCAATACCCAGAGCCATCAGGGTGATATGCATACCGGCGGTGGCGGAACAAACAGCAATGGCATGTTTACAGCCGAAGGTGGCGCAAAACTCACTTTCCAACTGCTGATTTTGCGGCCCGGTAGTGATCCAACCTGAGCGCAATACCCTTTCTACCGCCGCGATTTCTTCATCGCCAATCGCTGGGCGTGAGAAAGGTAAAAATTGATCCATAGTTAACCCCAAACGTATCAAACTTCTTTTAATGACACTGTAGATCTCTTTTATTTAACGGATATTAAACGCCAGAGAGAATCGTTCCTGGTTGATTAACTGCCAATGTACGGCCGCAAGCTTAACTAAACCTTAAGATGCGATTTATTATCAGTTAACTATCTGATCTGCGAGGGCCATCATCATAAAATCAAATTGATTTGATAATCAATTAGTTATAGTAATTTATAATTATTTACTTATTATTTTTGAACTTAATCATCGTAGCACGTCAGCGACGGTTTTCAAGATTGGACAGACAATTTTAAGCAAAAAGGGAAATAACGCCGACCGTTATCTCGCTATTTATATCGGGTCCGTTTAATTTTCGTTTAGGGTGAATTTTAACCGTGCTAACGGACTATGCAGTTTTGGTCATAATCCAGCGTTGATCGCCAACCGCCTGCAAGTGAAAATCCACGTCATAAATTGTTGAAAGCAATAACGGCTCCATCACTTCCTGCGTGGCTCCTTGGGCAACCAAACGGCCTGCATGCAATAACCAAACTCGGTCGGCCTGCTGCAAGGTATGGTTGAGGTCATGCGCGCAAACTAATGCACTGCGCCCACTTTGGCAAAACTCCCGCAGCAACCTATCCAGGGCAACCTTCTGCGCCACGTCCAGACTGTTTGTCGGTTCGTCCAGCAACAACAGTTGGCTCCGCGGATTGACCGTCGGCCAGACTTGCAACAATACCGCCGCCAGCCGCACCCGTTGCCACTCCCCGCCGGATAGTTGTGTCAACATGCGGGACAATTTATCCATCAGTTTCAGACGCTGACAGAGATAAAGAAGGGTACTTTCCAGAGCCTCTTCCTCGGCCCCCGCCGGGCGGTGCAGTTCCAGATATTGGAATACGGGCATCAGCGCGACCGGCGGCTGTTGCTGGCTCAAATAGGCACGGCGCAACGCCAACTCATGGCCCTGATAGTCTTCCAATGGTTTCCCGGCGAGCAAGATATCACCTGTACCCGGCAATATACCCGCCAGTCGCGCCAGCAGCGTGCTTTTACCGGCGCCATTCGGACCAATAAGGTGAAACTGCAACCCAGCATCGACCTGTGCTGAAAACGGCGTAAAACGCCCTTCTACCCCAACCTGACTGAGTTGCAGCATGCTTAATTACCACTCCCTCTTTATTTTTCGGCCAACGCCTGTTTAACCGCAGCAACCAAGATCGGATCTTCCGGCGTTGTGTCCGGGGAGAAACGCTGGATCACAGTGCCATCGCGCCCGATCAGGAATTTCTCAAAGTTCCACAAAATATCGCCGGTTTGCTTCGGTGCCCGGCCCTTGCTGCTCATGCGTGCCAGGAACTCACTGCCCTGTGGTGCAACGGCTTGAGGTTCTGCAGCGATCAGCGCCTGATACAATGGATGCCGGTTTTCACTGTTGACTTCGAGTTTGGCAAACATCGGGAACTGGACGCCAAAGGTGCCACGGCAAAAAGCCAGGATCTCTTCGTTGCTTCCTGGTTCCTGCCCAAGGAACTCGTTAGACGGAAAGCCCAGGACTTCAAAACCTTGCTCCCGGTGGGTTTCATATAAGGCTTCCAGTCCTTCGTACTGTTTCGTCAAGCCGCACTCTGATGCCACATTCACCACCAGTAACACGCGGCCTTTATACGTACCCAGCGTGGTGGGCTGGTTTTGGATGGTATTCAGTGGAATGTCATAAATCGGTTGAGCCATGGATTTTATCCTCTTGTTTTGCTTGCAGATGAACAGAGAAACTACCTTACGCTTTTTACCCGGATCAGTAACCAGATAAATAGAGGTGCACCCAACGTAGCGGTCACCACACCAATGGGTAATTCAGCCGACAGCAAAGTAATACGAGCCATGACATCGGCCGCAAGCAACACGCCGGCGCCCGCCAACGCGCAGCCGGGCAATAAATAACGTTGGTTGGTCAGGCCACTCAGACGCAGTATATGCGGTATCACTAACCCGACGAAACCGATCACCCCCGCCAAGGCGACGCTAACCCCCACCAGCCAGCCGATCGCTAAAACCAGCAGGTTGCGCCAGAGGTGCAAAGAAAGGCCAAGCTGGCGAGCTTGCACTTCCCCCAGCGCCATAAAGTTCAGCGCCTTGCCCTGAACGCACAACCACAACAACACGGGCAACAGCGCCAATACCAGCCACTTCTGTCGCCAGTCAACGCCGCCAAACCCTCCCATCATCCAATACATAAGTTGGCGCAAATCCAGACTGGAACTGAAATACACCGCCCAGGTCATCACGGCACTGCACAGAATGCCCAGGGCAACGCCGACCAGCAGTAAACGCGCATTGGTCAAGCGCTTGCGCCGCGCAAAACTGAGCAACAGGAAAGTCATTATCAATGCACCGGCAATAGCGCTCAGGCTCATCATCGCCACCGGCAGCAGGCCGTTGCCCAACAGCACCGTTAGCACCAACGCCACACCCGCGCCATTTGCCACCCCCAGCAAACCCGGTTCGGCCAACGGATTCTCAAAGAGTGCCTGCATTACCGCACCCGCAACCGCCAGGCTCGCCCCGACCAACATCACCGCCAGCGCACGGGGCAAGCGTAATTGCCAGACAAAGAGCTGCGCCGTTTCACTCGACCACTGCGTGGGCCAAAGCCATATATCACCGGCACTGAGGCTGAAAACAAAAGCAACGGCAACGCCCAACGCCAACACCATGAGATGCCGTTTATCGCGATGACGCTGTTTGTGCAGCAATAAGGTAAAAGTCTGGCGGGTTGACATAAGTGTGGCGGTTCCCTGCTGGCCGTGATCAGCGGCCGAATAATTGACGTCTGGGTCAAATATTAGGGGGTTAGCCTCAGAAGGGAAAGCATTGCATAAGGATTACGGCAGGAAAACAGCGGCTAATCCTGCCCACAACCCTCAGGTGATGGCAAGATTAGCCGCCGTTAAATCAATTAGCGGCGAGGGTCGTTATTGTTTTGCGGATAGGGTTTGCCGTGACCATTGTCACGATCGCGGCCATTATCGCGGTCGCCATTGTCATGATGATTGCCGTTATCACGATGATCACGCTCACCGTGGAACGGGTTACCCCCTCGCTCAGGGCCACGGTGATCATTTCCGCGCGGCGGCGAGGGTTGCCAACGCCCACCATCCCAATACATACCGCGGTTGTTTCGTTCGCCAATACCGCGTCCCTGGTGTTCATGCCACCATTGTGGTGGGCGCCAGTCGTATCCATCCCAATAGTAGCCGCGACGGTCCTGATCCCCCAAATGCACCGCAACACCCGGTACATTGATATCGATAGAGACATCCGCCTTTGCAACCAGCGGCAGCAGCAGCGGTAAACACACCAGCAACAGGATCTTTTTCATTTTACGCTCCTACTTTATTTTCTCGCTGTGGTGTTTATATCAGTGCGTTTATTTTGCGCCTATCTCACCAAAGCCTATTTTCAGATCGTTTTCATCTCCTTTACACAATCCATACAGTCAACTTTTCGTTATTTAAATAATTATAGCTGCTAACAACGTTTAACGAATAACTGACGTACTGCGTACCCTACCGACATTTATAATTCAACCAACACCCACCAGAGAGATATTATTATGATTAAGCGTATTGTACTGCTGCTGACCGTTGCCGTGCTGGCCACGGCGCTTAGCGCCTGTTGCTACGGACCTTACGGTGGTGGACACCGAGGCGGTGGTGGCCCTGGCCACTACTACAACCATTATTAATTATTAGGGGCTTCGGCCCCTTTTATTTATGGTAATGCGAAGTTAAAAATAACCATAAGAATAATCCGCAAACGATATATTATTTTGGATTTAAAAAAACCAATGAAACTTAATTTTTTAATTCGTTTTTCCGCCTTAATTTAAGAATAAACCGAATTTAATACACAAAAAGAAAAAGGCCGCAAAAGCGGCCTTTTTTGGTTTCACGTAACTTACTCTTTCGGGCTTGCGTTCTCTACCCGACTTTTCAGCTTTTGTCCCGGACGGAAAGTGACCACGCGGCGCGCCGTAATCGGAATATCCTCGCCGGTCTTCGGGTTACGCCCCGGACGTTGGTTTTTGTCACGCAAATCAAAATTGCCAAAACCTGACAGTTTTACCTGCTCACCGTTCTCAAGAGCACGACGTACCTCTTCGAAAAACAGTTCTACCAGGTCTTTGGCATCCCGTTTGCTAAGCCCAAGCTTTTCAAACAGGTGTTCTGACATTTCAGCTTTAGTAAGCGCCATAGGTTCAATCCCTCAAGGATGCTTGGAATCGCTGTTTTAGAGCCTCTACACATTTTGCAACGGTAACGGCTATCTCCTCTTCTTCCAGTGTACGAGCGGTATCCTGCAATACCAGACTGATAGCCAGGCTCTTATAACCCTCTGCCACGCCCTTGCCACGGTACACATCAAACAAGTTTACGCCAACTACCTGATTTGCGCCAACTTTCTTACACTCTGCCAAAATATCTTCTGCGGGGACGTTTTCAGCCACCACAACAGCGATATCACGGCGGTTTGCCGGGAAGCGAGAAACCTCTCGCGCCTGAGGCACGGCGCGGCTTGCGACCTTGTTCCACTCCAGTTCGAACACCACTGTTCGGCCGTTAAGATCCAGTTTACGTTCAAGTTCCGGATGAACTACACCGATGAAACCTACAGGTTCACCTTGGAAATAAATGCCCGCACTCTGCCCCGGGTGCAATGCTGGATGAGTCTCTGCCTTGAACTGAATTTCAGATAATTTACCGGTCAGCTCCAGAACAGACTCCAGATCCCCTTTTAAATCATAGAAGTCGACAGGCTTACGCGCCAGATCCCAATGTTCTTCATGCGTATGGCCCGCAATCACCCCAGCTAGCATGACGTCCTGACGGATACCCAGATTTGCCGCAGTATCAGGCACAAAGCGCAGGCCGCTTTCAAACAGGCGCAGGCGAGTTTGCTGACGATTCTGGTTATAGACAACCGCAGACAGCAAACCGGTCCACAGAGACAGACGCATCGCAGACATTTCGACCGAAATCGGGCTTGGCAGAATCAAGACGTCTTCGCCAGGGTGCAGTAAGGCCTGAACTTTAGGATCAACAAAGCTATAGGTGATAGCTTCCTGATAACCGTGATCGACCAACATGGTCTTCACACGCTTCAACGTCAGATCCGCTTCACGATGCTTGGTCATGATCAGGTCAGCGCGTACCGGGACGTCAGGAATATTGTTGTAGCCGTAAACACGGGCCACTTCTTCCACCAGGTCTTCTTCGATTTCCATATCAAAACGCCAGCTAGGCGCAACCGCCAACCAGTTATCGCCCTGCTCGGTCACCTGGCAACCCAAACGACGCAGAATGTCGCTTACCTGCTCACTTGGCACAACGTGACCAATCAGGCGATCCAGTTTTTCACGACGCAACGTAATGGTGGCGCGTTTTGGCAGCTCGCTTTCAGCGGTTACATCAATCACAGGGCCAGCCTGACCGCCGCAGATATCAATCAACAGACGAGTCGCTCGCTCCATTGCTTTATACTGCAACGCAGGATCAACGCCACGCTCGTAACGGTGTGATGCGTCAGTGTGTAAGCCATGACGGCGTGCGCGTCCGGTAATGGACAACGGGCTAAAGAAAGCGCACTCCAGCAGCACATCCTGGGTGGATTCGTTAACACCGGAATGTTCACCACCGAAGATGCCCCCCATCGCCAGGGCTTTCTGGTGATCGGCAATCACTAAAGTATCGGCGTTCAGCTTCGCTTCGTTACCGTCCAACAGCGTCAGGGTTTCGCCTTCGCTTGCCATACGCACCACGATACCGCCTTCAATGCGGCTCAGGTCGAAGGCATGCATGGGTTGCCCCAGTTCCAACAGTACATAGTTGGTCACATCAACCACAGCATCAATGGAGCGGATACCGCAACGACGCAGTTTTTCACGCATCCACAGTGGGCTGGCAGCCTTAACGTCGATGCCTTTTACTACGCGGCCAAGATAACGCGGGCACGCCTGAGGCGCATCAACACGGATTGGCAATGTATCATTGATAGTTGCGGCTACCGAGCTCATATCCGGTTCGGTCAACGCGACCTGATTCAAAACGCCAACATCGCGTGCAACGCCAATAATACCCAGGCAGTCGGCACGGTTCGGCGTGACGCTGATTTCGATCGCGTTGTCGTTCAGCTGCAGATATTCGCGAATATCTGTCCCGATTGGCGCGTCTTCCGGTAGCTCAATGATACCGTCGTGATCGTCGGTAATCCCCAGTTCGGAGAACGAACAGAGCATACCCTCAGAAGGTTCGCCACGCAGTTTCGCAGCTTTGATTTTGAAGTCGCCTGGCAGCACTGCGCCCACGGTAGCAACAGCCACTTTCAAGCCAGTGCGGCAGTTTGGTGCGCCGCAGACGATGTCCAGCAGACGGTCACCACCCACATTAATCTTGGTTACGCGCAGTTTGTCCGCGTTCGGATGCTGACCGCACTCCACAACATGGCCCACGACCACGCCGTTAAAGGCACCCGCGACAGGCTCCACGCCGTCCACTTCCAGGCCGGCCATGGTAATTTGATCGGATAATGCTTCGCTGCTGATGGCCGGGTTTACCCACTCGCGCAACCAGAGTTCACTGAATTTCATGTGATATTCCCGCCTTACTTAAACTGTTTGAGGAAACGCAGATCGTTTTCGAAGAATGCACGCAGATCGGTAACACCGTAACGCAGCATCGTCAGACGCTCCATACCCATACCGAAAGCGAAACCGGAATAAATTTCCGGATCGATGCCCACATTGCGCAGCACGTTCGGGTGAACCATGCCGCAGCCCAGCACTTCCAGCCACTTGCCATTTTTACCCATCACATCCACTTCAGCGGAAGGCTCGGTAAACGGGAAGTAAGACGGACGGAAACGAACCTGCAAGTCTTCTTCAAAGAAGTTATTCAGGAAATCATGCAATGTCCCCTTCAGGTTGGTGAAGCTGATGTCTTTATCAACAATCAGGCCTTCCATCTGATGGAACATCGGGGTATGTGTCTGGTCGTAATCGTTACGGTACACACGGCCCGGTGCAATAATGCGGATTGGCGGCTGCTGGTTCTTCATGGTGCGGATCTGCACGCCGGATGTCTGTGTGCGCAGTAAGCGTGTGGCGTCGAACCAGAAGGTATCGTGATCGGCGCGCGCCGGGTGATGACCCGGAATATTCAACGCGTCGAAGTTGTGATAGTCATCTTCAATTTCCGGCCCGGTCTCCACGGAGAAACCTAACTCACCGAAGAAGGCTTCGATACGGTCGATGGTGCGCGTCACCGGATGCAATCCACCGTTTTCCATGCGGCGGCCCGGCAAAGAGACGTCGATGGTTTCTGCGGCCAGACGTTCGTTCAATGCGGCAGATTCCAGCGTGTTTTTACGCGCGTTCAGCGCTTCCTGCACCGCTTGTTTTGCCTGGTTGATCACCGCACCGGCAGCCGGGCGATCTTCCGCCGGCACGTCACGCAGCGATTGCATCTGCAAGGTGAAATGACCTTTTTTGCCTAAATATTCGACGCGTACCAAATCTAACGCGGCAACATCCTGGGCATCTTCTACGGCTGCCTTGGCATTGGCAACCAGCTCTGCGAGATGTGGCATTGCTTTCCTCTTCCTCTGGCCGATATGGCTCTAAGTAATTGTTATCTATTATTCGAACACGCCTTTAGCACATCTTCAAAGCATTTAACGCTTTAACCCGGCTTCGAAGACGGCCAAAAACAAAAAAGCCTCCACAAGGGAGGCTTAGGCGCTACTTTTCGTTTCTTTTCTTACGCGCAAAGCCTCCTGAGTTCAGGCGCTAAAGTAAAAAAAGAAACGAAAAATAGCAGCTTTCATGATTGTATTACCTGGTCAATGATTGTCCACCAGTGATATAGCGGCGGTCAATAAAAGTCAATGTGTGTCGCTGAAAACAAAGATTAAAGAGGGAGCAAGCTCCCTCTTTAATAACTGACTTACGCCAGTGCTGCTTTCGCTTTCTCAACCAGTGCAGAGAATGCCACTTTGTCGAAGACTGCGATGTCAGCCAAGATCTTACGGTCAATTTCAATAGAAGCTTTTTTCAAGCCGTTAATGAATTTGCTGTAAGACATGTCGTTCTGACGAGCAGCAGCGTTAATACGTGCAATCCACAGCTGACGGAACTGACGCTTACGTTGACGACGGTCACGGTAAGCGTACTGACCTGCTTTGATTACTGCCTGGAAGGCAACACGATAAACGCGCGAACGGGCACCGTAGTAACCTTTCGCTTGTTTTAAAATTTTCTTGTGACGTGCGCGTGCAATTACACCACGTTTTACGCGAGCCATATGCTCTCTCCTAAAGTCTTATTCTAGATTCAAAAAAAATGGCTTAAGCGTACGGCAAGCACGCGACAACCAGGACCATATCGTTTTTAGACACCATGCCTTTCGGACGCAGGTGACGTTTACGCTTGGTTGCTTTTTTGGTCAGAATATGACGCAGGTTAGCATGTTTACGCTTAAAACCACCGCTGCCGGTTTTTTTGAAGCGTTTGGCTGCACCACGTACAGTTTTAATCTTTGGCATTTTAATTAAATCCACTTCGCATTGTTAAACAACAAGTCAGTGAGGCGAATAAAACCCACACAACGCATGCGCTGCGTGGGTTCGATTACTTGGAAGCCTTACTGTCTCTTCTTAGGTGCGAGCACCATGATCATCTGACGACCTTCGATCCTTGTAGGGAAGGATTCGACAATGGCCAAATCAGAGTCTTCACACAGATCTTTACGGACGCGGTTAAGCACTTCCATACCGATCTGTTGGTGCGCCATCTCACGCCCACGGAAACGCAGGGTGATTTTGGCTTTATCGCCATCTTCCAGAAAGCGAATCAGGTTGCGTAGTTTGACCTGATAGTCGCCATCATCGGTACCAGGACGGAATTTGATTTCCTTGACCTGAATAACTTTTTGCTTCTTCTTCTGTTCTTTTGTCGACTTGCTCTTCTCGTAGAGGAATTTGCCGTAATCCATGATTCGACAAACTGGCGGTTCGGCATTTGGGCTGATTTCTACTAAATCAACACCCGCTTCCTCAGCTTTTTCAAGAGCTTCATTCAGACTGACAATACCAATCTGCTCGCCATCGACGCCGGTTAGGCGAACTTCTTGCGCGCGAATTTCTCTGTTAATGCGATTAGGACGCGCCGGTTGAACTCGTTTTCCGCCTTTAATACTTTATTCCTCCAGTTGATGAAGACTACGGCTGCGAATCTCTTTCAGCAGCTTGTCTACGACTTCATTTACGTCCAGGCTTCCCAGGTCTTTGCCACGGCGGGTACGAACGGCAACTTTGCCTGATTCGACCTCTTTATCACCGCACACCAACATGTAAGGAACCCGTCGTAAAGTATGTTCGCGAATTTTAAAGCCAATCTTCTCATTTCTCAAGTCCGCTTTCACGCGAATACCTGCGTCCTGCAGTTTTTTGGTCAATTGCTGGACATAATCAGACTGACTGTCGGTGATATTCATCACCACCACCTGCACCGGAGCAATCCAGGTCGGGTAGAACCCTGCGTATTCTTCGGTAAGGATACCGATGAAACGTTCCATGGAGCCCAAAATAGCGCGGTGAATCATTACCGGGACCACGCGATCGTTGTTTTCGCCAACATACGATGCGCCTAAACGACCCGGCAAGAAGAAATCGAGCTGCACGGTACCACATTGCCATGCACGATCCAAACAATCATGCAGAGTAAATTCAATTTTTGGTCCGTAGAAGGCACCCTCACCCGGCTGATATTCAAACGGAATCCCGTTTTCAGTCAGCGCTGCAGCCAAATCGTCTTCTGCACGCGTCCACATATCGTCAGTACCGATACGCTTCTCTGGGCGGGTTGAAAGCTTCACAGCAATCTTGTCGAAGCCAAAAGTGCCGTACACATCATAGACCATTCTGATGCATTCGTTTACTTCGGCACGCACCTGCTCTTCAGTACAGAAGATATGGGCGTCATCCTGAGTAAAACCACGTACACGCATCAGGCCATGCAGAGAACCTGACGGCTCATTGCGGTGGCAGCTGCCGAACTCGCCCATACGCAGTGGCAAATCACGGTAAGACTTCAAGCCCTGGTTGAAGATCTGCACGTGTCCCGGGCAGTTCATTGGCTTGATGCAATACTCGCGGTTTTCCGACGAGGTAGTGAACATGGCGTCTTTATAGTTTTCCCAGTGCCCGGTTTTTTCCCACAGCACACGGTCCATCATAAATGGCCCTTTCACTTCCTGATACTGGTACTCTTTGAGCTTCATACGCACAAAGGCTTCCAACTCACGGAAAATGGTCCAACCGTCGTTGTGCCAGAACACCATACCCGGTGCTTCTTCCTGCATATGGTACAGATCGAGCTGCTTGCCGATCTTGCGGTGGTCACGCTTAGCCGCTTCTTCCAGACGCTGCAAATAGGCATTCAGCTGTTTCTTGTCTGCCCAGGCAGTACCATAGATACGCTGCAGCATTTTATTTTTGCTGTCGCCACGCCAGTAAGCGCCCGACGTTTTCTGCAGTTTGAAATGATGGCAGAAACGCATGTTCGGCACGTGCGGACCGCGGCACATGTCGACGTATTCTTCGTGGTGATACAGGCCAGGACGGTCGTCATGGCTGATATTCTCATCCAGAATCGCCACTTTGTAGCTTTCGCCACGTGCAGCAAAGGTGTCGCGGGCTTCTTGCCAGCTAACCTTTTTCTTGATGACGTCATAATCTTTGTCAGCCAACTCATGCATCCGCTTTTCAAGCAGATCCAGGTCTTCCTGCGTCAGGGTACGGTCAATATCAACGTCATAGTAGAAACCGTTGTCAATCACTGGACCGATGGCCATTTTGGTGTCTGGCCACAGTTGTTTGATCGCATGGCCTAACAGGTGCGCACAAGAGTGGCGCATGATTTCCAGACCTTCGGCGTCCTTGATGGTGATGATCGCCAGTTGCGCATCTGATTCGATCAGATCGCCGGCATCAACCAGTTCACCGTTTACACGGCCGGCAATACAGGCCTTCGCCAAGCCAGGGCCGATATCAAGGGCAACATCCAGGGGGGAAACGGCACGATCAAAATGACGCTGACTTCCGTCAGGAAGAGTAATAACAGGCATTAATAATTCCTTATCTACAGTGGTGACCCACACGACAGATCACATGAAGAAATACAAAATCGTTTAAATACATTATGTTATGAACGCTATTCAACTTTACCCTGCCGAATATATGCCCTCATGAACACATAATGTCTATGTGACATGGTGCGACGCCATAACGGAACGAACAGTGTAACACTATGATTAGCGCGCCATCTACCCGGAGTTTCTGGGCAGGCTTTGAATAAGCGATGAATTAGGTTCTCTACACCAGAAAGCCTCTCCTGCACGCAAGACCCTAGGCGTCATGACACTAAAATAAGCCGGTTCAGGCAGATATATCTGTTCACCGATAATTTTTTGTGTCCAACCCCAAACGGGTCCTGAGCAGACAGACAATAATATTGCGTCAATCAGCTATGGCGAACATGCTCCGCTCCCGCTATCCTGATGCCATTAACGGCAGAGTTGAGACAGCATCCCGCATCATGAACCGGTTATTGAAATTACTTGTTGGTGCCTGCATCGTGTTGGTGGCTATTTTTGCGCTGTTGCATTTGGGGGCAGACCGCCACCCAAGAGCCATTGCGGTTAACGAACCGCCAATGGAGTGTGAAGATACACAAGAGATAACCAGCGATTGTGTGAATGACGATGATACCAACACTGACGCTGTTCCTGAGCTGACCCCTTCCAGCACTCAAGGATAATGAGCTGCAAATACCATTCCTCTATATTACAGATCTATTCCCCTGCCACTGCCCCTCAACAGGTGGCAAACCAGGGGATGACTCTATGCCGCGTCACAACATTCACTGAAAACAGGAAGTTTGAACCATGACGAGTATTCTGCAGTTATTCCAGGCCATTGGGCTGGGTTTGGTGCTACTGCTGCCGTTGGCCAACCCACTCACTACGGTCGCGCTGTTACTCGGTCTTTCGGGTAACATGACGCGTGAAGAACGCAATCAACAATCACTGATGGCGTCGGTCTATGTGTTCTTCATCATGACGGTGGCGTTCTATGCCGGTCAGTTAGTCATGAACACTTTCGGGATTTCTATTCCCGGCTTGCGTATTGCCGGTGGACTGATCGTGGCATTCATTGGCTTTCGTATGTTGTTCCCGCAACAGCGCGCGGAAGAGGCGCCCGAGGTTGAAACCAAGAACAACGAATTGCGTAAGAAAACCTCCGTCAATATCGCTTTTGTCCCGCTAGCCATGCCCAGCACCGCAGGCCCTGGGACCATTGCCATGATCATCAGTTCGGCCTCAAGCGTTAAAGAAAACACCCTGGGATTTGCGCATTGGGTACTGCTGGTAGCACCTGTAGCCATCTTCCTGACGGTCGCCGTTATCCTGTGGGCCTGCTTGCGCAGCTCCGGCGCTATCATGCGTCTCGTGGGTCAAAGCGGCATTGAGGCAATATCACGCCTGATGGGGTTCCTGCTGGTGTGTATGGGTGTGCAATTTATTATCAACGGCATATTGGAGATCATCTCCACTTACACCCCTGCCGTCGCCTGACCGGTTAAACGGGCGCGATTGCCGCGCCCGCTTCACTTATTTACCTGCCGGCGCCTGCGCGCCTAGAATCCCCTTGCCTTCCGGCACTTCGGTAAATCGACTGAGGATCTCGCTGTAGGTTTTCGCCGGGTCCAAATCCTTGAACTGAGTCGGATAGATAAACTTCGCCAGATACTCGAGTCCAACGATATTGTAAGGATGATTGTAGAAGTTGTGGTAGATGCCATAGAAGCGCCCCTCTTTCACCGCGGAAAGCTGGGCAAAGCCTGGGCGTTGCTTCATTTTGTTGAACGCATCATCAACCTGCTGTTGCGTCACACCATAGCCAAAAGGCACTGCGGCGTTGGTTTTGCTGGCCCACTGGGAGCCGGATACAATATAGGCATCCGGTTTCATGCTGATCACTTTTTCAAGGGATACATCACCCGTCGCGCCCGGTAACAGTGCTGAACCCACGTTGCGTGCACCTACCGCCTCAATCATCCCACCCCAACCAACATGCGCGTGCGTGAAACAGCAAGACTCCAGCCCATTCAGGCCGGCTTTCGCCTCAATAAACACCAGCGGCTTTGGTTCTACCGTTTTGGTTTTATCGAGGATGTGCTGATAGTGCTGCTGATAAAAGTCGGTGTACTGCTTCGCCTCACTTTCACGGTTTAGCGTTTCCCCCAATAACGTGATGCTCTTCGGGGTATTCTCCACTGGCTTTAGCATGGTATCGATAAACAACACCGGGATATTCAGTGCTTGCAGCTTGTCCAACACGCCAGTCTGGCTCAGCGACGGTTTAGAACGCAGCTGCGCTACCATCAGGTCAGGGTGCTTGGCGATGACGCTTTCCAGGTTAACCTCGCCCTTGTCGCTAAACCCCATATCAATAATGTTGTTTGCTCCGGGCCACTTACTCTGCAGGATTTTCCAGGTCTCACCATCACTTTTCTTCAGCAGGTTGTTCCATGCCACCACGCGGGTAAAGGGATCGGCGCGGTCAAGCAAGGCCAGCGCCAAAATATCGCGACCGTCCTGCACCACAATGCGTTTCGGCTCTTGCTTAATGGTCAGGGTTTGACCGGCGGCATCAGTCAGGGTGAGTGGATAAGTGGTCGCCATTGCCTGAGCAGACAAACCACAGGCGCAGGCTAAAGCCAGCAGGGTCATTCGACGGTGCACGTAACACTCCTTAGCGTAGGAAATTAATCCAGAAATAATAATGAGAATTGCTCCCATTATCAAAGAGAACGCCAGACGAGTTTTCGGTTAATTGAAAAGAGATGTGAACAAGAACAAGCTGGTGCGCCGGAGCCGGCGCACCATTGAGATTAAATCAGGCCGTAGATCAACGCCGACAACGCAATCAGCCCCATCACCAGTACGAAGACATTACTTAACGCGCGATAGCGGCGCATTGCAGGAACCGCTCGCACTGCATACATCGGCAGAATAAACAGGATCGCCGCGATGAGCGGGCCGCTGATGGTTTCGATAATATGCAACGCACTCGGATTCCAGACCGTCGCCGCCCACGTCAGCAGGAACAGTAACACCGCGGAAATTCGGTGTGTAATACGCGAACTTAAGGGTTTACCTACCGCACGCGTCAGGCCGTCAATCAGGCTGGTCGCCCCTTCTGTCACCCCCAGAGAGGTCCCCAGATAAGACTTGGCCATCGCGAGCATCGCCATCATCGGGCCAAGATAGGCAATCAGTGGATTAGAGAATTTATTCGCCAGCGTAGTCAACACGGTGATGTTTTGCTCTTTAGCCTGTTGCATATCTTCATGAGACAGGCTTAACACGCAGCTGAAGACAAAGAACAATACCGTGACGCAGATCAGGACATAGCTATAGCGCATGATACGTGCGCAGCGGCGTTCAGCCAGATCGCCATACAGACTCTTTTGGGTCGAAGCAAACGACGAAATGATCGGCGCATGGCTAAAAGAAAAGACCATTACCGGCACAGCCAGCCACAATGAATGCCAGAGATCAGGGCTGTTGAATTGCGTATTGGCCAGTCCGTTAACAAAGTTGGCCGTTTGCCAGGTGGGCATCAGGTACAACGAAATCCCCATCAAAAACACCAGCAGCGGGAACACCAACATCCCCATCGCCGAAACAATGGCGTCTTTGCCGCGCAACAGAACCAGATTCAACACAACCACGACTGCCAGGCTCAACCAGATACGTGGCAATGGCGTGATATGAAACTGATGAATCAGGAAGCTGTCGAGCGCGTTGGTAATCGAAATGCTGTACACCAACACAATCGGAAAGAACGCCATCAGGTACAGCACCATGATGATTTTACCGGCCAGCACGCCGAAGTGCTCAACCACCACATCATGAATATTGCCGTCGCGGCTGGAGCCGGAAAGCACAAAGCGGCTCAGTGCGCGATGCGGTAAATACGTCAACGGGAAGGCAAACAACGCCATCAGCACCAACACTAACGGACCATTTAAACCGGCGTTGATGGGCAAAAACAGTGTACCTGCACCCACCGCCGTAGCGTAGAGACCAAACATCCAGAGGGTGTCGGTTTTATTCCATTTGGCCGGCTGGGCGGAAGCCAGCGTACCTGAATCGGGAGAAATCGTACTCATAGGAAAGCTTACCTTAATCTGCGGCGACAACGATTGCGCCTAACGGGATATCCTTCTCCGCGAATTTTTAATAATAATCAGTGGATTAACTCAGAATTTCATTCACATACCTGATAAAAGGACGGCAAAGGATAATTAAAAATGCTGTCCGGGTCCATCTCTCGCTTGCTGAGTGTCTGCTTAGTGAACAATTATCGCGGTAAAAACCGCCACGGGGAGCACAAAAAGCTGGGGCCTCTTACGAGGCCCCAGTCGGCGTTACTTGTTAGCGTCCGGGTGTTCCGGTACCGCTGCGCTGCCCATCTCCTTCTCATCGCGGATCATCGAGCGGTCTTTACGCACGCTGGCCACGTCAGAAGCGCTGATAGGCTTGGCGCTGTTACCCCAGCTTGAGCGAATGAAGTTAACCACATCAGCCACCTGCTGGTCATTCAGACGCCAACCGAACGGTGGCATGGTGATGTTGGATACAGCCCCTTTCACCGCTGGCGTTGTGTTGCCGGTCAACACAATGTGAATCAGCGACGTCGCGTCTTCAGTTTGCACGACCGGGTTACCTTTAAGCGCCGGGAAGGCGCGCTTGTAGCCTACGCCATCAGTACGGTGGCAGGCTGCACAGTTATCGACGTACAGCGCCGCCCCCGGTTTGCTGTCGTTACCACGCCACAGATCCTTGGCGACACTGTCTTCGACAGGCACTGCCTGCTGCTTGCCATCTTTCGGTGGCAGCGTTTTCAGGTAACGCGAGATCGCCGTCAGGTCTTCATCGCTCAGGTACTGCAAGCTGTGCTCAACCACGTCGCTCATACCGCCGAAGACGATCGACTTGTCATTACGACCGGTTTTCAGGAATTCGGTCAGCTCGGCTTCACTCCAGGTCCCCAACCCGTCCTTATTGTCACCGCGCAGGCTCGATGCAACCCAGCCATCAATCGGTGCATTACTGCCGGACAGATAGTTATCACCGTCGTTATTGCTCAGTGCCTTTTCCTGCATGGTGTTGCTACGCGGCGTATGACAAGCACCGCAGTGCCCCAAACCTTCCACCAGATAACGACCACGTTCAATGACGGGATCGGCCTTGGCATTAGCCACAAAGTCCGCAGGCGCCGGCGCAAACATGCCACGCCAGATGCTCAACGGCCAACGCATCGACAGCGGCCAAGGGATGTCTGAATCCTTATTGGCCTGCTCCACCGGCTCCACACCGTGCATGAAATAGGCGTACATGGCGCGCATGTCGTCCTCTTTCACCAGCGCGAATGACGGGTACGGCATTGCCGGGTATAGCGTGCTGCCATTTTTGGCGACACCCTTACGCACCGCATTGTCGAACTCTTCGAAGCTGTAATCACCGATACCGGTTTTCTTGTCCGGCGAGATATTGGTGGAGTAAATGGTACCGATCGGCGTTTCCATTGCCAGGCCACCGGCAAAGGCTTTACCGCTTTTACCATTGGTGTGGCAGGCCACGCAGTCACCGGCGCGCGCCAGATACTCGCCGCGCTGGATCAGCTCACTGCTGACGGTGGTGTCCTGCGCCCAGACGGAGAAACTCAGTGCACTGAGAACCAGTGCGGGAACAAATGCTTTCATCAGTCGCCGTCCTTATGCCTGCACCAAAGGGCCTGGGTTTTTCAGATACTGCTCGCGGATGGCGCGTGCAGACCAGTAAGCCAACGCGGCTACGGTGCCGGTCGGGTTGTAACCCAGCCCCTGCGGGAACGCCGACGCGCCGATCGAGAACACGTTATGCACGTCCCAGCTTTGCAAATAGCGATTTACCGCGCTGGTTTTCGGATCTTCACCCATTACCGCGCCGCCATTCATATGGGTGGTTTGGTAGCTGGTCGTATCAAAATGGCTGTTGGCGTTTTTCGGACTGCCAGAGATCAGTTTCGGGTTCATGGCCTTGGCGATCGGTGCCATTTTGTCGAACATGAACTGCGCCATCTTGATGTCGTTTTCCTGCCAGTCGAACGTCATACGCAGCAGCGGTTGGCCGAACACGTTCTTGTAGTTAGGATCGAGATCCAAATAGTTGCTGCGATACGACTGGTGCGCGCCGTGGGCATCCATCGAGACATGATGGGTATAGGCATCCGCCACCGCCGCTTTCCATTTGCTGCCCCACGCCGGAGTGCCTGGAGGGGTTGGCAATCCAGAGATGGGTTTAGTGCCCGCCTGGTTGACCCAGAACGGCGAGCCGCCGACGAAGCCTTCTTTAGCATGGTCAAAGTTGTCGGCGTTGAAGTCGTCCACACCTACACCATTACCGCCGGCACCAATGAACGGGTTGGTAAACACGTCCTTGTCAAAGAACGCCTTGATGGTGGTCAGATTCTGGTAAGCGAAGTTACGCCCTACCACACCTTCACCGGTCACCGGATCGTAAGGCTTGCCGATGCCAGACAGCAGCATCAGGTGAACGTTGTGGAACTGGAACGCACCCAGGATCACCAACTCGGCTGGCTGTTCGATTTCACGGCCCTGCGCGTCGATATAATTCACGCCGGTTGCACGAGATTTATCGTCGGTCAGGTTCACCTTCAACACGTTGGCGTTGGTGCGTAACTCGAAACGCTTCTCCATCCGCAACGCCGGCAAGATATTGACGTTCGGCGATGCTTTGGAATACATGTAACAGGCATAGCCGCTGCAGAAACCGCAGAAGTTACATGGCCCCATCTGCGCACCGTAGGGGTTGGTGTAGGAATCTGATGTATTGGCTGACGGCAGATTGTAAGGGTGATAACCCACGTCCCGCGCCGCTTTCTCAAACAGCTGTGCAGAAAACGTATTCTTCTGCGCCGTCAGCGGGAAGTTGTCTGAACGGTCCGCCGCAAAAGGGTTTCCGCCTTTCGTCGCCATCTTCTGGCCTTTGACTGTCCAGGCCGTGCCGGACGTGCCGAACACTTTCTCGGCCTTGTCGAAGAAGGGTTCCAGCTCGTCATAGGTTACGCCGAAGTCTTGAATGGTCATGTCCTTCGGAATAAAGCTTTTGCCATAACGTTCTTCGTAGTGGCTACGCATGCGCAGCTCGATAGGATCGATGCGGAAATGCACCCCAGACCAGTGCAGACCTGCACCACCCACGCCGGTACCCGGCAAGAACGCCGCCAACTGGCGATAAGGTACCGCTGTCTGGCTGGTATTGTGACGAATCGTCACGGTGCTTTTAGACAGGTCCTGGAACAGTTTGCGGCGAATATTATAGGTCAGTTCGTCAATCACCTGAGGGTAGGAACCGTCCGGGTAGGTATCGCGCATCGGGCCGCGCTCCAGCGCAACCACGTTGAGGCCAGCCTCGGTCAGTTCTTTGGCCATAATGGCGCCAACCCAGCCGAAGCCGACGATCACCGCGTCTACTTTTTTCATTACCGTTGCCATTGTTAACCCCTCTCCCCACGAATTGATACCGGGGGTAAGGGATAACGCTCTCCTCGCTCGACCCAGTCCATAAAATCGGCGCGCGCGCCCGGAAAATTAATGAGCTTCCAACCGACCATGTCTTTATTGCCACCATGGATCGGATCGCTGAAGAAACCTTCGCGGGTGTTTTGCAACAGGTAGGAGAAAAACAACTTGGCAGGTAACTGCTGGAATTCCGCATCACCAGACTCAAACTTTTGCAGCATGGCGTCCTGCTGCGCAGCGTCTAATTCGGCAAAAACTTTACCGGCGGTTTTCTTGCTGTAAGCGTCGGCATCGGCAATACCGAGGTTGTAGATTTGCTTCGGCACCAACGGCAGCTGGTAACCCATTTCCTTCGGCACATCCGGGTTAAACGGTCCCTGCATGTACCAAATAGAACCGGTAGCGTAAGGGGTATTCATCTGACGATCGATAAATTCCGGTACGCCGGCTTCCAATGCGCCAGGACCGCGATCGTCAGCAGGGATCAACCGTGCCGTCGCCGCCTTGACGAACGCCCACTCTTCCGGGGTGAAGAACGTGGGCTGGTAGTCATTTTGTTTAGGGGTATCTGTCGCCGCAACCGCCGGCATGGTGGCTGTCAGCGCGCTAACGCCACTGCCGCCAATCACCGCTGCGGGGATTAAAGTCATCGATTTCAACAGGAAATCGCGCCGTGAATTGTTAGTTTTATCGTCCGACATATCACATTCCATCCAAAGATAATCACAACTATTTAACCTCAACCTTGCGGTCGATGCGGGTTTTAAACATAAATTGTTACCTATTTGTCTATTTATTGAAGGCCACAAAGTGAGCAAACGCAAAAATGTTACCGGTAACTTATTGAATGAACGTAAAGATTTGGCTGTTAATGTAAATTTAACTATTTGTGCGGTTTTTTAGGTAACAGGATGGGAAATAACGAAAAATGAGAGTTGTATCGCGATTTTACTGCGCGCCGATAAAAAAACGGCCCCATTAAGGGGCCGTTTAATCAACCACATCTGAACTAGGGTGACATTGCCTGGTAGGCTGTCGTCACTTTCCATAAATAGCGCGGCGCCTGCGGGGCTGGGTGCTTTTTCTGGATGTGTTGATAAAACTCATCCGGGCTCATTTGATTGATGCGGTTTACCGCCACGCGCTTATCTGATGAGAAAGTGCGTAACATGGCACCGGCCCCATTCACATAAGAAACAATGGTGGCATAACGCAATGTTTGTGGATCATTGATCCCGGCTAGCTGCTGGCTTTGAAGAATATTGATATAGGCTGTTCCCAGATCAATATTGACCGCCGGATCCTTCAACTCACGCGAGCTTGGCTGCCCGCTTCTTCCTTTAAGACGATAGGCATCACGCCCGGCGGTTGAAGGTTTCAGCTGCATTAACCCCACTGCGTTCGAGGTGCTGACTGCGTTCGGGTTAAACCCGGACTCCACCTGAATAATCGCTTTAATCAGCGTTTCGTCAACGCCATAACTGTTGGCGGCCTGACGAATATAATCGTTATAGGCTATCGGTGTCCCTGTGCGGTTAACCGGAGCTTGCGGGGGGGTCTTTAACCAACCACCGCGCGATGTGCCACTGCTTAAATTATTGTTTGCGTTTTGCGGGTCTTTGGCGCACCCCGACAAAAGCAAAATTGCCGTCAGGCAACCTATTTTTGTTTTCACAGAATCCTTCACCCCTTTCAATGAGTTGCGTAGCATATACAACTTGTAAGGACGCCTGTACGCTTTTTTTGGTCTACTCTCAAGCTACTCGTATACCAAGAGGTGATTTATGAGTCAATCTGCAACGACGTGTTTTGTGGTGACTTTTCGCTACCAGGAAGAAGGATTAGCTGATTTAGCCAAGCTAACAGGACAATTAACCCTTCAGGGATTTGTCACGTCAGTGACTGACGAACAAGGCGTTCCACATGAGCTGGGCAGCAACAGTTTTGCGTTAATAACCCCGCTGGATCAAAAGGATGTACTGTTGTTGGCACAGAAGCTGGGTGAGGTCGCGCTGAGGAAAACCCCGGAGGTCGATATTGTCACCTATGACGACTACGTTAAGCGGTTACATACTGATACATAAAATGCTATAACTTACGGGGCGGTATTATTTTTTCGTGTTGAGGAAATAACCGGCAGTCAACCTGCAGGTGACGCTTGACTTTGCTCTAATTGATATTGATAATCATTTTCATTTGAGCCAGGAGATGTCACCATGCTTTTGAAACAATACATTTTTCCACGCCTTTCTATTGTTCGGGCGTGGACATGTTGTCGCCCTTTCGCACTGATGTGCCTATTAGTGAGCGCCAGTCTGACTAGCCATGCTGCCTTGGCGGAAAAAAAATTGCGCGTGGTGACCACCTTCACCATCATCCAAGACATCGCTCAAAACGTGGCCGGTGATGCTGCCGTGGTAGAGTCAATTACCAAACCGGGCGCCGAGATCCACGATTACCAACCGACGCCACGCGATATCGTCAAAGCGCAACATGCAGATCTTATTCTATGGAACGGCATGAATCTGGAGCGCTGGTTCCAACGTTTCTTCGAGAACATTAAACAGGTGCCCGCGGCGGTAGTGACTGAAGGCATCACCCCACTCCCGATCCGTGAAGGCCCCTATAACGGCAACCCGAACCCGCATGCCTGGATGTCCGCCACTAACGCGCTGGTGTATATCGAGAATATTCGCAAAACATTGGTGCAATACGATCCTGCCAATGCGGAAACCTATAACCGCAATGCCAAAGCCTATGCGGCCAAAATTGCCGCGTTGGACGCCCCCTTGCGCGAACGCCTGGCGCGCATTCCTGAAGCCCAGCGCTGGCTGGTAACCAGTGAGGGTGCCTTTAGCTATCTGGCGAAAGACTATCAGTTAAAAGAAGTCTACCTGTGGCCCATCAATGCTGATGAGCAAGGCTCACCGCAACAGGTTCGCCGAGTGATCGACGCCGTTCGCGCTCATCATATTCCTGTGGTATTCAGCGAAAGCACCATTTCTGACAAGCCGGCCAAACAGGTGGCGAAAGAAACCGGGGCAAAATATGGCGGCGTGCTGTACGTCGATTCGCTATCCACTCAGGGCGGCCCGGTCCCTACCTATATCGACCTGCTCAATGTTACCGTACAAACCATTGCCAAAGGATTTGATCAATGACCACTGAGGTTTTTGTCCGCCCAGAGTTAAGCGTGGACGACGTTACCGTGACCTACAACAACGGACATACCGCTATCCACAACGCCAGCTTCAGCTTGAGTGGCGGTGCAATCTGCGCGCTGGTGGGCGTTAACGGCAGTGGCAAATCGACACTATTCAAAAGCATCATGGGGCTGGTGCGCCCCACCACGGGGCGCGTTCAGCTAAACGAACAGCCAGTCGCGCAAGCACTGAAGAAAAACGTTATCGCCTACGTCCCGCAAACCGAAGACGTCGACTGGAATTTCCCTGTGTTAGTGGAAGACGTGGTGATGATGGGCCGCTATGGCAAAATGAACTTTCTGCGTATCCCATCCAAAGAAGACCGCTTACGGGTCGATAAAGCATTGGAGCGCGTTGGCCTCAGCGAGCTGCGTACCCGCCAGATTGGTGAACTGTCTGGCGGGCAGAAAAAACGTGTCTTTTTGGCACGCGCTTTGGCCCAGCAAGGTACGGTGCTGCTGTTGGACGAACCCTTTACCGGCGTCGACGTCAAAACAGAAAACGCCATTATTGACCTGCTGCGTGCGCTGCGCGATGAGGGACACCTGATACTGGTCTCTACCCATAACCTGGGCAGCGTGCCGGAATTTTGCGATCGGGTCATCCTGATTAACCGCACCGTGCTGGCCGCCGGTCCGACAGAAACCACCTTTACCCAGAGCAATCTGGAGCAGGCATTCGGCGGCGTACTGCGCCATATCAACCTCTCAGGCCCGGATCTGCACGACGATAATGACCCGCGTACCGTAACGGTCTTGACCGACGATGAGCGTCCAGCGGTGTTCTATGGGCATACCAAGAGCGATCCCCCGGCACAGAGCCAGCCAAAGGAGAAACAACCCTGATGCTGGAACTCCTGTTACAACCCTTCAGCTACAACTATATGGTCAAGGCCATTTGGGTTAGCGCTATCGTCGGAGCCGCCTGTGCGTTCCTTTCGGCCTACCTGATGTTGAAAGGCTGGTCGCTGATGGGCGATGCGCTATCGCACTCCGTCGTGCCCGGCGTCGCAGGTGCCTATGCGCTTGGGCTGCCTTACGCTGCCGGGGCCTTCTTCACCGGTATGCTGGCTGCATTGGCCATGACGCTAGTGCGTCACATCACTCGCCTGCGCGAAGACGCCATTATCGGCTTTATCTTTTCCACTTTCTTTGCCGTAGGCCTGCTGATCGTTTCGCTCAACCCAACGTCGGTTAACGTGCAATCCATTATCTTCGGCAATATTCTTGGCATTGCTGACGAGGATGTCTTGCAGGTCGAAATTATCATCGGCGTTTCACTGCTGATTCTCTGTCTGGTCTGGAAAGACTTGCTGGCGGTGTTCTTTGACGAAAACCACGCGGTGTCTATCGGCCTGTCACCGCTGCGCTTGAAGATCCTGTTCTTCACGCTCCTTAGCGCCTGCACCGTCGCCGCCTTGCAAACCGTTGGCGCCATTTTGGTGATTGCCATGGTGATCACACCGGGTGCTACCGCTTATTTGCTGACGGACCGCTTCAGCCGACTGGTGATCATTGCCATCATTATCGGTGCGCTAACCAGTGGCCTTGGTGCATACCTGAGCTTCTTCCTTGACGGCGCAACCGGTGGCGTGATCGTCACCTTGCAAACGCTGGTGTTCCTGGTTGCATTTTTCTTCGCGCCCAAACATGGCCTGCTGGCGTCCAAGCGGCGTGTGGCGCATGAACAGACCGGAGGCCACTGATGGAAACCCTGTATCAATTGCTCAGCGAACCTTTCGCCTACCCGTTTATGCAACGAGCGATCTTGGCCGCCATAGTTACCGGTGTCGTCTGCGCCGTTTTGTCTTGCTATCTGGTGCTCAAAGGCTGGTCCCTGATGGGTGACGCCATCTCACATGCGGTACTTCCAGGCATTGTAGTGGCATTCGTACTGGGCATTCCCGTGGTTATTGGCGCATTTTTTTCCGGCATTTTCTGCGCAGTGGCTACCGGCTACCTGAAAGAGAACAGCCGGGTGAAAGAAGACACGGTGATGGGTATTGTCTTCTCCGGCATGTTCGCCTTCGGGCTGGTTTTGTTTTCACGCATCGACACCGATCAACACCTGAGCCATATCCTGTTCGGCAACATGCTGGGCATTACCAATGCAGAGCTGAAACAAACCCTGCTGATGGCGGGTATCACCCTGGTTGTGGTGCTGCTAAAACGCAAAGATCTGATGCTCTACTGTTTCGATCCTAACCATGCCCGCGTTATTGGCCTGCCGGTAAAGCTACTGCATTACGGGCTACTCTGTCTGCTGGCATTGACCATTGTCGCTTCGTTGCAGGCGGTGGGGGTTATTTTGGTGATTGCGATGCTGATTGCGCCGGGCATTATTGCCTTTATGCTGTGCCGCAGTTTCGATCGTATGTTGATCGTCGCTACGGTCGTGTCAGTCTTCTCCTGCGTGCTAGGCACCTTGATCAGCTTCCACATTGATGGCGCCACGGGGCCCTGCATTGTGATCGTTCAGGCCATTCTGTTCGTTTTCGCTCTGCTCTACAGCAAACTCAAACCGTTACAACGTCACGAAGAGAACTTACTCACCGATAAACACTAAAATGGATGGCGGTGCACCATTGCGCCGCCACTTCGTATTAGTGTTGCTGGTAGATATCCGGTCGAACGATATGCCAGACAAAATCCTCACGATTAACCGCTTCGTAACCCACTTTTTGGTACAACCAAGGGGCAGTGCCAGTCACCAACATAATCCGTCGCAACCGTTGCAGCACAGGGTGTTCCAACGTGCAATCCATCAGCCAACGCGCTAACCCCTGCCCCTGATAATCCGGGGAGACAAAGACATCACACAGATAACCGAAAGTGGCGTAATCCGTCACCAAACGAGCAAAACCAATTTGTTGCTGCTGATGGTACAAACCGAAACACAGGCTGTTGTCGATTGACAGTTGCACCGTCTGCAGCGAGATACCGGTCGCCCACGTTGAAGTGGTCAAAAAAGCATGCGTAAAGACAATATTTAAATCACTTTTATCACTGGTGATCAGGTATTCACCGCGTTGCCATTGCTGATTTTGCTCCATTTCCTCTCATCTCATTGATAATGAAGGCCATTAAAGGTTTCTACTGTCGCGACATGTGCAATCAGCCAACTAAACATTACCCCCATACCACCAAGTTGCAACATGCACAGTACTTAAATTAATCAATAGCGTATATACTTTGAGCAAACGCGGGTGGCGAGAAAATCGCCGATTGTTGGTGCCAGCTGTGCGCCAGGTCGTGTTTTCACAAGGCTAAAGACGCTAGCAAGGCACCATCCGATTCTCTATTTCAGCCTCAGAACAATGGAGTTGGCCATACAAGAAAGTACCGCCGTCGATTTCTTATAAACTTCACGTTTCTCTGTCACATCTCGATCAAATCTCCAGTTCATTACATAAACAACAGGCGCATTAGGATATTGGCCGATAAAATCTCGATATAACTTTATTTGTGAGAATAGTTTCTCATCATTCATACCTAATGATGCCGTTGAGGGCGGGACCAATACCCACTTTGGGCTTTCTTTATTAGATTGAGGTGCGACACGATTATATGTTTCCCACATATCAGATAGCGACCAATCATAGTTATCAACACCCACCCAATCAGGTGAACTTTTATCTGCAAGCGGACAGGCTGACGCTGGTGCTCCATTCTGTATTTCATTGAGATATGCTGGAACTTGTGAGTGACGATATGAAAGTATCGTATAAATAGGTATCGAAAGCCCATGGTTTTTCATGGCCTGCCTTACTGTACAAACATAGCTGGAATATTGGTATGCATCATAGATTTTGTTTGTCTGTAATGCAGGCACATCAAAAGGTTCATCAATGAAATAAATAGCCGAGGGCTTATTTTTGGCAGCACTGATATCCTGAATTATTTTCCAGATATTTTTCCATGAACCAGCAGCCTGACACTCACTGTTAGAGGCTGCCCCAGGGCAGATATCCACAAATGGTGAACCAGCCGTTACACCTGAACCAGCTTGAATGTTAAGCGCACACATTCCATTCGCGCAAATTGGCAAGTTTAAGTTTTTAATTGAATGAACAACATTAAGGTTTGTTGCACTATACCCTGCTCCATAGATCGAATTAAACGCGTCAGTAGCACTAAAAGATGGATTACTAACATCATAAAAATCCAACCAATCATAACCATAATATTTAACATTATCATCTGCTGACGCAGACCATGATAAAAAAACCATCAACCAAATCAGATAAACACGTTTGAATTTCATACTTTCTCCTTAGAAAACAATAACAGCATCTAAATATCGCTCTATGATGATATTACTTTACGAACATAAAAAAATGCCATCTATGTTGTGCCATTGATAACCAATCACGTATAGGTGTAGCAATAATTAATGACTCGAAATTAACAAATCACCTTAATTAAAAGTGAAAAGCCACATGGCGTTATAGAAGTCGTGGAATAGGAGCGAGCATTAAAGAGATAACGCATTGTTTAAATGCGATCGTTTGACTCATTGCTCAGGATATCTTCCAGCAACATAAATGCGTATCTCGCATTTATGTTGCTGGTGATCAAACAGTTACCGCGTTGCCATTGCTGATTTTGCTCCATTTCCTCTCATCTCATTGATAATGAAGGCCATTAAAGGTTTCTGCTGTCGCGACATGTGTAATAAACCTACTAAACATTACCCCCATACCACCAAGTTGCAACATGCACAGTGCTTAAATTAATCAATAGCGTATATACTTTGAGCAAACGCGGGTGGCGAGAAAATCGCCGATTGTTGGTGCCAGCTGTGCGCCAGGTCGTGTTTTCACAAGGCTAAAGACGCTAACCTAATGAATTCGCAGGCAGCACAGAGGGGGTGTACCATGTGGCAAGCCGTTAGTCGTCTGTTAAGTGAACATCTTGGCAGCGCAGAAATCCGCGAAAGAATCGAACTGCCCGGGGGCGATATTCACCCTGCATGGCGCGTGAGTTACGGTGACAAGCAGGTGTTTGTCAAATGCGACGCTCGGGAACTGCTCCCCATCTTTACGGCTGAAGCCGATCAATTGGCGTTACTGGCACGCAGTAAAACCGTGCGGGTCCCCGAGGTGTACGGCGTTGGTAGCGATCGCGACTACAGTTTCCTCCTGCTGGAATACCACCCCCTTAAACCCCTTGACGCCCACGGCGCTTATTGTCTCGGCCAACAGTTGGCCTATCTGCATAAATGGAGTGAACAGCCGCAGTTTGGCCTCGACTTCGATAACGATCTGTCCACCACGCCACAGCCCAACGCCTGGCAGCGTCGCTGGTCAGAGTTTTTTGCCGAGCAACGCATCGGCTGGCAGTTACAGATGGCCGCGGAAAAAGGCATGACCTTTGGGGATATTGATGAAATTGTCGACATCGTCTATCTGCATCTCCAACACCATCAGCCGCAACCTTCTCTGCTGCATGGCGATCTGTGGCCAGCCAACTGCGCCATGACCGCTGAGGGCCCACTGCTGTTTGATCCGGCCTGTTATTGGGGAGACAGAGAATGCGATTTAGCGATGCTGCCGTTATATCCGGAATTGCCACCGCAGATTTATGACGGTTACCAGAGCGTATGGCCTTTAGAGAGTGGTTTTATCGAACGTCAGCCGCTGTATCAGCTGTATTATCTGCTTAACCGTAGCAACCTGTTTGGTGGGCAACACCTGGTCAAGGCTCAGCGTGCTGTGGACGCATTGTTACATCCTGAACAACAGTAAAATCAAGGCGCTGAACGCAGCGCCTTGCCTTTATCTGACATCAAGCCGCGCCAGCCAACTGGCCAAGCAACTTGATCACAAACCAGGCGATCACGGCAATCACTACCGGCAAAATGTACAGCGGGAAGTATTGCAGCAAGATGGTGTGATGCGGCAGCGTAATTCGTTCTTCCAACTGCGCACGCGTATGACCTTCACTCCCCTTGGCCTGCTCAAGGATCATTTGATCCTCCAACCCTTCGCGAATAAATTTCACCTGACGTGACATGCGCGCGCCCGAAGCCTGGAGTGCCAGCCCGACAAAAATCAGAATATAAATGATGATGAACATCAGATTAGCACCGCTAAACAGGCTTTTTTCTACGTCAGGCACCGGCGAGTTATACCAAAAGATATTCAGAAACGGCGTATTGAAGCGCACCATATCTACCATTACGTGAACGAAATCCAGCATCACCGCATTAATGCCTGCCGTCTTTTCACTGTGCTGATACACAAACATCAACATAGAGATCAGCGTCGACAGCAATGCAGGGATGAAAACCACCCAACCAAGAATACGTTTTATAATGGCAATCCGCCCAGCCTGTTGATACGTCATGTGTTCCCCTTGTAAGTGACGTAATCGTAATTGCTTAAGTCTACCTGTAGTTACTGAAGCTCGCCCATCGTTTTCTTCAGCGTTACTGTGCTACAAGCGTAGCCGGGATCATCCAAAGTCGACAGATCAATAGCGACCGCTCGTTACCATTAATCGTTATATAGTTAAATAAGTTCGTCTCGACAGGAGTCTGCATGATTCGACTGATAATCTTATTGCTGGGTGCGAAGGCATTGCACAGCCAGCGACGCTTGCTGATGTTGTTTGGCTGGGTATGGGTAGCCATCGGTGCACTGATGCTGTTCGACGTTTTGCAGGACGGCCGCTCCGTTCTGGCATTGGATGCGCTGGCCGTGCTGTTGGCGCTCGAGGGGATGGTGGCCATTTCCGCCGCGCTGGTGATTGGCTCCTCCGCGAGCCGCCCGGTATTGTTAAAGGGGCTCGGCTTTTTGTTTTTGGCCTTCTTGGTGCTCGACGTACCCGCCGACGATAACATTGTCGCCACGCTGGTATTCGGTAGCGCGTTATTGCTCGACGGCGCAGTTCGCATCGCCTCATCTACAGTGATCCAACACAGCCGCTGGAAACTGGTTGCACTGGCAGGCAGCGGCGAAATTCTGCTTTCGTTGATGATCTTTGTCGGCTGGCCGGTGCCGCACCGAATGACGGTGCCTTTTTGCCTCGGCGTGATGATTCTGCTTTCCGGTTGGGCGCTGTTGCGCATTGCCCGGCAGTTAGGGAGCTTTGCGTTGAATCAGAACCCAACGCCGGAGCCCCCCACGTTAACGGGGACAGATGAAATTGCCTTGCTCACCCTGTATATCTGGACACCGATGGGTTCAGCAAAAGATGCCCGGCGACGTTACATCGTTGATCGTTACATCGCAGCCGTCGACGGCAACGGGAATATCTCCACGGGCCACGCAGCCTTGGCGCTGGCACCGGACGTGTATATCAGCCACTACCCGCTTAACGATATCAGCCAGTCCACACAAGATTTTCGCCAGTTGCTGCATTCCGGTGAGAAAAACAACGTCGACGGCCGATTTCTGCCGGGTTTGCAGCAGGAAGTGGCAGCCTGGTGTCCACCGGACAAGAAAATTCAGTTCCATCGTTTTAATCCCACCGCACTACGCGCTTTTTGGCAGCGCTACCATCAAGACGCCACCTACAATCTGACCCGTCGTAACTGTTCCACCACGGTCATTTTGGCGCTCGACAGCGCACTGGAAGGCGTACTGGGTGATAAACATCTGTGGCGTCGCTTCCTGTTGCTGATACTCGATCCTAACCTGTGGATGTTGGCGGTGCTGCGCAGCCGTGGCGAAAGCATGACCTGGACACCGGGATTGGTGCTGGATTATGCGCGGATGCTGCAGCAGGTTACCGAACGTCAACACCAGCGCTGGTGGCTAAAACTGCAGGATATGTGGCGTATTCTGCGGTATGGCAAGGCTCGGCCGCGCAGGCAAAAGTTTTAGTCTCCCCGCCGGCAATGGTAAAGTGTTGGCCACATTCACCGGCGCCGGCAGGAGTTAACCGCTAATGGCCTATTCGCAACGTATTGAAACCGCTATTTTTGATATGGACGGTTTATTGATCGATTCAGAACCGCTGTGGCTCCAGGCAGAGCTGGATATTTTTGGCGCACTGGGGTTGGATTTGTCTGACCGTCACAAGTTGCCAGATACCCTGGGCCTGCGCATCGATCTGGTGGTGAAAATGTGGTACCAGGCCATGCCGTGGCAAGGTGTTTCACAGGAAGAGGTTTCCGGCCGCATTATCGAGCGCGCTATCGAGCTGGTCCGCGAGAAACGCCCTCTGCTGCCAGGTGTACAACAAGCGCTGGAGCTGTGTCGCAGTCTGGATCTGAATATCGGCCTGGCTTCCGCTTCGCCACTGCATATGCAGCAGCAGGTGCTGAAGATGTTTGATCTCGACGGCTACTTTGACCAACTGGTCTCCGCCGAATATCTGCCTTATAGCAAACCGCATCCGGAAGTGTACCTGATCGCCGCCGAACGCCTCGGCAGCGATCCGCTGCACTGCATTACTCTGGAGGACTCCTTCAACGGCATGATCGCCACCAAAGCGGCGAGAATGCGTTCAATCGTGATCCCTGCGCACGAATACCGACACGATACACGCTGGGCATTAGCGGATCATAAACTCGATAGCCTCGAACAGTTGACACCCGACCACCTGGCCTGATCTGCATGGCATCGGTTTAATCTTAATCCGATGCCATGATGTCTATCTTCTCCCCTAATCCGCAAGCCAATGTCTAAAACCTGTTCTCCGTCATAAAATAAATAAAACGTTATTTCATTTTTATTGAGTTACCGTGCCACCCTCCTTATGCTGGAGCAACAAGAAAGCACCGGGCGGTTGGCGCAGGTTGTCACTGCCACGCAGCCGAACGCTGGCGTCCGGCGCTTTCTCCCTCACCAACCGCCTTAATGTCGCAAAAGTGCACAACGATTGGCCATTTAAGTAACAAGCCGTTGTAAACCCGAGAAAAATAAACAATTGGTTACAGGGTAACTGCTTCCACTACTGGGAATTTTCCCATATACTGGATAAATTAACAGTTTATCAGCCGGAACAGCAGTATGACCGCGGAAGGGCATCTTATTTTCTCTGTCGCTTGCGCGATTTTCGCCAAGAAGGCCGAGGTGACACCATCGCTTGCTACCGGCGACTGGTGGCATATCATCCCTGCCGCGCTGCTGACGTCGTTACTCCCCGATATCGATCACCCCAAATCAGTGCTGGGTCAGCGCCTGCGTTGGATTGCCATTCCAATTTCACGCGCATTTGGCCACCGTGGCTTTACCCACAGCTTACTGGCAATCGCTGGCGGTATGGCGTTGTTCCAGCTCGATGTACCGCGTAGCTGGCCCATCCCTGCCGACGTCCTGCACGCCATGATTATTGGTTACTTCAGTCACCTGCTGGCGGATATGCTTACCCCTGCCGGAGTCCCCTTACTTTGGCCCTGCCGTTGGCGTTTTCGCTTGCCACTGCTTAATTCTCAAAAAGGCAATCAACTTGAGCGCGCCCTGTGTCTGTGCCTGGTGGCTTTCGCCATCTATTGGCAAGGCGGGTGCACCATCCCAGTGCAGTCATATTTTGAGCAGATAAAAAATATCAGACTGTGATCACATAAAAGTGCCCACTTAGCACCCATAAAGCACATTAATTAAACAAATTAGCACGTGGAGTTATATCAAATTCCATTTGGATATAAGTGAGCCACCACGCAAACTGTTACGATATTTAGTATTGCTACGCCATGGTGCATAGCCATTTTTATATAAGAAAAATATTGGAGACATTGGGGATGAACCTTCCGCTCGTTATTAACGTGGTGATTTTTGTCGCCCTCCTTTTGCTGTTGGCGCAAACCCGCCACAAGCAATGGAGCCTGGCGAAAAAAGTCCTGATCGGCCTGGTCGTGGGCGTGGTGTTCGGTCTGGCACTGCAACTGGTCTACGGCTCGGACAACCCGGTACTGAAAGAATCCATCAGCTGGTTCAACATTGTCGGCAACGGCTATGTGCAACTGCTGCAAATGATTGTGATGCCGCTGGTATTCGCCTCTATTTTGAGCGCGGTTGCCAAGCTGCATAACGCCTCTTCCCTGGGGAAAATCAGCGTCCTGACTATCGGTACCCTGTTGTTCACCACGCTGATTTCAGCGCTGGTGGGCGTGCTGGTGACCAACCTGTTCGGCCTGACTGCTGAAGGCCTGGTTCAAGGGGCGCAAGAAAGCGCGCGTCTGTCAGCGATCCAAAGCAACTACGTGGGCAAACTGGCCGACCTGACCGTACCGCAGATGGTGTTGTCCTTTATTCCTAAAAACCCGTTTGCCGACCTGACCGGAGCCAGCCCAACGTCGATCATCAGCGTGGTGATCTTCGCTACCTTCCTCGGCGTGGCGTCGCTGCAACTGCTGAAAGACGACAAGCCTAAAGGCGAACGCGTGCTGGTGGCGATCGATACTCTGCAGGCTTGGGTGATGAAACTGGTACGTCTGGTGATGAAACTGACTCCATACGGCGTATTGGCACTGATGACCAAAGTGGTCGCCGGCTCTAACGTCCACGACATCATTAAACTGGGTAGCTTCGTCGTCGCCTCATATCTGGGTCTGGCTATCATGTTTGCGGTGCACGCTGCCCTGTTGGCATTCACCGGCGTTAACCCGCTGAAGTTCTTCCGCAAGGTATGGCCGGTCATCACTTTCGCCTTTACCAGCCGCTCCAGCGCCGCCAGTATTCCACTTAACGTGGAAGCGCAGACCCGTCGTCTGGGCGTGCCGGAATCCATTGCCAGCTTCTCGGCCTCGTTCGGTGCCACCATTGGCCAGAATGGCTGCGCGGGCTTGTACCCGGCGATGCTGGCGGTCATGGTTGCCCCAACCGTCGGTATTAACCCGCTGGACCCGGTGTGGATCGCGACCTTGGTCGGGATCGTCACTATCAGCTCCGCCGGCGTTGCCGGTGTGGGTGGCGGCGCAACCTTCGCCGCGCTGATCGTGCTGCCGGCAATGGGCCTGCCAGTTACGCTGGTTGCCCTGCTGATCTCGGTTGAGCCCTTGATCGACATGGGCCGTACCGCACTGAACGTCAACGGCTCTATGGCTGCCGGTACCATCACCAGCCAGCTGATGAAGCAAACTGACAAGTCCATTATGGACAGCGAAGACGAAGTCGAACTGGCTCACCAGTAAATTTCGTCAGCACTAAAAAACCGGGGCTTTCACCAGCCCCGGTTTTTTTATATCTGGCAAACGACTATGGCCGTTCACCCTTCGCCAACCGCTGATTGATTTCGGCAATCATCCCCGGCAATTGTACCAATGTATCAATCACGTAGTGTGCCCCGGCAGCATACAACTTATCCGCCGCCAACCTGCGCCGCCGTTCAATCTCTTCATCATTCATTTGCTGGTATTCCTCCCAAGTGGCGCCGAATTCGTTACCCGACAGCGCCAACCCGATGCTCCACATCCCCGCGTTGATCCCCTCGCTGATACCCGGCACCGCGTCGTCCACCTTGACGCAATGCGCCACGGCATCAATGCCCAGCATAATCACGTTCTGTAACGCCATCCACGGCCCAGGACGGCCGCCAACGGCCAAATCATCCGTCGCTACCCAATGGTCCGGCGCATAGCCACGCTGCGCTGCCGCAGGTGCTAATACCTCCATCACTGCACGCGGATAGCCTGAACAGGAGCCAATCTTGACGCCTTGTTCACGTAACGCGGCAATCACCTGCGGAACCCCCTCAATAGGGTCGGCAAAGTCGACGACTTTGGCAATTTGCAGCGGCATAAAGGCTTGGTACAACGCATCAATATCTTGATGGCTCATAGAACGACCGAGCTTTTGTTGCCAGCGCGCATCTACCGCCGGCAGCTTGCCCAAAGCTTCAATGTGCTGCCACTTGCCCAACCCCATTGGAACACGTGCTTCAGCCAAGCTAATGTCAATATCAAAGGTCTGCTTAAAGGCTTCGACAAAAATCTGCGTCGGCGCAAAAGAACCAAAGTCCACCGTCGTACCGGCCCAGTCGAGAATCACTGCGTTAATCTGGTTCATGGGTATCCTATCGCTCCCAATACATTGCTTGCCCGACCGCAGCCAGCAAACGTTCAATATCTTGCGGATAGACTTCGCCAATGTTGCCTATACGGAAGCAATCGTTCTGCGATACCTTACCGGGGTAAATAACGAAGCCCTGTTGCTTCAGGCGCTGGTAGAACTCTGTAAAGCGGTAATTTTCTGCCTTAGGTGAATAAAAGGCAGTGATAATCGGCGAGTGAAGATCGTCTTCCAACAACGTTTCAAATTCAAGTGCGCGCATCCCTGCAACCAAACGTTGTTGATTAGTACGGTAGCGGACGTTACGGGCACCAATGCCCCCTTCTTGCGCCAGTTCGCGCAGGGCCTGCGCAAAAGCCAGTAAAGTATGGGTTGGCGACGTGAAACGCCATTTACCGGCGTTATCTTCCATGCAGCGCCACTGAGCATACAAGTCCAGCGACAGCGAACGCGAACGCCCAATGCACTTTTCCAGCTCGCTGCGTCGTGCTATCACAAATGCAAAACCCGGCACGCCCTGTATGCATTTATTGGCAGAGCTGATCAGATAATCAATGCCCAGCGCATCCACATCCAGCGGAATACCACCGAAACTGCTCATCGCGTCCACGATCAAGGTTTTGCCATTACGCGCCGCCAAACCTGAGACCCGTTGCAGCGGGTTGAGCATTCCCGTCGTGGTTTCACAATGCACCATGGCGATATGACTGATGCGCGTATCGCTTTTCAGCACAGCGTCCATCGCTTCTACATCCGGCTCATTCACTTCACCGCAGTTGAATGCGTGGTGGTTGATATCCATCAACCTGGCCATCTCAACCATGCGCGCGCCATAAGCGCCGTTGTTGACAATCAACAGCTTGTCCTGTGGGCCAATCACCGTTCCCAACACCGCTTCTACGGCAAAACTGCCACTGCCCTGCAATAACACCGAGGTATAGCCGGTCGACTGAGTCGCCAGCGCCACCAACTGCTGACGGATGTTCTGCACCACACCCAGGTTGTAATCTTCATCCCAGGTACAGCTATCGAACAACATGGCCTCTTTCACCGTTTTTGACGTGGTCAGCGGACCAGGCGTTAACAACAGGTAATCATGTTCAGACATTTCACTCACCTAATTGGTCTATACCAGATTGCGGTATAGTGGCGGTAAATTTGCTCTCGGGTCAAACGACAACCGCAGCTGAAACAAAAAATTCATCTGCACATGTATAATGGGCAGGTGCCAAAATGCCATAGCGAGTTGAAATGAAAGAACATCAGAGCGAGATCCCCCACTACCTGCAAATCAAGGATCAGTTACAGGCGCGCATCACTCTTGGTGAACTGCAGGCGGGAGATAAACTGCCTTCTGAGCGCGAGCTGTGCGCAATTTTCTCCACGACCCGGGTTACCGTCCGTGAAAGCCTGGCGCAACTGGAAGCGACCGGGGCCATTTACCGTGCCGATCGCCGGGGATGGTTTGTGACGCCAGAACGGCTGTGGTTAGATCCGACGCAAAACACCAACTTTCACCGCTTGTGTCAGGAACAGGGGCGTGCGGCCCGCACTGCGCTATTATCGGCTGAGAAAACCAGGGTACCGCGTGATGTGATGCAACCGCTGGCATTAGCGCCATCGGATAAAATCTATCTGCTACGCCGTGTGCGCTATGCCGATGACCGGGCAATTTGTTATTGTGAAAATCACTGTCTGCCCGAGCGAGTACCGGAACTACTCCGCCGAGATCTCAACGGCAGCCTGACCGAGATTTATCAGCAACACTACAACCTGACCTATCGCAAAATGCACCTGTCGTTTTACCCGACCGCACTGCCACACAATGCCGCTGCCGCCTTGGGTGCGATGGTTGGCCTGCCGGCACTGTTGCTGCGCCGACTTAATTACGATCAGCAAGGCCGCATTCTCGATTTCGACATCGAATATTGGCGCCACGACAGCCTGCGCATTGAGGTTGATACGCTTTAATCCTGCATGCCGGTGCGCCGTCGTAAGCCCACAATAAAAAGGCGCAGCCATGACTGGCTGCGCCCTTAATGCCCTATACCTACGGGATCAGAATGGATAGTCGTGGTAACCCATTTGCTCGGAAATGTTACGCGCGGCGGTATGCAAACGTTTGATGTAATCGGCCTTCGCGTCTTCGGAGTAACGAATAGAAGGGAACGAAATGCTCAGACCCGCAGTGACTACGCCAAAGCGGTCAAATACCGGCACGGCTATACAGCGTAACCCTTCTTCCTGCTCTTCAATATCTTCGCCCACGCCCTGTTCACGCACCTGATCCAACACTGACAACAGCGCTGCGGCGTCGGTCAGGGTGTTCGGAGTACTGCGGGTAAATTCAACCTGCGACAGGATGTGGGTTACTTCCGCCCGATCGCGCCAGGCCAGCAGCACTTTGCCAATCGCAGTGCTATGCAGGGGGTTACGGCGGCCGATGCGAGAGTACATGCGCAAGTTATACATGGCATCGATTTTGTGGATGTAGACAATGCTATCTTCATCCAATGCCCCAAGGTGAATGGCTTCACGGGTGTGACTCGACAGTTCACGCATTTGGACGTCAGCGATGCGGATCAGATCAACGCTCTGTAACGACTTGGCTCCCAGTTCAAACAGCTTGAGAGTAAGCGCATATTTTTCCGACTCGTCTTCCTGCGACACATAGCCCAAGGACTTCATGGTTTGCAAAAAACGGTAGACAGTACTTTTGGACATCATCACCCGCTGGGAAAGCTCAGTAATGCCGATCTCGCGTTCCTCGCCCAGCGCCTGCAAGATACCAAAAACCTTTAGCACCGACGACACGGCATCCGGTTGCTTATCTGGATCTGCGTTAACCATATACCCTACCCAGCTTCTGTTTTAAGAAATTTGAACACGGGTTTCAGTATACGCGGTACCTCAGAGACCATGCAATCCAGCCAAGAGATAAATGCCTGAGAGGGAAAGGGTTAGGCGTTTCGCTCTCATTGGTTATTACAATTGCGTGCGAAACTGTGGATGCAATCGCAGACGAATATGATTAGCATGATAATACTCCCCCGAATTAATACCGCCGAGATCAACATGCGTCCTTGTACTGACGGCCTCCCCGTCCCGCAGCGCTATGGGGCTATCCTTGCCATTGCCCTGGGCATTACCGTTTCAGTGCTCGACGGTGCGATTGCTAACGTGGCACTGCCGACCATCGCCCGCGATCTGAATGCCAGCCCAGCCAGCTCCATCTGGGTAGTGAACGCCTATCAGTTAGCCATTACCATTTCACTGCTGTCGTTGGCCTCACTCGGCGATTTGATTGGCTATCGTCGCATCTACCAGGCTGGCCTGCTGGTTTTCAGCGTTACGTCACTGTTTTGCGCCCTGTCCGACTCACTGACGACACTGACCATCGCCCGCGTGCTGCAAGGTTTTGGCGCCGCCGCCATCATGAGCGTCAACACCGCATTAATCCGCATTATCTATCCGCAGCGCTTCCTTGGGCGTGGTATGGGCATCAATTCGCTGATTGTCGCCTTCTCCTCGGCGGCAGGCCCCACAGTAGCGGCGGCGATCCTGTCGGTGGCGTCCTGGCAATGGTTGTTCGCCATCAACCTGCCGATTGGCATTGTGGCGCTGTTGCTGGGGATGAAATATCTTCCGGCCAATAGCCAGAAAAGCACCAACCAGCGCTTTGACCCGACCAGCGCCGTGATGAACGCGCTGACCTTCGGGTTATTGATTACCGCCATCAGCGGCTTTGCTCAAGGCCAGAGCCTGACGTTGATTTTCAGCGAAATCGCAGCACTGCTGGTGATTGGCTTCTTCTTTGTCCGCCGCCAGCTGCGCCAGGAATTTCCGTTGCTGCCGGTAGATCTGCTGCGCATCCCCATTTTTGCACTGTCGATGGGCACATCAATTTGTTCGTTCGCGGCACAGATGTTGGCTATGGTCTCATTGCCGTTCTTTTTGCAAAGCACGTTGGGCCGTGATGAGGTCGCCACCGGGCTGCTGCTAACGCCGTGGCCGTTAGCCATTATCGTCATGGCCCCCCTCGCAGGGCGGCTGGTAGAACGCGTCCACGCCGGGCTGCTCGGGTGTATCGGCCTGGCCGTGTTTGCATCGGGGTTATTCCTGCTGGCGATGCTGCCGCATAACCCGTCGGACATGGATATTATCTGGCGTATGGTCCTGTGCGGCGCTGGTTTCGGGTTGTTCCAATCGCCCAATAACCACACGATTATTTCCGCCGCTCCACGTAACCGTAGCGGCGGAGCCAGCGGCATGCTCGGCACCGCGCGGTTGTTGGGGCAAACCTCCGGCGCAGCCTTGGTGGCGCTGATGTTTAACCTGTTCCCTGCCTCAGGTACTCATGCCTCACTGATCCTGGCGGGCACCTTTGCCACATTGGCGGCGGCGGTCAGCAGTTTGCGTATTACTCAACCGCGGGTACAACCGGTAGAAAGCCACCAACAAGCCAAATAGCAGGCATAAAAAAACCCCGGCAAGCCGGGGTTTTTAACGTTATCAGGGTTACTTCAGGTACTGGCCTGAACGCAGCGCTTCGATACGTTTATCGAGCGGCGGGTGCGACATGAACAGTTCGCTGAACGACTTGGATTTGCCGTTGATGCAGAACGCCATCATGTTGCCCGCTTCCTGCGGTTCGTAACTGGTTTTCAAGCGTTGCAGCGCCGCAATCATTTTCTCGCGACCAACCAGTTTGGCAGAGCCGGCATCGGCGTAAAACTCACGGTGGCGTGAGAACCACATGGTGATAATGCTGGCCAGGATACCGAACACCAGTTCCAATACCATCGACACACCGAAATAGATCATCGGGTTACCGTTGCCTTCCCCTTCGCCGTCACGGTTGCCCAGGAAGCCTGCGGCCGCCTGCGCGATCAGACGTGAGATAAAGATCACGAAGGTGTTTACGACACCCTGAATCAGCGTCATGGTGACCATGTCGCCGTTGGCAACGTGGCTGATTTCGTGGGCAATAACCGCTTCCGCTTCGTCACGGCTCATGCTCTGCAACAGACCGGTGCTGACAGCAACCAGCGACGCATTACGGCGTGCGCCTGTAGCAAAGGCGTTAATATCCGGTGCATGGTAAATCGCCACCTGCGGCATGGCGATGCCTGCCTGTTGTGACTGACGGCGTACTGTTTCCAGCAACCAGTTTTCAGTTTCGTTACGCGGTTGTTCAATCACTTCCCCGCCAACGGAGCGCAGCGCCATCCATTTGGACATCAGCAATGAGACAAACGAGCCGCCGAAGCCGAACAGACCAGCCATGATCATCAGGCCCTGAACGCTACTGGATTGGATTCCCGTCAGGCTGAGTACCAGCCCGAAAACCAACATCACCGCCAGGTTGGTGAGCAGGAACAGAGCTATACGCATCATAAAATGTTTACTTCCTCATAAATGTTAACAAAACGCTGTCTCGGATACCCTAGATCGTATGGGCATTCGTCACAGTTTCAAGAGTTCCACGCCATTAACCTACTAAAAATACGAAACTTTACAAAAACGGCGCGCGAGCAATGCTTTTCAAATTGTAAACGATTGTTGCATAAAGAGGTGGGTTTTCTAACGGAAAATCAGCGCTGTTTATTATTCAAACGCCCGAGATGAGTATAACCGAACCCTTCGGCGTATTTCAGCCCATAGCCCAGCGTGCGGTCAAAGCCGATATGCGCACACCAAATCAGTGCAGCCATCAGCCAAAACGGCTGTTGGAGCCAGACAAACACCAGGCCACAGAGTATCGGGCCTATATAGGAATGTGCGATGTTATACCCGATCGCCCCGGCCTTTTTACCCAGTGCATAGGCGATAAATGAAATATCTGGCAGCAGAAAACAACCGGCAAACAGCCACCCGCTATAGTGTTGGTAATGATATATCGCGACAGACAGGATCAGAACCAGCAGCGCTTCGAGCCGCAGCAGAGTACGCATTGCAGGAGTTAAGTTGCTCATCATCATGTTCCCACCCTGTGTTTAACGTCGAAAAACGCTTCAGGAGCGCCCATTAAAAAGCGCACCCTTGGGTGCGCTTTTCATTTGCTGATGTTCGACTGCGTTACTTCGCCGCCGCTGGCTGCGCCTGGTCAAGGTGCGCCAGATCCAGTGCGATATGCACGGTTTCATCCAGGTATGGGTCTGGTTCCTGGTAATCCTTCGGCAAATCATCCAGCGACTTCAGCGGCTTCTTACCGGCACGCTGCAGACGATCATTAATCCGCTGCAAACGGGTAGCATCATCATCGTGGTTCTCTTTCTCACGCTGGGCGAGGTTGAGTGAAACGATGTTACGCTTGTCCTTCAGTGCCTTGTAATGCGCGATATCCTGCGCGATGTACTGGAACTCAGGATCCTTCGCGATGCGCTGCTCATGATCTTTCAGCAGTTCAGGTTCGAACGGCTTCAAGTCGCCGGTTTTGGTGTAGGTCGCAGCATTGATGCTGTCCCACGGCATCGCGTTATCTTCAAACGCTTCACCGGTTTCCGCGGGATCAACACCGGTTGGCATCAGGATATCCGGCGTCACACCCTTACGTTGAGTACTGCCGCCATTGACGCGGTAGAACTTCTGAATGGTGTACTGCACAGAACCCAAGGCCGGCCATTCCGGACGCAGCATCTGATCGTAAATGCGGTTCAGCGAACGGTACTGTTGCACAGTGCCTTTACCGAAGGTGGGTTCACCGACGATCAGGGCACGGCCGTAGTCCTGCATTGCCGCAGCAAAGATCTCGGATGCCGAGGCGCTGAAACGGTCAACAAGTACCACCAATGGCCCTTTGTAATAGGTCACGCCGTCGGTGTCTGCGTCTTCACGCACTTTGCCGTTGTTGTCACGTACCTGCACAACCGGGCCGCTCGGAATGAACAGGCCAGACAGCGATACCGCCTCAGTCAGCGCACCGCCACCGTTGGTGCGCAGATCAATGATCAGGCTCTTGACGTTTTGCTTGGCCATCTTCTGCAACTGCACTTTCACATCATCGGTCAGGCCAACGTAGAAGCCGGGAATATCCATCACCGCGACTTTCTCATTGCCGACGGTCTTGATGGTCATTTTCACCGCACGATCTTCCAGACGGATGCGCTCACGGGTCAGCGTAACCACCCGTGTTTTGGTGCCTTTGCCGGCCGGCAAGATATCCAGGCGCACTTTGCTGCCCTTTGGCCCCTTAATCAAGGAAACCACGTCATCCAGGCGCCAGCCGATCACATCAACCATGGGTTTGCCTGCTTGGCCAACGCCAACAATACGGTCACCTACGGTGATCGCCTTGCTCTTCGCCGCCGGGCCACCTGGCACCATAGAATTGATGAGGGTGTAATCGTCATCCATCTGCAACACAGCACCAATGCCTTCCAATGACAGGCTCATTTCGGTATTGAACTGTTCGGTGTTGCGCGGAGAAAGGTAATTGGTATGTGGGTCGATTTCATGCGCAAAGGCATTCATTACCAGTTGGAATACGTCTTCGCTGTTGCTTTGCGTCAGGCGCTTGATAGCGAACTGATAGCGTTTGGTCAGCGTGTCGCGTATTTCCTTGTCGGTCTTACCGGTCAGCTTGAGGTTCAGCTCGTCATATTTGACTTTGACATTCCACAGGCTGTCCAGTTCGGCCTTGTCTTTCGGCCACGGCGCTTTGCTGCGGTCGAGATCGATAGTGTCGTTGCCGGTGAAGCTCATTGGCTTTTCCAGCAGCGATAAGGCATAGGTGTAACGCTCAAAACGGCGTTTCTGGGCCAGATTGTACAGCGCGTATGGCGTATCCAGCTTACCGCTTTTCAGTTCTTCGCCAAGCTGATCGCGCTTGTTAGCGAATTGCGCCACGTCAGAGGCCAACAACACATTATGGCTGTAGTCCAACATATTCAGGTAACGATCAAATATCTTGCCTGAAAAGTCCGCGTCGAGGGAGAACTGGCGGTAATGAGAGCGAGTGAAGCGCGACGTTACGCGCTCACTCACAGTAGCATGTTGCGGTTCCTGCTGAAGCTGCGGCAGTTGATCGATGCGGATGTTGGCTGTGTCCGCTCCGTAACTTACACCCGCCCACAACAGACCCGCGACTGCTGTTAATCTGACAAATTTGTTCATGCCTTGGTTGGCCTCCGTATCAGAACTGCAAGTGTTCTGCGCGCACAATCATCGCCAGACCGGAAGAGAGCTGCACACGTACGCCATCTTTAGCGATTTCGAGTACGGTAGCATCCATCGCGCTCTTGCCTGCTCTGACTTTGATTTCTTGGCCAATTTGCAGTTTAGAGATATCCGTGACTGGCACATGACGCGGCTGGCTTTCCTCTTTTACTGGACGAGGTTGGCGAGCTGGCTGTGGGCGAGTTTGTGGGCGCGGTTTGCGGTTCTCCTGTGCGGCTCCACCTTCGCGACGCACGGCAGGTTTTTTACCTGCAGGGCGCGGACGGCGTGGTTCCGCGTCGGCTGATTCACCGGCAGCTTCACGTTTTTTCGCGTTTTGTTCGGCACGCTGTGCCTGAACGCGCGCTTTCGCTTCTTCAAGCTGTTGACGGGCATGATCGACATGCTGCTGTTCCAGCTCACCGCACGGATTGCCGTCCAAATCGACGCGCTGTGCGCCAACTTTGACACCGTACAGATAACGCCAGCTTGAGGTGTACAGGCGCAGAGCAGAACGCAATTGCGTTTTGCTCAGGTTTTCTTCCCCTTGAACACGCTCGACCAGATCCTGAAAAATACCGATTTTCAACGGGCGAGCTTCGCCCTCGGCGCTAAAGCAGAGCGGAAAACGCTCGGCAAGAAAAGCAATGACTTCTTTACTAGAGTTCAACTTAGGTTGATTTTCCATGAAATTTCCTGATTACAACGGGTTTGCCAACCAGCGCAGGCATGAACAGGCGTCATTATAATGACGCCATCGGTAAATGCCACGTTAACCGTAGATCAACTTGCTGTCACAGTGACATATTTCGCACTATCACACTGTTCCAGCTGCGCGCAAAGCCCCGTCACCACTGCTTCCAGGCCCCTTTCGTCCTGTTCGTCGAAACGTTGATAAACTGTGCTGTCAATATCAAGAACGCCGATAATATGACCGCCTACGTTCAGCGGCAGCACAATTTCTGCATTACTGGCCGCATCGCAGGCGATATGGCCTGGGAACGCATGGACATCGCCAACCCGCTGAACGCGGTTTTCCGCCACCGCGGTACCGCACACACCCTTACCCACAGGAATACGCACACAGGCGATTTTTCCCTGGAACGGACCGAGCACCAGTTGGTTGCCGTCGATCAGGTAAAAACCCGCCCAATTGACGTCGTCAAGACGCTCATTGATCAACGCACTGGCGTTGGACAACGCAGCGATGAAGTTGGTTTCCCCGTCGAGCAGCGCACCCAAATCACGTTTTAAATCTGTGTAGAACTCTTCTTTTGTCATCTGTTAACCATGGTTTTCTATTCCTGTGTCTAATATTAAAAGAAACACAGGGGGTCAGTCATAATGCGCATGAGCGACAAGTTATTTGATTTTCTATTGTATATCATGCAGGTAGTTTTGCTGTCTTGCCATTTTTCTGCCAGCTGACCCTCAGCATAATTGCTATTACATCGGGTTGTCCAAAGCAATCATGAGACGTTTTGAAACAACAAGTTAGCCCGGCAGTCACCTTAGTGAATGAAATAAGCTTTATTCTTTTTATATCAATGCATTGGATATTCTCTGCCGGTGCTTGTAAAGCCATTGTCCAACCTGCGCGCCATAGGCATTAAATGCCAATCGCCACGGGGTTGTTGAACTGTTGCTTCACAACCCCTGTCGGGCAAGGTATGTTTGCCTCGCAGAAACCCTGTTTTCCCTGCGTTGCCGCCCTGAGCTTTATCATCAGCAGGTTAGACCAGGTTTATTTTTCAGCTACGCTATGAAATCCGGCGGGCTCTAGGGCAGCTTTTGTCATGATGAAAATACACGCGATCACCACACCACTTTCCAAAGCTCGCCACCAACGTTGTTGCGAATGCGACCTGCTCTTCGTGTTGCCGCCACTCAGCGGTAACCAGGCCGCTTACTGCCCGCGTTGCGATGCAAAAGTAGTGAGTGGACGCGACTGGTCAATGACCCGGCTCACCGCCATGGCAGTCACGATGTTGCTGTTAATGCCCTTCGCCTTCAGTGAACCACTGATCAGCATCCGTTTGCTGGGGGTGCGTATTGACGCCAGCCTACTGGAAGGTATCTGGCAGATGAGCCGTCAGGGCGATCCCATCACCGCCAGTATGGTGGCATTTTGTACCATTGGCGCCCCGTTGACCCTGGCACTGTCACTGCTTTACCTGCGGTTTGGCCATGCGCTGGGCATGAATCTACGGCCGGTGCTGCTGATGCTGGACCGATTGAAAGAGTGGGTCATGCTCGATATTTACCTAATCGGCATGGCCGTTGCGACAATCAAGGTCAAAGAGTACGCCGACATTCAGGCCGGCAGCGCGCTGATTGCATACCTGTCGCTCACTCTGCTCAGTATCCTGACGCTGATCCATGTCAATTTGGAGCAATTGTGGGAGCGTTATTACCCGCAGGAACAGCCGGAAGGTCCGCCGGCGGCGCTGCATGTCTGTTTGTCGTGCCATTTTACCGGCTATCCTGACGAACGCGGCCGCTGCACACGCTGCCATATTCCGATGTGCCATCGTCAGCCTTATAGTCTGCAAAAAACCTGGGCCGCTCTGATTGCAGCAATGATTCTGCTGATCCCGGCCAACCTGATGCCTATATCCATTATTTACGCCAACGGTGCGCGCTTGGAAGATACCATCTTCTCTGGTGTCGTCTCGCTGGCAACCTCCGGCAATGCGCCTATTGCCGCTATCGTTTTCATTGCCAGCGTCCTGGTGCCCTTTACCAAGGTCATTGTGCTGATTACCTTGCTGTTCAGCATTCATTTCAAGACCTCGCACAGTTTGAAAACACGTATCCGCCTATTGCGTCTGGTGACCTGGATCGGGCGCTGGTCGATGCTCGATCTGTTTGTTATTGCGTTAATGATGTCGCTGGTGAATCGCGACCAATTGTTATCTTTTACTATGGGACCGGCTGCCTTTTACTTTGGGTCTGCGGTTATTTTAACTATTCTTGCCGTAGAGTGGCTGGATAGCCGATTGATTTGGGATGCACATGCAACAGGAAACGCCGAATACACCGACTGAGGCGCGGGTCAAAAACAAGCGCCGTATTTCGCCATTCTGGTTACTGCCGTTTATTGCCCTGCTGATCGCGGGGTGGTTGGTTTATAACAACGTCCAGGAACGTGGCACCACGGTAACCATAGACTTCCAGTCTGCCGCAGGCATTATCGCCGGGCGTACCCCTGTGCGTTACCAAGGGGTGGAAGTCGGTACCGTACAAAGCATCAGCCTGAGCAAGGATCTGCGCAGTATCGTGGTCGAAGCCAGTATCAAAAGTGACCTCGAAGACTCACTGCGCGACGGCACTCAGTTTTGGCTGGTGACACCGAAAGCCTCGCTGGCGGGGGTATCTGGCTTGGATGCATTGGTCGGCGGCAACTACATCGGCATGATGCCAGGCAGCGGGCAGCCGCAAACCCACTTTACCGCGCTCGATACCCAGCCCAAGTACCGGCTGAACACCGGCGAACTGATGATACACCTGCACGCAGACGATCTCGGTTCGTTGAATACCGGTTCGCTGGTGTACTACCGTAAAATCCCCGTCGGCAAGGTATATGACTACACCATCTCCGAGGGCAATAAAGGTGTCACTATCGACGTGCTGATCGATCGCCGCTTTGCCAATCTGGTCAAAGGCAACAGCCGTTTTTGGAACGTCTCGGGCTTCAAAGGCGATTTTAGCCTGGCAGGCGCGTCAGTGCAGATGGAAAGCCTGACAGCCCTGGTCAATGGCGCCATTGCTTTTGATTCACCGCTCGATGCCCCGCAGGCCAAAGCCGATCAAAGCTATACCCTGTATCCCGATTTGGCGCACAGCCAGCGCGGCGTCAACATCACGCTGGATCTGCCGAGCGGTAACAATTTGGCCGAAAACCGTACCCCTCTGATTTACCAAGGGTTACAGGTGGGCACCCTGACCAAGTTAACCTTGCAACAGGACAGCAAGGTCACCGGTGAACTGACTATCGATCCCGCGGTCGTGGATTTGATGCGTAGCGGCACGCGGATCGTCATGCGCAGCCCACGGTTGAGCCTCAACGACGCCAAACTCAGCCAACTGCTGACGGGCAACACGCTGGAGCTGGTGCCAGGTGAAGGCGAACCACAACAACATTTCAACGTTCTCGATAGCAGCGAAACGTTGCTGCAACAGCCTGGCGTCCTGACTGTGACGCTCAACGCACCGCAAAGTTACGGCATCGACGTTGGCCAACCGCTGGTTGTGCATGGCGTCAAGGTTGGCCAGATCATGAGCCGCGCCCTGACCGCCAACGGCGTGGTGTTTACCGCCGCCATTGAAGCGCAATATCGCAGCCTGTTGCATAAAGACAGTAAGTTCGTGGTCAATAGCCGCGTTGACGTCAAGCTGGGGCTGGATGGTATGGAGGTTCTTGGTGCCAGTGCCCAGGAATGGCTGGACGGCGGTGTGCGTATCATTCCCGGCAGCAAGGGTGACGCTGTCAGCCAGTATCCGTTATATGGCAATAGCGAAAAGGCAGAGGCCGGCATCATCGGCAATAGTCCGACCCCTACCCTGACACTGACGGCGGTCAGTCTGCCAGACGTACAGGCAGGATCGGTCGTGTTGTACCGTAAATTCCAGGTAGGCGAAATCGTTAACGTGCGGCCCAAAGCCAACGAATTTGAGGTCGATGTTTATATCAGCCCGGAATATCGTAAACTACTGACTAACGAAAGTATTTTCTGGGCCGAAGGTGGCGCCAAAGTGCAATTGAACGGTAGCGGCCTGACGGTTCAGGCATCGCCACTCAACCGCGCGCTGAAAGGGGCCATCAGTTTCGACAACCTGCAAGGCGTGACGCTGGACAAAGGCGCCAAACGCGTGCTGTACGCCACAGAAACTGCCGCCCGTGCGGTAGGCAGCCAGATTATCCTGAAAACCTATGACGCCAGTAAGCTGTCACCCGGTATGCCGCTGCGTTATCTCGGTATTGATATCGGCCAGGTGGACTCATTGAAATTGGCACCTGAACGCAATGAAGTGCTCGCCAAAGCGGTGTTGTACCCGGAATACGTGCAAACCTTCGCACGCCTGGGCAGCCGTTTCTCCATCGTATCACCGGAAATTTCCGCAGCCGGGGTGAGCAATCTCGACACCTTGCTACAGCCCTACATTAACGTTGAACCGGGTCGTGGGCGCGAATTGCGCAGCTTTGAACTGCAGGAAGCCAGTATTACCGACTCACGTTACCTGGACGGCCTGAGCGTTATCCTCGACGCAGCAGAAACCGGGTCGCTGCAAATCGGCACGCCGGTATTGTTCCGCGGCGTGGAGGTCGGAACTGTTACCGGTTTCTATCTGGGCACCATGTCCGATCGCGTTCACGTCGCGTTGCGCATCAGCAAGAAATACCAGTATCTGGTGCGTAACAACAGCGTATTCTGGCTGGCCTCCGGCTATAACCTGCAGTTCGGTCTGACCGGTGGCGTCATCAAGAGTGGGACATTCCAACAGTTCATTCGCGGCGGCATTGCATTTGCCACACCGCCAAGCATTCCTCTGGCACCGAAGTCGACGCCGAACAAGCACTTTATGCTGAATGCTGAAGAGCCGAAGGATTGGAAAGCTTGGGGCACCGCAATCCCTAAAGAGTAATTTCGTAACATCGTCAGGGGCTCAGCAATGCTGGGCCCCTACTGCTCTCAGGTTTGTGATAAACTCCCGCCCTTATTTTGACTGCTGCCAGAGAGCTCACCCGTGGCCAAACCTGCCTCCGTTTTTTTGCCGCCCGCGTTTCTCGACGCGACGCGCGCCATCATGCCCGCCGACCTGTCGATGGACGATTTCATTGCCGCCTGCCAACGCCCATTACGCCGTAGCCTGCGGGTCAATACCCTGAAGATCAGCGTTGCTGACTTTCTGGTATTGGTGCAGGACTATGACTGGCAATTGGAGCCTATCCCTTGGTGTGCTGAAGGCTTTTGGATAGAACGAAAAGATGAAGAATTGCGTTTGGGCAGCGCGGCGGAACATCTGAGTGGCCTGTTTTACATTCAGGAAGCCAGCTCGATGCTACCTGTCAGCGCACTGTTCGCTGACACGGAAACGCCACGACGGGTCCTGGACGTCGCTGCTGCACCGGGATCAAAAACCACCCAAATTGCTGCCTTGATGAATAACCAGGGCGGTATCGTGGCTAACGAATACTCCGCCAGTCGGGTAAAAGTGCTGCACGCCAATATCAGCCGCTGTGGCGTAAAAAACGTGGCGTTAACTCACTTTGACGGTCGGGTCTTCGGTGCTGCGTTACCGGAAAGCTTTGACGCCATTTTGCTGGATGCGCCTTGCTCCGGTGAAGGTGTGGTGCGCAAAGATCCAGACGCCATGAGCAACTGGTCGCTGGAAAGCGTTGCCGCCATAGCGGACACTCAGCGCGAATTGATCGACAGTGCCTTCCATGCCCTGGCCCCCGGAGGGGTGATGGTCTATTCCACCTGCACACTCAACGCGCAAGAGAACCAGCAAATCGTCAACGGGTTGTTGGCAGCCTACGGCGATGCAGTCAGCATTGAACCGCTGGGTGAACTGTTCCCCGGCGCTAAACAGGCGTTAACTGCCGAAGGTTTCCTGCACGTATTCCCGCAAATCTACGACAGCGAAGGCTTCTTCGTGGCACGTTTGCGTAAGCACCACTCCGTTGCCCCACTGGCAAAACCAAACTATAAACTGGGTAAGTTTCCGTTTACCCCGCTTTCCGGCAAGGACTCGGCTGACATTGCCCAGGCCGCCGCTGCCTCCGGCCTGTCCTGGGATGAAAGCAGTCGCCTGTGGGCACGCGATAAGGAGATTTGGCTGTTCCCCGCCGAACTGGAAGCACTGGTCAATAAAGTACGATTCTCGCGCATCGGGCTGAAACTGGCCGAGCGTTTCACCAAGGGTTACCGCTGGCAACACGAAGCTGTTATCGCCTTGGCGATGGGCGATAGCAAACAGCGTTTTGAACTTAATGCCGCGCTGGCGCAAGAGTGGTTCCACGGCCGCGATTTGTACCCGGAACTGCCGCCGCAGACCGACGAATGCATTGTCACCTATCAACAACAACCGTTAGGCATCGCCAAGCGCATTGGCAGCCGGATCAAAAACAACCTGCCGCGCGAACTGGTCCGTGACGGCGTGCTGGATTTCCACCAACAATAATCCCATGTTTGCCCTAACTGGCCGGTCAATCCCCGGCCGGTTAATCCTCCTAATAATATTCCTATACGTAAGTATTATTATTCTAATCATTTCCATAACTAATCATTATCCCCCTGAGATGCTGGAAGATAGCGACATCTTTCAAAAACAAAGAAAATTTTCGGCCTTTCCCCAAGACAATTTCGAGTTCTTATTCTATTAATTAAGCTGTAAATAAATTAATGCGTTCAACCCGTTTTCGGGTGGCGATTTTGTGGGGTTCTCCCTTACACAGCAAGGAAACTAATATGAAAAAGATTCTGATGGCATTGACCTCGGTAGCCACCCTGCTGTGCGCAAATGGCGCAGCTAACGCAGGCACAATTCAAGGTACGCTCGGCGTATCGTTAACCATAGGTAACGGCTGTGTCGTTACCGGTGGTACCTCAACCGGAACCGTCAACAACTTTGGTTCTATCAGTTTCGGCACCTACTCCTCATTGGCCAACATCATCACCGCCAGCTCAACCGGCACCGCTGGCGCGGGCAGTTCGATCGGGCTGAACTGCACCGACGGTACCGCGTATACCGTTGCGTTGGATAACGGGTTAAACGCCTCCAGTGGTCAACGTCGGATGGCCAGCAGTGTTCCTGCTTACATCAGCTATAACCTTTATCAAGATGCCGCTCATACGCTCACGTGGAACAACACCACTGGCGTTCTTGCCGGTACCGGTACAGGTGCGGTCGTCCCATTAACCGTCTATGGTCTGGTGCCATCTTCAGGTACCACCCCGGCTGCTGGAGCCTATGCCGATACGGTGACCATGACGGTAACCTGGTAAGCATGCTGCGTCTGGTCAGCGCCTGTCTGTTATTGCTGGTGGCTGTAAACGGCCGTGCTGATGTCAAGACTGCCACTGTCTCGGTCAACGCCACACTGGTTAAATCCTGTGTGGCGGGTACCACCAGCGGCGGCAGCACCACTTTCGGTACGCTTAACTTTGGTACAGTGTATTTCCTCAATACCGCTGTGCCGGTTACCGGACAGCAGAATTCCGGGGCCTTACAGGTAAATTGCAACAATGGAACCAGCTACACCGTGTTGCTGAGCGGCGGGCAGAGTGGGAATACGGCGGCGCGGTATATGCAGAGCACTGCTGGCGCAAAAGTCAGTTATAACCTCTATACCAACGCCGCTCATACCCTGGTCTGGGACAACGTGACCGGCGTGTCGATGACAGCCACCGGACAAACGACCTGGCTACCGGTGTATGGCTTGGTTCCCGCACAAACAACCCCCGCTACCGGTAACTATTCCGATACGGTGCAGGTAACGATAAATTGGTAATGAAAAGCGCGAAGACCTGTTTGCTGTTAGCTGGCCTGATAAGCGCCTGCGGGGCTTCTGCCGATACCGTTAGCCAGGCCTTTACGGTGAATGCTTCCATTATCAAAGGCTGCGTATTGGGGAGCGGTGTCACTGATGTTACGACATTCGGCACCCTCAGCTTCGGACAGGTCTCCTCACTCAGCAGCAATATCAGCATCGTATCCAGCGCTGGCGCTGGCTCGGTACTGATTCGCTGCAATCCAAATGTGAGCGTCACATTGGCGCTTAATGTAGGCAGTAATGTGACCGGATCCATTTCCGGCGGCAGGAAATTACAAAACGCAACCACGTTGGAAACGCTGGTGTACCAACTGTACCAGGACAGTAACTACTCAACCCTTTGGGGAGATGGCACCAACGGTGGCAACGCACAAACCGTGTCCAGCACCGGCAGCACGCAAGAAATCAAAATTTATGCCCGTTTAATGTCGACCAGTATCCTGCCCACCAGTGGCACCTATAGTGATACGGTCTTATTAACAGTGACTTATTAAGCTTTAACAAGGATCACACTATGCGAACCGCCCTTAGACTGTCTTTGATGACAGCCCTCTTGCTCGCAAGCCAGCCATACGCTTTTGCCGCCGCGTCCATCCTTATCTGGCCGATTGATCCAGCCATTGAAGCCAATCAGCCAGCCACCGCACTGTGGCTGGAGAACCGCGACAGCAAAACCGTTTATATGCAAGTTCGCGTTCTCGGGTGGCAACAGGTTAACGGTAAAGATGACTACCACAACCAAAGTAACGTGGTCGCCAGCCCGCCGGTTGCCACTATCGCCCCCGGCAAACGTCAGCTGATCCGTTTAATTAGACAAACGCCGACCCCTGACGGTAAAGAGCAGGCATACCGTATTCTGGTCGATGAAGTGCCGATTAAGGATCAGGACGGTGCTGCCCCAGAAAAAGGGGCTCAAATGGGATTAAAATTCCAAATGCGTTATTCCGTCCCGCTGTTTGTCAGCGGCAAAGGGATCTGGACCAAGCAGGATTACGAGCATCCGCGTGACTACGCAACGGCCAGCCAACCGCAGCTCAGTTACCGGTTATCACAGCAAAACAGCCAACGCTGGCTTGACGTGCGTAATACCGGTGTAGTGCATGCCCGGCTTTCACAAGTCAGCATGCAGGGCAAGCCTCTCGCGGCCGGATTACTGGGCTACGTCCTGCCGGGTTCGCAGGTACGCTTTGCCTTACCGCCGTCAGCCAGTTTTGCCGGCGGTAAGCTACAGGCGACGGTCAACGATAATAAACAGCCAATAACGATTCCGGCCTATTGAGCCTTCGGTGCTGGTGAATCGGATACGCCTCCCTATTGGCAACGGATTGAGACTAAAACCGTTAGCCCTTGCCGTACTCTGTATGGTGGTAGACCTGTGGCTAGCAGACGTGCGGGCGGACGATCTGCCACCGCCGCCCGGTGCGATCACCATGCCCGATACTACCCTCTACCTGGAGCCGGTGGTCAATGGCAGGCCAACCGGCAATGTGCTCCCCATTAGCTACCGCGGCGGTCACTACTACCTCACCCCGCAACAGCTTATCGACGCCGGCCTGCCCGTGGCAGATAAACAGGCGAAAGAAATTGCCGTCGATCAGCTCAATAAAGTGGATGTCACCTACAGTGGCGAAACCCAACAGCTGATGATTAACGTGCCCAATGACTGGCTGCCGAATCAAAACATTAGCGCCACCGATCCGGAACAGCGTCTGAAAGCACAAAGCAGCCTTGGTTTTCTCTTTAATTATGATGCCTATGCCAGCCAGAGCGGCAGTGGTAACCCCGGGTATTTCTCGCTCTGGAGCGAACAGCGCTTATTCGACGGATTTGGTGTGATCGCCAATACCGGTATTTACCGTGGCAGTTTCAACAACGACAGCACAAGCGAACAAAACAGTCGCTACGTCCGTTACGACAGCTCATGGCGCTACAGTGACGAAGACAGCATGCTGAGTTACACCGCAGGCGATGTCACCACCGGCTCGTTACCCTGGACAACAGCAGTCAGAATTGGGGGGCTGCAACTGGCGCGTGACTTCGCCACACGTCCGGACGTAATAACCTACCCATTACCGCAGTTTTCTGGGCAAGCAGCGGTGCCCACCAGCGTCGATCTGTATATCAACAGCTATAAAAATACATCGACGAATGTGAACCCCGGGCCTTTCACGCTCAATACCGTTCCCTACATTAATGGTGCCGGTCAGGCAACGGTAGTGACTACCGATGCACTCGGTCGCCAGGTGAGTACGACCGTGCCCTTTTACGTCGCCAGTAATTTGTTACAGGCCGGTATGAGTGATTTCAGCCTATCGACCGGTGCCCTGCGGCAAAACTACGGCATCAGCTCGGGTGACTACGGGCAATGGGTTGCCAGCGGCAGTGGGCGTTACGGCGTCACCGATTGGTTAACCCTGGAAGGCCGTGCCGAAGGTGCCGCACAACTGGCCGTCGCTGGCACCGGCGCAGACATTCGAATTGGGCAATGGGGGGTAGTAAACGCCTCTTACAGTCATAGCCAGGCGGGCAGTGACGCATTCAACGGCACGCCGCTGCCCGTGCAGATTTACTATGATCCCATCACAGGTCAACCGTTCACACCGGCCGAACCTACCGACGTTTATCAGTACACCAGTACGCGTGGGGATCAAACCAGTCTGGGGTACACCTACAGCAACTCACTGTTCAGCCTTAACGCCCAGCGGGTTCTGCGCAGTGAAGGCTACGGCGATCTTTCTGCTTATAAGAGCAGCTACCGTCTGAGCCGCCGGACCGATCAGTTCACCGGCAGCATTGGGCTCGAACGCTTTGGTAGCATTGGTGTCGGCTATTTCGACGTCCGCGATGCCATCGGCACGCGCACGCGCTTGGTCAACTTATCTTACAGCCTGACTCTGTGGCGTAATATGAGTCTGTATGCCTCGGTAAACCGTGAGATAGGCAGCAGCGGCTACAGCTCGCAACTCCAGCTCAGTATCCCATTCGACAGTTGGGGCACCGCCAGCGTGAGCACCACACGTGACACCAATAATCGCTGGAGTGAACGCGTGGGTTACAGTCGGTCTGCACCTACGGATGGTGGATTGGGATGGAACCTGGCTTATGCCGACAGCCAGGGCAGTGGCAATGATTATCGACAGGCCGACCTCACCTGGCGTACGTCACTGCTTGAAACCCGCGCGGGCCTGTATGGCAACAGCAATAACTACACGCGTTGGGGCGAAGTCAGCGGTTCTCTGGTCGCCATGAACAGCAGTTTCTATGCCACCAATACCATTAATGACGCCTTTGCACTGATTTCAACGGATGGCTACGCCGGTATCCCGGTGAGCTACGAAAACCAACGGATTGGTATAACCAATAACAATGGCTATCTATTAGTGCCTACCGTCACTTCGTATTACCATGCCAAATTCCAAATCGACCCCTTAAATCTGCCTGCGGACGTTACCCTCCCAACGGTAGAGAAAACCGTCGCCGTACGAGACCACAGTGGTTTCCTGGTTAATTTCCCGGTCAAACGTGTTTCAGCTGCCGACGTTGAGCTGGTCGATGCGCAAGGGAAACATCTGGCCAATGGCAGCCAGGTCGCCGTCATCGGCACGAATCAGCAAAGCTATGTCGGCTGGGACGGCATGAGTTATATCGACCCGGTAGAACAACACAACCGCCTAAGCGTCATTCCGGCTGACGGCGGTGCGCCATGCCAGGCAGAATTCACCCTGGATAAACCGCAAGGTATGCAACGCATCGGCCCCGTCGTCTGCCGATAACCCATTACGGAGAAAAAGATATGTCTCGGCCACTCATAATAATCCTGGCGGCGTTGTTGCTGATGACCTGTCAAAGAGGGCTGGCAGCCTGTAGCACCACCAGCGGTACGGTAACGCTCCCCACCAGCAGCTCCTTTGCCGTGTACAACGGTCAGATCAATGCTCAGGGTACCGCAGGACTTAACTGCACCGGCCTTGGCCTGTCGCTGTTGTCACAAAATACCGTAACGGTGAAAATCGCCTCAACCACAAACACCATGGCACTACTTAATAACAACGGTTCCGGCGATAAAATTTCCTACCTGATTTACCCCGATGCGAATTACCAATATCCCTACAGCATCGGACAAACCATCGATTACAGTTCACTGAATCTACTGTCGCTGATCCTGATCTCCTCTAACGTTAACTTCCCGGTTTATATCAAGACCACTGCAGGAGCGAACGTCAGTGCCGGCACCTATACCGATACCATTAACCTGATATGGAACTACCATATCTGCGGCCTGGGGGTGCTAGGACTGTGCGTCTGGTGGGATGGCACCGATCAACCCAGTACCGTCACCGTGACGGCAATCATCACCAAGAGTTGCCTGATCAATACCGCCAACAGCGTCAATTTTGGCAGTATGGCCCTGGTGGGCCAATTTAATCCCATTAACCAAAGCATCACCCTTACCTGCACCAAGAGCCAGGGCTACACCACCTACTTCACCAATGGCAACAACCCGGTTACCGGCTGGCGGCAGATGATTAATGGCACCACTAATTTTCTGCAGTACCAAATTTATCTGCCCAATACCTCTACCGTATGGAGCAGCACCAACGCGCAAAGCGGCGCCGGGACCGGCCTGGCGCAGAGCATCCCTTTCAAGGCAGCCATTAACCCGGCACAAACCGAAGCGCCGGTCGGTACCTATCAGGACAACGTCAGTTTTGTGGTGACATATTAACGCCATGCGGTAGCCACCGAACACGAATGTTGCCAGCTTGTATTTTTTATGTGGCATTTTTTGCTCATTTGTCTATGCTGATACTGATGACCCTAACTGGTCACACCTCATACCAGCAGATCAGGCAAGGAGTTCCAATGGGCAAAACCGTGGTGAAAATAGGCAGTTTTGAGGTCGACGATGCACATTTGTCTTCTTCGTCAGAGCAAGCCAGTACGCTGGCAATCCCTTGCAAGTCGGATCCCGACCTGTGTATGCAGCTAGACGGTTGGGATGAACACACCAGCATCCCGGCAATGTTGAATGGCAAGCAATCGCTGCTGTATAAACAACATTACGATCGACAGACTGATGCCTGGGTGATGCGATTAGAATGAACGGCAGTAAACGGAAGAACGCGCAGTGTCCGCTAAGAACACGGCGCGTTTTTTTATGCGATAGCGATACCGCGGCCGGCAAAAAAACGGCCAAAGTGGTTCATCGGTAACCGAACCTGTTTGCGGGTCGCCAGGCTGTCACCGGAAGGATTGTGGAAGGTCACGCAGCCAGCCTCGACCGCCGTCACCAAAACCAGATGCCCCCCTCGTTGAGGAGGTACCTGCTCAGGCTGGCGAATGCCAGGGTGCACCGAGGCCATAAAATAACGGTGTCGCGCTAATAACGGCAGCAACTCCCCAGGTTCAAGCCCAACCCGAACCTCTGCCGCCAGCGCAAACTGCTCACGCACATAGTCGACAAAGGGCGCGTAGATCAGCCCCTTAATACGCTCCCCCTCACGTACGTAAGCGCCGTACGGCAAACTGCGGCGTGCCAGCTCCATTAGCGATGGCGCATCACCATCACGGTGGCTCAACACCATTTTCAGACAGGCCATACCGCAGACGTGGTTAGCCCATTCGACGTATTCCGCACGGTCATGCGCACCACTGAGCGCCCAGTTGGCGTCGTCAGCCAACGTCACTCGGCCCGCAATCAAGTCGGCCGCAAGTTCGGGTGTCGCCCACTGGCAGACGTAGGGAACAGGACGTGTCAAATCAGAACGTCTCTGCCACTTTGAAATTCATCAGCACCAGCGTCATATCAGGTGAGAACAGTTCATACTCTTCAAAGAAACTCTGCAGCTCTTTACGCCAGTAGGCCAGTGAACGGTCACCTTCGCCTTCAGCATAAGCATGCGCTTCATCAACCTGATCGTAGGTTTTCATTTCTACTGATGTCAGTTCTACCGCGCAAATCGGGTTACCCTTGCCATCAACCACCACAAACACATCGCCGGCCAGCGGGATACCTTCACCGTCAAGATTGCCGCAGGTTGCCGTCTTGGTCCCGTTGAGGATCAGCTTTACGATGTCATCGGCCTGCTGCTCAGTATTGCCAAACGCCCAACGTTCGGTGTTTTCATATTTTTTCGGAATTTCGCTCGCCATTGCCATACCTTATTGAATGAATCATTGTGCAGACAGAATAGTACAACGTATTCCCCGCTGCCTGCACCTGCCTAATTCACCCCGCTGTCACTCATTCCCACATTTTTTACAAGCCGTTTACGGTAAATGCCTGTGCCTGTGCCAGGACAACAGGCATACTGTGGGCGAGATCCACTCCATGGCGACGGTCAGGCGGTAAAATGAAAGATGCAGATAAAGACTCAGATGACACCTTTAGTGACTTACTCAAAGTCCTGGCGGTGGTGGTGATCGTTATCTTTGTTATCGGCGGCTGGTATTTCAGTTGATTACACCAACAGGAGGTCACATTGGCAACCAAACGCATGCGCACCAAACACTGGAAGATGTTTTTGATTTTGTTGCTGATCTGTCTTGCCCTACTGTTATTGCGCTGGGCGGCAATCGTCTTTGGCTAACGGCAAGGAGCAAGCCTGATGGCAAAACATAATGGCAAAGGCATCCAAATCGCCTTACTGCTGCTGGCGCTGGTTATTTTGATCTGCGGTGTATTGATGATTACCACCGAATTAGGTCACCAGATGCTTGAAGAGATCGAAGATATTCTCGAATAACGCCAGTCCGGCCGGACACTGGCGGACACCGCACTAGGGGTGATCCCGTTTTGCGGGTTGTTGGGCTTCGGGCTCCAGCAGCTCGCGCAGATAGGCTATTCGTGCCTCCCCTTGTGGTAACCACAGACGACTCAACCAATGCCGCACTTCTGCCCGCTGACTCCGGCGATGGTAGCCAGCCAATTGATCGATCAGTTTCATCATTCATCCTCCAGATATTCAACACTGTCAGTATTGGATAAAAAAACCAGAAGAAATACTGATGGTTTGTTTTTTATACTTCCGGTTTTGGAATTGTGCGATCGGGGTGGTGGCGAACCCCAAGCTCACCTGCTACATTGACCAAAAATCACCCAGCCGAGGTAAACGATGATGTTCTCGGAGCAGGAGATAAAACCCGTGTGGGATGAAGTAGCACGTTTGATCGGCGACAGCGTGATGCAGTTGCGCCATCGCGGTGAGGTTTTAACGGTAGAAACGCTGGCGAAACACCTGACACAACAACTGGACGACTGCAACGATATCGAACGCCGTATCCTGATCGGCGCGGCGATCAACATGCTGAAAGATGGAAAATGAATCGCCAACCGGAATGGTTGGCGATTCGGCAGAAGCCCGAGGTATGCAAGCCCGGCCTTCTGGGCATTACTATGTCAGGCTAACATGACGGATTTAATAGGAATTGTCGGGTTTTTCCTCAAAACACCGAATTATTGTTGCCATCAGGCCTCACGCCAGCACGAAATCACTGATTTCCAAGGGTTGCCCCACCACTTTCACCAGAAAATCACTGCCGTCAAACCCGCCGCCCATATTGATTGCCACATCACTGACATGAGCCTGTTGGTCATAGGTCAACATAGCCTCCCCGGCCTTGCCGCTAAATTGGCTGACAAATTCAAGGCTATTGCTGCCGGTATTAAACAGCGACAGATCAATCTTGTCTTCACCACGAACAAAATCGTGGATCCAGTCCGGTGCAGACGCACGCGATTCCGACGCACCAAAATAAACAAAGGTGTCTTTACCTGCGCCACCGTACAGGTGGTCAGCGCCCTCGCCACCAAACAGTACGTCGCTGCCCGCTCCGCCTTGCAGTAGGTTATTCGCGGCATTACCAATCAAGACGTCATTTCCCGCACCGCCAATCGCATTCTCGATCGTAACACCGGCAGCGATTGAAACGTTCCCCTTCAGCCCCCCCACATCGGAGAACGATTTCTCGTTAAGATTAATGCGCTGATTCTGGCTAAAACCGGAGAAATCAAAAGTGTCATTGCCGCCGGCATCCCACGCGGTAAACACGATTTTGTCCTGGGCATGGGTGGCCGTGAGGAAATCACGATCGGTATTGGAATTAAAGCCATAAACCGTATCACCGCTACGGGTCGTCATATTGGCGCCATAAAAATGCTGAATCGCCGTGATGTCATTTAACAATGGAGCAGAGGAGTATGCCCCCTTGAAGTCCTGCCCGGTGCTGCTTTCACTGAAATAACTCATGACGCTGTGGGCGCGGCTGTCTTCAAAGTAGGTGGCATCTTTGCTGTAAGTGATGCTGACGCCAGGCGCAGCGTTGTAATCGCCTGGATGTTGCAGCCCCAGCGCATGGCCAATCTCATGGGTAAATGTCTGGCGTCCATATTCATTTTCATGAATCAGATTATTGACGAACACGTTGCTTTTGGCGTTATACCAGGTTTGCCCCGCCACCGATGGAGAAGAGTCCGGGTTATAAGCGAAAGCATATGAACCACGAGAGCTGACATCAAAAAGACCAAATTTGATATTCGCGCTTTGGGTATTGCTGGTTTCTGTAAAGGTGATATTGGCAACGTCTGACCAAGATTGCAGCGAAAGTTTCGCCTGTTCACGCTGCTGTGCATTAAAGCTGCTGAACCCGCTGATCGCCATGCTCGACATATTGCCCGGTGCCTGCTCCCAGAAGCTATAGCTCAGGTTAACCGCCGTTTCTGTTACCCCTTTGTCGTGCCAACTGCGATCGCCACGAATCAATTCCAGCCCGGCATTATCAAAACTTTTTGAGGGATGGATCACATTAAGCTGTGAATCGCTTTCAGGTTTATACGCGCCCTGAAGGGCCAATACCGTTATAGCTTCAGCAGAAGCGCTAGCCTGTTGCTTGTTTGATGACATGCCAAAATCTCCATATTCGTCATTTCAGTGAGCTGAGGGCGTCACTGACGGATAGCCTTAATGGCCGGGGTCCGGTGCTGAGTCAATACGGGGATTTCGGTAATGCGGCTGGCACCCTCCATGAGCACTCTTAATGAGAACGATAATCCCTTAACAAAAAGCATAGACACTTTTAATTAAAATACCGCCTCACCTCATTAAAATAATGACGCCCTTTCCCATTACGCTTTGGTGCTTATTATTAGCCCGCGACACAAATAAAAAAACCGGGGCAATCCACCCCGGTATCCATAATGTCATTTGGACTCAGATTAACCAACCCAATAGCAGCGTCGCACCAATGACGGTAGAAGCGCCGCCAATACGCGTGGCAATTTGCGCGAAAGGCATCAATCCCATGCGGTTGGATGCGGAGAGGATCGCTACGTCGCCGGTCCCCCCTAATCCACTGTGGCAACAGGTCACAATCGCCGCCTCAACCGGGTACATTTTTAAATAAGGCGCAATAAGGAAACTCACCAACCCCATAGACAACACCACTGAACCGCAGACCACCACATAACCTACTGAAAAGACGGCTACCACGCTTTCTAACGGCACATACAACATACCCAAGCCAATCATCAGCGGCCACACCAGCGCGGTGGAAACAAATTTATAAAAGCTGTGTGCTCCCGTTTCCATTGAGGTGGGTATCACTCGGCAGTATTTGCACAGTACCGCAAACAAGATCATCAGCACCGGGCCAGGGATATGCACAATGTGTTCGAACAGACCACCGACGATAAAGAAGGCGCAAATCACCAACAGCCCGCCCCCCATCAATTGGAAATCAACGTTACCGCTGGTTTCTTTAATGGCAAACACGGCGTTTTCTTGCGCCGAGCGGATTAGCATGCCATCGCCGCTCAATGCCTTGCGCTTCATACCCAGACGGGCCAACACACCTGCCGCTACGATGGCGAAGATATTGCCCAATACCGCTGCGGGTGCCAGTTGCGCCACATACACGTCTGGTGTTGATCCCAGAATGGCAGAATACGCCAGTGACAGGGGCAAAATGCCTTCACCAATGCCGCCACCGATGATCGGCACAATGATAAAGAAGAAGGTGTGATAGAAAGTAAAGCCAAACAACTTACCCACCAACAGCCCCGTCACCACGGCCGTCACCGTGCCGACGACCAAAGGCACAAACATGCGGATCATGCCCTGAATCAGGATCACCCGGTTCATGCCAAGAATACTGCCGACCACCAAACTGGCGATCACAAAGTACAGCAGATTAGCGTCTTTCATCAGCAGATGAACGGTTGCCATTACGTTCGGCTGGAAGAAATTAAAGTAAACCAATACTGAAGGCACCATCAGGCACAGAATCGCCGGACCACCAATATCGCGCAGCACAGGAATACTTTTCCCTAACTGTGCCAGCGCAAAACCCAGTGTCATGATCACCGCCAGACCACCGATCATATTCTTTGGCAAGAAGTTGGCGTAGGCCGAAACGGCAACAATGGCACAAATAGTGATAAACAGTGCAACCGGTACTGCACCGATATCCATCTGCCGGATTTGGTTAATTAATCTTGACGGATCAGGCTGCGGTGTTTCTTTCTCACACGCAATTTCTGCATTTATCTGTTTCATTATTCACCCTGCTGACAAGTGTTCAGTATGGAGCGGATCGTCTAACGATACGTGGAGTAATTTAAAGCGTTAAAACAAGCCATTATCTGGATAAATTAGATTTCTTATAATAAATAAAATAGTGGACAGCACTGACAATATGATAAAAAATAAAAATACAAAACTAAATTACGCCTTATTAATCCAATATTGTGAACCTTCGCCGATGTTGGTTTTAATTAATTATCGTCAGCGTTTTGTAATTAAAATAATCAGTCGTAAATTCACTGCTATGCTATAGGTGGAAGTAAAAATCCGCGCGTTTATTAATGAGAACCGGAGCGGCAATTAGCTGAATCCGGTCAGCTGTACCCGAGCCTCTCTCTGTACGCGGCACCGTGCAGAAAACAGGCACATAATATATGCCCTGCGGCTTACTGAATGCGGGTAGTTTTGCTGCGGCCCGAAAGTCAGCGGGCATAGAACTAATAAGGAAGTAGGATATGTCTTCAATCGCTATTACCCCACAAACGCTGGCCCGTTACGGCATCCATCAGGCTACCGAAATCGTCCATAACCCAAGCTACGAGCAACTCTTCACTGAGGAAACCCGTGCCGACCTGCCGGCACTGGAGCGCGGAACGCTAACCACATTGGGTGCGGTTAACGTCGATACCGGCGAGTTCACTGGCCGCTCACCGAAAGACAAATACATTGTGCGTGACGACACCACGCGCGATACCGTCTGGTGGTCCGACAACGGCACCGGCAAAAATGACAACCAGCCGCTGTCGCCCGAGGTCTGGCAACATCTGAAAACATTGGTGGGCAACCAACTGTCCGGCAAGCGCCTGTTTGTTGTGGATGCGTTCTGCGGTGCCAATGCCGATACCCGCCTGAAGGTCCGCTTCATCACCGAAGTGGCCTGGCAGGCACACTTCGTCAAAAACATGTTTATCCGCCCGACCGACGAAGAACTGCAACGTTTCGAACCGGACTTCGTGGTGATGAACGGGGCCAAATGCACCAACCCGGACTGGCAACAACAGGGGCTGCATTCAGAGAATTTCGTTGCCTTTAACCTGACTGAACGTATGCAGCTGATCGGCGGAACCTGGTACGGCGGCGAAATGAAAAAAGGGTTGTTCTCGATCATGAACTACCTGCTGCCGCTGCAGGGCATCGCTTCAATGCACTGTTCTGCGAACGTTGGCGAACAAGGTGATGTGGCAGTGTTCTTTGGCCTGTCCGGCACCGGCAAAACCACCCTTTCCACCGATCCCAAACGTCAGTTAATCGGCGATGACGAACACGGCTGGGATGATGACGGCGTGTTTAACTTTGAAGGCGGCTGCTACGCCAAGACCATTAAGCTGTCTCAGCAGGCAGAGCCTGAAATCTACCAGGCGATCCGCCGCAACGCGCTGCTAGAAAACGTGCAGGTATTGGCCGATGGCAGCATTGATTTTGATGACGCCAGCAAAACCGAAAACACCCGTGTTTCTTACCCGATCGACCACATCGAAAACATCGTCAAACCGGTGTCTAAAGCGGGCCATGCGAAGAAAATCATCTTCCTGACTGCGGACGCTTTCGGGGTGCTGCCACCGGTATCTCGCCTGACGCCGGAACAAACCCAATATCACTTCCTGTCCGGTTTCACGGCCAAGCTGGCGGGGACTGAACGTGGGATCACCACCCCAACCCCAACCTTCTCTGCCTGTTTCGGCGCAGCCTTCCTGACGCTGCACCCGACGCAATATGCCGAAGTGCTGGTTAAACGTATGGAAGCCGCCGGCGCCCAGGCCTATTTGGTTAATACCGGTTGGAACGGCAGCGGCAAGCGTATTTCCATTAAGGACACACGCGGCATCATCGACGCTATCTTGAACGGTGAGATTGAACACGCCGACACCTTTACCCTGCCGATCTTTGGCCTGGCAGTGCCGACAGCGTTGCCGGGCGTTGATCCTTCGATCCTCGATCCGCGCAAAACTTACGCTGACGAATCGCTCTGGCAGGAAAAAGCGCAGGATCTGGCGCAGCGTTTTATCGACAACTTCGCTAAATATACCCTGACCCCTGCAGGGGAAAAATTGGTGAATGCGGGACCTAAACTGTAAGGCAACGGGGCGCAGCACGTTGCGCTCAGTCCCATAAGCAAAGAGATATTCACGATTCAGGGGCCGATTGGCCCCTTTTTTACGCCAGTTGCTTATCCAAATTAATCAATGCCTGTGCCAACACCCTGGCGCCATCCGCCAACTGTTGCTCGGTAATCGATTCCTCAGGGCAATGACTGCGCCCGTTCAGGCAAGGAATAAACACCATTCCCACCGGCCCGGTCGGTGCCATGTAAACGGCGTCATGTCCAGCGCCGCTAGGCAAACGACGACTGGCCAACCCAAGTGATTGCGCAGCATTATCAATCGCCTGCATCACCGATTCCGCGCAGGCGGTAGGGCGCGCACGGCTAACGTGCTGCAATTCCGCCTGCAAACCCAACGCCTGTAACCGCGAAAGGCACTGCTCCAGCAGGACCTCAGGAAAGCTGTCCAATACTTGCTGACTGTCGCTTCGGACTTCAAGCATTAACTCCACCCGCCCCGGTACGGCGTTGGGTACATTCGGCGTCATAGCGATACGGCCCACGGTCGCTACCACATAATGCGGGTTGCCGCTTTGTCGTGATGCCGCGGCATGGGCCTGCTCTATCACATGTGCCGCACCGACCAGTGCATCGCGACGAATATCCATAGGCGTGGTGCCCGAGTGATCCGGTTGCCCAACCACAGTCACCAATACACGGCGAATGCCGACAATATGCGTTACAACCCCTATCGGCAGCCGTTGGTGCTCCAACACTGGGCCCTGTTCTATATGCAATTCAAGGTAAGCTGCTGTCCCCCCGGGCAGGCGCAGCGGCTGGGCCAGCTTTTCAGGCTGAGCACCGATACGAGCCATTGCCTCCGCCAGTGTTTCACCCTGTGCGTTCTTCGCCGCCAGCATGCCACTGTCCAACTCACCGCTGAGCGCCCGGCTGCCAACGCAAGAAATGCCATAATCACTCGGCTCTTCGGACAGAAAATCGATCACCTCAAACGGATGCTGCAAAGCAATTGTCTGTTGGTGCAGGCTATGGGCTATTTCTATCCCCGCCAATACGCCGATAATGCCGTCATAGCGCCCGCCGCCCACCACGGTATCGCAATGTGACCCCGTGACGAGTGGTGCCAAATCATTGCGTAGCCCTGCACGACGTCCGATCAGATTGCCCGCCTCATCCAACGTCACTGTCAGTCCGGCCAGCTGCATTTGCTCAGCAAGCCAGATACGCGCCTCACTGAACAGCGGTGTAAAGGCACGCCGTGTCCAGGGGACGTCCGGCAGCGTCATCTGTGCCAGATGATTGACCCTTGCCCATAAGCGTCCGCTATCGATTAACGCTGTCATTGGTTTTCTCCTCTGGCAATGTGTGGACGCAGGAACTGGCCTGTCCCCGGAGTGTTAACAATATGCCCATCGACGAAAACCGCCTCACCACGGCAATAGGTTGCTTCTACCCGCACGCTAAACTCCATGCCCTCAAAAGCGCTCCATTTGACGGCTGACAGACTGTTAGCCGGGTCGAATCGATAATGTTCCGGCCGCAGAATGACAAAGTCAGCGTCCATGCCGGGGTTGAACGCCCCTTTGCGATCGTCGAGAAGGAAATGACGCGCAGGGTTGCGGCACAACAGTTGTGCCACGGTCGTCGGTGCGATGCCGTGTTGCTCACATCCTGTCCACAGTGCGGGCAGCAAGGTTTCCAATCCGGGACCACCGGACGCATTTTTGAACACGTTGGCATCCCCTTTCCGCTCCAGCCCCCAACTGACGTGGTCGGACGAAACGAAAGTACAATCGCCCTGTGCAATATGGCTCCACAGTCGTTCCGTTTCCGCTTTTGGGCGGATCGGTGGGTAATGTTTGGTTTTGGCACCAAATTGGCGCGTATGCTGTTCGTGATTGAGCATCAGGTACTGAACGCACGTTTCAATACTGACGGGATACCCGGCCTGTCGATACATCCGGTACAGCTCGAAACCGCGTGAGGTAGAAACATGCACCGCATGGGCGCGAGCACCGCTTTCTGCCCCCATTTCATAAATCAGCGCCGTCGCCAGATTTTCGATCAAGGGCGTATGGGCACGCATAAAAGCATCCCAGCCGGTATCCCCCTTGTCGATCATCCGTTGAATATTCTTACGCGTCAGCTCCTGCATTTGGTTGTGTACCGCACAGGCCAGCCCCGTGGGCGCAATCAGCTCAAAGGCGTGCATCAGGTCATCCTCATCCACTCGAGGGAAGCGTCCCGGTGTGGCCTCAAAGGTAGAGAATTTAAAGGCACACACGCCACCTTCAATCAGACCCGCGGCGGCGTCAAAACCGTAGGTTGCATTAAGGGTACCAAACAAGGCCACGTCAACATGGCAGTCACGCTCGACCTCGGCAATCTTGGCGTCCAGCAGTGCGCGGCAAGCCACAGGCTCGGGGTCGTCATAGGGCATATCAACCATCACCGTGATCCCCCCCGCCGCCGCCGCGCGCGATGCCCACCCCAGCCCTTCCTGATTCGCCTGGCTGCCAGAATGTACCTGACCGTCAATCACGCCGGGCAGGATCCACTTGCCGCTGGCCTCAATGACTTTGCATGCCTCGGGGGCTTGTCCACTGCCGCTCCCAATGATTTTACCGCCAGCGATCGCCAGCCAGCCGTCAGGTGTCACCCGTTCGGCATCCACCAGATTGCCCTTTACCACCAGCTCGGGTCGTTGACTCAGATTCATCATGCCTCTCTCCTTATTACCCCCTTCCGATAACTGCATAAAAATGCAGTTATCTCAGGTTATCAATCGACCAGTTGTGCCGATACCAAGGGCAGTGTAGGGTGAGGCTATCTATTCTGTCTTATGCTTGTTTATCACTCATGCATAACAAAATGTTAACTACCCGTGGAGGACGTGTGCGTTTAAACCTCAAACAAATCGAAGTGTTTCGCGCCATTATGCTGACCGGTTCGATCAGCGGTGCCGCAAAACTGCTGCACGTTTCTCAACCGGCAGTTTCACGACTCATCGCCTATACCGAGCAACGGTTAGGCCTGACGTTATTTGAGCGTATCAAGGGGCGGCTGTACCCCACGCCAGAAGCTCGCCACCTGTTTGTCGAAGTCAACTCTGTGTATCAAGGAGTACAGCGGGTCAACGAAGTGGCGGAGGATTTGATCCAAAACCGCATGGGACACCTGCGCATTGCCTGTAGCCCAAGTTTAGGCCAAGGCCTTATCCCCAGTGCTATCGCCAAGTTTCACGCACAACTGCCTGAAGCACGGGTAATTCTGCACACCATGATCCCGGATGTGCTCTTGCAAGCGGTGCTGACACAACAGGTCGAATTGGGCGTCGCCTTTCTGCATGAGGGCCATCCCAACGTGCATTCGCGTCAATTGTACGAGAACCGATTAGTGGTGGCGCTGCCCGCTTCTCATCCACTGACGGCTAAAAATGTGATTGGCATCGAAGAGTTAATCGACCAACCCTTCATTGGCTACGGTGCCGACATCCCTATCGGCCAGCTGGTACGCAAACTGTTGAACGATGCCGACATTATTCTGAGACCCACCGTTGAGGTGCAGCAGATCCATGTCGCCTGTGCATTGGTGCAAGCCGGGGTAGGTATCGCATTGATCGACGAAATTACCGCCAACGGACCGGTGTGGACCAAGGTGGTTTTCCGGCCGATAGAACCCACTGCAAATACCCCTATCAGTATCGTGCATGGCATGTACGAACCGTTGTCGCGCTTGGCACAAGCGTTTATCCATACCCTGGAGTCAGTACAGATCCACTGGTCGCGCTAGGCCATTTTTTCGCCCTTTCCCTTGCCGCTGTCCCTCATGACGGCGGCGCATTATTTTTTCCAGGCCACGGGTTAACATTTTGTTATACGCAGGTGATAAAAAGTAATGCGACATTTTAGTTAACCGCCCCCTAGTATCGAATTCCGGTAGCGCAACTATTCACAGATTATTCATTCAAGCGCAATCTCACCGATACTTTCAGGAGCACAGACCATGGGGCGTGTTTTAACACTTGATGATGTAGAAGCCGCAGTAAAAGGCGGTTCGGTATTTGCCTGCGGCGGTGGCGGCTGGGTGGCCCACGGCCTGGAACTGGGGCGGTTGGCCGTGACCATTGGGCGGCCAGAGTTAGTGACTCTTGATGAGTTGGCCGATGACGCCTGGATCGCCACCGCTGCGGCAATTGGCGCCCCCGGCGGTCTGACCGATTGGCAGATGCTGGGTGTCGACTACGTCAAGGCGGTCCAACTGGTACAACAGGAACTGGGCGCCCCTATCGCGGGATTGATGGTTGGCCAAAATGGTATGTCCAGTACCCTCAACGGCTGGTTGCCTGCGGCAATCCTCGGCTGCAAGGTCGTTGATGCCGTTGGCGACCTGCGCGCCCATCCCACCGGTGATATGGGTTCTATTGGCCTGGCCTCCAGCCCGCAACCCATGATCCAGGCCGCCGTCGGTGGTAACCGTAACCATAATGCCTATATCGAGTTGGTCGTGAAAGGTGCCACCGCCAAGGTATCGCCAGTGCTGCGCAAAGCGGCCGACATGTCCGGCGGGTTCATCGCCAGTTGCCGCAACCCGATACCGGCCGCCTATGTACGCCAACACGCGGCACTGGGGGGAATCAGTCAGGCGATCTCATTAGGTGAAAGCATTCTGGCGGCACAGGGCCGTGACGTTGTCGACGCGATTTGCCGCCACACCGGCGGTCAAATCATCGGCAGCGGCGTCGTTGCCGACAACAGTTTGCGCTATACCGAAGAGGCGTTTGACGTCGGTATTGTGACGATTGGTCAGGGGAATGGGCTGCGCCGCATCCACGTCATGAATGAGCATATGGCAGTAGAAGATGCCCATGGTGAGCGAATTGCCAGTTATCCGGACGTCATCACCACACTGGATATGGCCGGTAACCCGATCAGCGCAGGGCAACTGAAAGCCGGGATGGACGTCGTGATTTTCCATATGCATCACTCGCAGTTCCCGCTCTCGTCTTCGGTTACCGATCCTGCGGTCTATCCCCCGGTGGAGAAAACGCTGGGTATTGATCTACGCAGTTACCTGCCGACAGGAGATGCCGCATGAAAAGAACCTTTGGGGTCACCTCCGGCACCCAATTACGCTGCCTCGGCTGGCGACAAGAGGCCCTGCTGCGCCTGATGGAGAATGTGTTGGCGGTAGGCGAAAACCCGGATGAACTGGTGGTGTATGCCGCTCTGGGCCGGGCCGCACGTGATTGGCCATCACACGATGCCATTGTTCACGCACTGAAAACCATGCGTGAAGATCAGACCTTGCTGGTGCAGTCCGGCAAACCCATCGGCGTGTTGCAAACCCACGCCAATGCACCGTTAGTGATCATGGCCAATTGCAATATGGTCGGCCAATGGGCGAAAGCGGAAAACTTCTACCGCTGGGAAAAAGAGAATCTGATCTGCTGGGGAGGACTGACCGCCGGTGACTGGCAATATATCGGTTCGCAGGGCGTGATCCAGGGCACCTATGAAATCTTCTCGCGCATTGCCGAACGGCATTTTGACAACGATCTACGCGGGCGTTTTATTCTTACCGCCGGATTGGGTGGCATGGGCGGTGCCCAACCACTGGCAGGCACCCTGGCCAATGCCGCGATTCTGACCATCGAAGTCAATCAAGCCAGCATCGACAAGCGGCTGAAAAATGGTTTTCTTCAGCATCAAGCGGCAGATCTCAACCAGGCACTGGCGATGATCGCTGCCGCCCAACAGCGCAAAGAGGCCCTTTCTGTTGCCCTGCTAGGCAACGCCGCCGAGATCTACCCGGCTATTTTGGCCCGTGGTGTCATCCCTGATATCGTCACCGACCAAACAGCAGCGCATGACCTGGTTTACGGCTATGTCCCTGCGGGCTATAGCCTCGCTCAGGTGGCGACACAGCGCGAAACAGACATCAATGCCCTGATGGATGCCAGCCGCCGTTCAATCGTTCAGCACGTACAGGCCATGATCGGTTTTATGGATCGCGGTGCGGTGGTGTTCGACAACGGCAATCTCATACGCACTCACGCCCATCAGGGCGGCGTTGAGCGTGCATTCGAGATCCCTATTTTCACAGAGGCCTTCCTTCGCCCGCTGTTTTGCCGCGCTATCGGCCCGTTCCGCTGGATAGCCCTGTCCAATAACAGCGACGACATTCGCGTGATTGATGACTATCTGCTGCAGCGTTTTGCCGACAATCGCATCGTCAGTAATTGGATCACCCTGGCACGTAAGCATGTTCCGTTCGAGGGATTACCGGCGCGCATCGCTTGGCTTGGTCACGGTGAACGTACCGAGCTAGCGCTAGAGGTGAACCGTATGGTGGCAGACGGGCGCCTGTCCGGTCCGATCGCCTTCACACGCGATCATCTCGATGCCGGTGCGATGGCACATCCTAATATCATGACTGAAAAGATGAAGGATGGCTCCGATGCGATCGCCGACTGGCCGCTGCTCAATGCCTTGGTCAACTGTGCCTCTATGGCGGATCTGGTGGCCATTCACTCCGGTGGCGGCGGTTACAGCGGTTATATGACCAGCTCTGGCATCACCACCGTTGCTGACGGCAGCATTGCGGCGGCACAGCGCCTGCAACTGTCGATGACTAACGACACCAGCACGGGCGTGATGCGCTACGCCGACGCCGGCTATCAAGAGTCACTGGACGAGATTGCTGAAAAATCCCTGCCGTATATCTCACTGCCTCGTGGAGAACAACGATGAATAAAAGCACGGCTCCCTCAATATCGCCTCTGTTGGCCACTGACGCCAGTGTCACGCCGCGTAAAAAAAGCAGTGGGCGCAAAGCGATTGCCGCCGCTTCTGTCGGTAATGCGCTGGAGTGGTATGACTTCTCGGTATACGCTTTTTTTGCGGTGTATATCGCGCAGAACTTCTTTCACCCGAACGATCCCGGCACCCAATTGTTTGAAGCCTTTCTGGCCTTCGGCCTCGGGTTCGTCATTCGCCCCCTCGGTGCATTGGTGATCGGCGCTTACGGCGACCGGGTCGGCCGTAAGGCCGCTCTGACGCTGACGATAATGACCATGGCCGTCGGTACCGCAATCATTGCCTTTGCTCCCCCCTATAGCGCCATTGGTATAGGGGCACCACTGCTGATCCTGTGTGGCCGAGTGCTGCAAGGGTTTTCCGCAGGCGGTGAAGTTGGCGGTGCCGCGGCATTCTTGATCGAACATGCCCCCAAGGATCAAAAAGGCCAGTACGCTTCATGGCTGCAGGCCAGCATGGGGATATCCAATATCCTTGGCGCACTGGTGGCGACAGCCGTCACGCTGACACTTAGCCACGAGCAAGTGGGTGACTGGGGCTGGCGCATTCCCTTCATTATCGGCCTGTCAATCGCCCCGATCGGCCTGTGGATGCGTAAAACGCTCGAAGAAACGCCCCTGTTCGCCGAGGAACAGGCGCGACGGCTGCAAGAGAAACGTGCACCAGAGATGCCGTTGCGCTTGTTATTCCGTACCCATCGCCATGCCGTCCTGCTGGGTACCGGGCTGTCAATCCTATGGGCCGTGAGTGTCTATGCGCTGATTATTTATATGCCGATTTACGTCCAGCGCGTACTGCACTTCGAAAGCCACCAGGCGTTTTTGGCAGCGCTGATCGGCAACTGCTTTATGGTGGTGTGTTGTGTCGCTGCCGGTGCCTGGTCAGACCGGATAGGGACACTGAAGATCTTGCAGGCCGGGGCTGCGCTACTGCTGGTCGCCAGCTACCCATTGTTGTTGCTGCTGGATGCCTACCACACCACGGCGATGCTGATACTGGTGCAGACACTGTTTTGCGTGCTGGTGTCATTGTTCGTCGGCGTGGCGCCCGCAGCCTTATCAGATCTCTTTCCTACCGAAGTCCGTGCCAGCGGCATGTCCGTCTCTTACAACCTGGCTGTCACCGTGTTCGGTGGTTTTGCCCCGGCAATCCTCACTTGGTTAACCCAAAATACCGGTACCCGTTTTGCCCCAGCCTGGTACGTGATGATCGCCAGTTTATTGGCGCTGATCACCCTGTATTTGATCGCCCGTCGCCCACAGCGGCAGTTCTAAACCAGATCGCGATTACAACATCATAAAAATCAATAATAAGGGTCTATTTATCATGCCAGGAAAATTGACGTTATCGCTGTTGATCCTGCTCACGCTCGGTTACAGCCAGATCGGGGCAGCCACCGTAACCCTCGACGGCCACTCTCTTACCCCGCAGATTGTCGCCAACGTCGCCGATGGCGAAGCATTGGCAGTGGCTCCGGCAGCAATGGAGCGCGTGACAATGTCACATAAGGTATTAATACAAGCTGCGCAGAACGGGTTGAAAATCTATGGGTTGACGGTCGGCGTAGGCCTGAACAAAGACCGCCCGATGGTCGATGTACACGGCAAGCTAACGCAAGAAGTGGTAGAGGCATCGAAGAAATTTAACGTCGGCCTGTTGCATGCCCACTCTGGCGGCATCGGTAACCCCATGAGCATTCGAGTCGCGCGGGCGACCATGGTAACCCGCCTCAACGCCTTGTTGAGCGGTGGCGGTGGCGTTCAGCCAGCGATTGTCGACGCCTATGTCGCCTTCCTGAATAAAGGTATCACACCGGTCATCCCCGCAGAGGGTTCCGTGGGTGAAGGCGACATTACGGTAATTAGCCACGTCGGACTGGCGATGCTCGGCGAAGGCGACGTCTATTACCAAGGTAAAAAGGTGGCGGCCAAAACGGCATTGCATAGCAGCCAAACGCCGCCCATTGCTCCTTATGCCAAAGACGCGTTATCGATCCTCAGCTCTAATGCTTACTCTGCCGCCAGCGGCGCATTAGCCCTGGATTCATTGTCTCACCTGATACAGGTTAATACCTTGACCTACGCGCTCAGTCTGCAAGCGCTAAATGGCAACGTATCCCCTTTCCTTGCCAATACCCTGGCATTGCGCCCTTATCCCGAAGTGGCAGCCACGGGGAAAAACCTGCGTGAGCTGCTGGCCGGCTCCAGCCTGTGGCAACACGACGACAGCCGCCCCTTGCAAGACCCACTTAGCTTCCGCTCCGGCGTCTATCTTTTAGGAGAACTTCAACGCAGCTATCAGCAAGCTTACGATCAGTTACTGGTGCAGTTGAACAGTTCTGATGACAATCCGGGTGTCGCACTGAACGTGACAGCACCGTCACAGCGACCGCAAGAGGCCGTCGGGTACGTCAGTGAAGGCGACCTGCAGGGTGCCGTGCTCCCCAGCGCCAACTTTGAGCCCCTTCCGTGGGTGTTGGCCTTCGAACAATTGGGGTTAGCCTTGGCGCACAACTCGCTGGCCAGCGCACAACAGGTGGTCAAACTGAACAACCCTGCATTTACTGGCCTGACGCGTTTTCTCGGCACGGATCATACGGTACATGCCTTTGGTGCGATGGAAAAACCGGTCATGATGCTGGCAATGCGCAACAAAGAGCTGGCAATGCCAGTGTCGCTTGATTACTTCCCAGTCGCCGGCGATATCGAAGACATCGCCACCAATGCCCCGTCGGTGGTTGAGCGCGTTCAGCAGCAAGTGGATAACAGTTATCAATTGCTGGGCATTCTGCTGGTTCATGACGCACAGGCCGTGGACTTACGCCAGCAACGCCACAATGGTTTTGTGCTCTCTGCACCTACTGCAGCACTCTACGCTGCGGTACGCAAACAGGTCCCCTTTATCGAGACAGATCGCCCGCTAGCCCCAGATTTTGCAGCCGCCGAGCAAGTATTACGTCAATACGGCAAGTAAGCCAGCAGACCTCCCCCACGCTCAGGGCGCCGGCAACGGCGCGCTGAGCAATCCAGGCAACAACACCGCCACCGCAGCCGCGATGCGATCATCGATTTCACTGCCCGGTGGCAACAGCCCCAGTGCCATTTGGCGCAACGGTTCCGCTATCACCATCGCCAGCAGCAGATCGCTGATCTGGGTGTATTCCAGCTCACGTAGCCAGCCGCGCCGCTGTTGGCGTTGCAGCCAATCAGCCACAATAGCCCGACCGCGTTCAATACCGTTGCGCTGGTAGATGACCAACAGCGCTTCCCGGCCTGGAAACTCGCCTTGTAACAGACGAAACATCCCCAGGGCCTGTGCGCTCAATACCTGCCGTGCTATCGCCCGTAAGCCTTGTTCCAACAACATCGGCAGTTCTGCCACCTGTTGTGGATCTTGTTCGAACACCGGCTGAAAAGCGTCCGGCCAACTTGCTACCGCCTGCATCACCAGTGCCTCTCGGTTTTCAGCAAAGCGGTACAGGGTCTTTTTGGCCATGCCTGCCTGTTTTGCCACCGCGTCCACTGTCGTCGCGGCATAGCCCTGCGTCAGCAGGAGTTGCAGGGTCGCCTCCACCACGGCGGCCCGCAGCTCGCTTTCCGGGACCGCTGGCCTTCCGCGTGAACGCGATTGAGCGTCTGTTTCATTTGCCATGATTAATCCTCTACAGCGTTGACAGAGACAGCATACCGGCATAGTCTTATTTTGGAAACAAAATTAGTTTCCTAAACAAAAAGGATGACCGTTATGACACATCAATCGCTGGTGCTCCCTTGGGGCGTTAATGATATCAACGCGTTGCTTAAACCGGAACCATTGCGGCTGGAGATGGGGCTGACACGTAGCATGGACGGTTTGTTGACCGTGGCTATTCGTACCGACCTGCACGGCTGCAAAGGCCGTATGCTGGAGTGGTGGTTTACCTTTTTTGAAACCACGCAACACATCCGCTGGTGGCATCCGCACGATCACGTCGAACACCGAGGCTGGGACGCCCACTGGAAAAAAGGGGAAAGCTATGTCGGGGCCAGCATCGACGCGGTGGAGTGGCTAGCGGAAATGCCACCGACACCGGCTCGGCTGAAGTTCCATGCCGCCGAAGACTTCTTTGCTGCACACGCCTTGCAGCAGGCACGCGAAAGCCAGGCGTTATCTGCTGCGATTTGCGCCCGCATCGGTTTCGGCGAACAGGTAGCGTTGAACGATAACGGCGACCCTCTCGACGGAGAAATGCTGCACCTGGTTCGGGACACCCCTTATGGTTGCGTGTTGCGCAGCCGCTTCTTACTGGGGAAATCCTGCACCAACGCACATGACGAATTACCGGATGAAGTCGGTTTTAACCTGATGCGCCATTGTTACAATGAATTCAGCTATCTGGCACAATTTCTGCCCTCCTTGTACTACGCTGAAAACGGACGCGAGGTCGCCCCTTTGCCATGGTGAATCCCGTCTCACACTTCCTGTTTAAAATAATTGATTGTTTTGTCATAAGAATTTAGAACTGAATGACAATAATTCAAAGACACGGGAATGGGGATGGACACACAAACGGCGGTTATCGACGCACGCCAGTCGCGTCAGGCCTTGCTGGCCGGTTCGGTCGGCAACTTTATCGAATGGTATGAATTCGGCGTTTACGGTTTTCTCGCCACCGTGATCGCCGCCAATTTTTTTACCCTCCAGGGTGAAAGTGAAATCACCAGCCTGATCCTCACCTATGCCGCCTTTGCGCTGGCCTTTTTCTGTCGCCCGATCGGCGCCGTGATTTTCGGTCGTATCGGCGACCGCATTGGTCGCCGGCCGACGTTAATTGCGGTATTGCTGCTGATGACGGTAGCCACTGCATTGATTGGCATAATGCCAACTTACGCTTCCATTGGCGTCGCCGCCCCACTGTTGCTGACGTTATTACGTATGTTTCAGGGGCTGTTTGCCGGCGGTGAGTTTGGTGGCGCGGTGTCGCTCATGACCGAGTTTGCGCCAAAGGGTAAACGTGGCCTGTTCGGGGCTTGGCAATCATTGACCGTGGCGTTCGGGCTATTGGCCGGCGCAGGCCTGGTGGCACTGTTAGCCGCATTATTAACGACAGAGCAATTGCATGACTGGGGCTGGCGAATTCCCTTCCTGCTCGCGTTACCCATGGGGGCGGTAGCACTGTGGTTGCGGCTAAAACTGCAAGAAACACCCACCTTTACCCAGGCACAACAGACGCGCCACACAGCCACGCAGGCACCCGCCGTGAAGGTAAGCGGCGTCGTGAAAACCATTGTGATCGGCATTGGCCGCATGATGGGCTGGTCGGCTGCCGGTTACACCTTCCTGGTGGTCATGCCGTCCTACCTGCAAACCTCGCTGCACGCAACCTTTCAACAGGCGCTGGTCGCCACCGTGCTGGCCAACATCGGCTTCGCACTGACTATTCTGCCCGCCGGTATCCTTAGCGATAAATTGGGACGCAAAACGGTCATGCTGACCGCGGTGGTGGCGGTGATCCTGTTTACCTTCCCGCTGTTGCACCTGTTGCAAGATCCGCAGAGCTCGCTGCTGGCCAAGGGTATCGCGGTGATGATCGCCGGTGCTGTCGTCGGCCTGCTCGCCGGCCCAGGACCCGCTATGCTGGCAGAAATGTTCCCTACCCAGGTGCGCTATACCGGCCTGGGGCTGGCCTACTCGCTGTCCAATGCCGTGTTTTCCGGCTCCGCGGGGTTAATCATCACCGGTCTTATTAAACAGACCGGCAACCTCGACATTCCCGCTTACTATGTGGTCGCCACGTCGGTTGTCAGCCTGTTCGCGCTGATGACCCTGCGGCGTGACGACCATCTGCGTTCGCTCAACGAGCGTTAATTCCTTTTGGGCGCTCTGCGCGCCCTATTTTCTCGCTGAGTGATTTCGATCACACCAGTAAAATGTTAACGTTAACTTTTGTGATTAACATCGCAACCTCTCGTTTTGATGACTTTATTTGGCGCAAAGTTAACGTTAACAATAGGGCTAATTTCATCCATCAGGGCATTTCACATGAACCGCGAAACAAAAAAATATTATGCACTTCTCAGCGGCCTGTTGTTTTTCTTCTTCTTTACCTGGTCATCCAGCTTTTCACTGATTTCGATCTGGCTGAACCAGAAAATTGGCCTTAAAGGGACAGAAACCGGCCTCATCTTCTCCGCAATGTCGATCATGGCGCTGTGCGCACAGCCGCTGTACGGTTTTATTCAGGACAAACTCGGGCTGCGTAAACATCTGCTGCTGTTTGTCGGGGTATTGCTGTTACTCACCGGCCCCTTCTTTATCTACGTCTATGCCCCGCTACTGCAAACCAATTTGGTGGCCGGCGCATTGGTCGGCGGCGTATTTGTCAGCCTGGCGTTCAACGCCGGGATTGGCGCATTGGAATCCTATACCGAACGTGTCAGCCGCATCGTCGGTTTCGAATTTGGCCGGGCGCGTATGTGGGGCTCTCTGGGCTGGGCCAGCGCCACCTTCTTTGCCGGTTTTAACTACAATATCAACCCCAACATCAACTTCTGGATCGCCTCGGCCTCGGCGGCAGTGTTTCTGCTGTTACTGTGGCAAGTGCGTGAGCTGAAACCCAATGCCATGGCCGGTCTCGAGTACGGCAAGCCGGAAAACCTGAAACTGCAGGACGCCCTGGCATTGCTGCGCTTACCGGGGTTCTGGGCACTCGTGGTATTCGTACTCGGCACCAGCATCTACGGCGTGTTTGATCAGCAGTTCCCGGTTTATTTCGCCTCGCAGTTCGCCACCCACGAAGAAGGCAACCGTATGTACGGTTTCCTCAACTCACTGCAGGTGTTTCTGGAGGCCGGCGGCATGTTCCTCGCACCGCTGCTGGTTAACCGCATCGGCATCAAACAGAGTCTGTTGCTGGCCAGTAGCGTAATGGCACTGCGCATGTTCGGTTCCGGCATGGCCAGCGGCGCACTGATGATTTCCGCCATGAAGTTACTGCACGCCGTAGAATTGCCGATCCTGCTGGTAGCGATGTTCAAGTACATCACTACGCGCTTCGACAGTCGCCTGTCCTCCACCTTGTATCTGGTCGGATTTCAATTTATCAGCCAGATCGTTGCCGGCATTCTGGCCCCCTTGGCGGGTTACGGTTATGACCGCATCGGTTTTGCTGACACCTATTTGCTGATGGGCTGCGCGGTGGCCGGTACCACACTGATTTCCTGCTTTTTGCTGCGCGGCGAGACCGTGATCAGCACGCATCCATTTCAATCCACGATAAAATCAAGTGAGCCAACCCAATGAAAAATGCCTTAGCTCAAGCCGATCATGCGGTCGAAGCCCTGCGCGCACAACGTCAGGAGCAGTACTACCCACGCTTTCATCTGGCTCCGGCCGCAGGCTGGATCAACGATCCCAATGGCCTGATCTGTATTAACGGTGTCTATCACGTGTTCTATCAACACCACCCGTATGATGAGAACTGGGGACCAATGCACTGGGGCCACGCGACCAGCCAAGATCTCACGCACTGGCAGCACCAACCTGTCGCCCTGGCACCTGGCGATGATGATGACAAAGACGGCTGCTTCTCAGGCTGTGCGGTGGATAATGACGGCATACTGACACTGATCTATACCGGCCACGTCTGGCTGGGCAAAGAAGGTGATGATGATCAGGTACGCGAGGTGCAATGCCTGGCCACCAGCGAAGATGGGATCCATTTCGTTAAACACGGGCCGGTGCTAACGCCGCCAGAGGGTATCCAGCACTTTCGCGATCCAAAAGTCTGGCGCGCCGGCGACCAATGGTGGATGGTGGTTGGTGCCAAGGAGAACGGGTTGGGACAAGCGCGTCTTTACCGTTCGAACGATCTGCACGACTGGCAGTTTGATCGCGTATTGAGCGCTGCAAAGACGTTGCATCAGGGCTATATGTGGGAGTGTCCCGACTTCTTCCCGTTAGGGGAAAAGCAGGTGTTGCTATTCTCCCCACAAGGGTTGGCGGCGCAGGGATATCGCAATCGCAATCGATTCCAGAGCGGCTATTTGCTTGGTCACTGGCAACCCGGCAATGATTTCAACGTTACCCAAGCGTTTTGCGAACTGGACAACGGGCACGACTTCTATGCGCCACAAACCTTTACCACCGCCGATGGCCGACGCATGCTGTTCGCCTGGATGGACATGTGGGAATCCCCGATGCCGAGCAAAGCGCACGGCTGGGCCGGCGCCCTTACCCTGCCCCGCGAGTTGACGCTGGCGGCCGATGGAAACGTACTGATGAACCCGGCACGCGAGTTGGCGGCATTGCGTGGGCAGCAACAATCTCTGGCTGCGGTATCGCTGTGCAACCAACGTCAAATGTTAGCGGGAGAAGTGCAGGAATTAGCCCTGACGCTGAATCTGGCTGACAGTAATGCCGAGCGTTACGGTATCGCTATCGGTAAGGCTGCACGGCTGTACGTCGATAATCAGGCGCATCGCCTGGTATTGGAGCGGTTCAGTGAGGATCCCGGTCTATGTGGTTGTCGCAGCGTGCCACTACCGGCGGGGGAAGGGCTGTCGTTACAGATCTTTATCGACAGATCATCGTTGGAGGTCTTCGTCAATCAGGGCGTTGCCTGTCTAACCAGCCGTATCTACCCGGCCGACGGTCATCAAGGCGTTAGCCTGTTTGCCGAAAGTGGACAGGCGCAGTTTGCTGCATTACAGGCCTGGGAATTGGACAGCATCTGGGAATAAACGCCTGTTTGGTGTGAGGGGCACAGTTTATATGCTGCGCCCCATTGCATCTGCAAGGGATAAATCGGGTCGAACATGTTCGGGCCGGTTCCCAGCCATTGATTACCAGCGCGCATTTATTGAGCCCTGATGGATTAAAGTGATTCGCGCAGCAACAGTGGGCAAGCGACTTTCCGCGTATCCTGGTGATCGAGCTGATTGATCAGATGCAGCGCCGCCTGACGGCCCAGTTCGTAATGTGGCAACTGTACCGTCGTCAGCGGTGGCAGGAACAGTTGACCAATCCCCACCATGTTGTCATAGCCCAAAACGCCTACCTGCTGAGGTATTTTCCAGCCCTGCGCCAAGAGCACCTGATACACCATAAATGCTACCCGATCGTTCCCGCACACCACCACATCACAGTCGCGCTGCCCAGGTGAAAAGTGCCTTTCCAGCAGTTCTACGCTGTCGCGGTAATGCTCGTCACCATCCGTCAAATCGAGATGATACTGACGCAACTGGCTCACATCCCCCCCCGCGTCACGCCAGGCACGCTCCAGGCCGCGGCGACGCAGGCCCGCTGCCAGGGTGGTTTCAGGTAAGTGAATACACAAGGGGGCACGATAGCCTTTGGCGATCAGCGTACACATTGCGTCGTACTGGCCTTGTTCATCATCAGGAATGTAACTGGCGACCCGATGTTCCGGACTGACGCAATTCGCCAGCACCAGTTTTTTATCCAGCAGCTTGGCCGGGAGGGTCACCTGGCGCAGCCCCATGGTGGTGAAGATCACCCCATCCGGTCTATGTGCCAATAGCAGGTCAATGGTGTGCTCAGCGTTGTCGTCGGCGAACAGGTTAACGACAAAGCTGTTCCAACCGTGCTCGCGCGCCGTTTTTTCAATCGACAGGATCATTTCCACAGAAAACGGTGTGGTTGCAGTATCCAGCGCCAAAACGCCAAGCGTTTGCACCCGGCTGCTGTCGCCGCGAATGCGCCGTGCCGCGAGATCGGGCACATAGTCGAGTTGGTCAATCGCCAATTTGACGCGTTGGTAGGTTTCCGGCCGCAGCTTATCGGGCTCGTTGATGGCACGGGATACCGTCATTAACGATACCCCGGCAAGTTTTGCAACGTCTTTCAGCGAGGCCATGCACCCTTCTCTGTGTGGGATAGAAAACCAAATAATCCCATAGCTTAGCGCTGGACTCTAGCCCGGTCTAGCCGGGCATGATATCGGCCCACAGAATGACGCTGTCTTCCGCCAGCGACGACAAGGTGCCGTGGTGTTCATCCGCCGCCCACCACACGCCTTGGCGCGCAGCCAGTATGACGCCATCGGCCAGCGACCAACGGCCCTGCAGCACGTACAACACACCGGCATGATGGCGGGGTAACACCGTCGCCGCAGTTACGCGCTGCACGTTAGCTGCCCAGCGGCCGCGTCGGGTCATGATATTGAAGTCTTGGCTGCTACCGCCGAGCAATGTCGCATTCAGTGCCACATCACCGGAAAAGGCGAACGGCTCACCAACCTGCGAAAGGTGATGATCAATCTGCCCGTCGCTCAGCAGATGCACACCATCGCCTTCCAACAACGTGATCGACCGTTCGATACCGGTGAAAGCCGAGAAAGGGCCATCCTGCGCGATAGTGGCAATACTGGCGCGCCAATCAAAATCCTGACTGCCAGCGGGCCAACAGGCAATCTCGCGGGTTTCTCCCCCACCATTGCGCCACGGCGTTACCGGCAGAGAGGCAAAATCAAAACGCGTCGGGCCCATTATGCCTCCTGCTGGAACGTTTTCAGCACCTGCAGAAACTCTGCGCTGCTCTGCTGTTGCAGGGCATGACGCCCCTGTTCAATCACCTGCCGGCCACCGACAAACACGTCGCGAATTTGCTCTTTGCCGCCGGCGAACAGCCAGCGATTCAGAATGGCGGCGTCAGGTGCAGCAGCCAGATAAGGGTCATCACCGTCCAGAACCAGCCAATCGGCACGGTAACCACTTTGTAAACGCCCAATAGGCGCGCCACAAGCCTGCGCCCCCCCCTGCAAGGCCTGCGGGTACAGAACATCGGCCACTGCCGGTTGCTCTGGCGTAGTCAACCGGTTACGACGCTGATCGCGCAACCGCTGGCCGTATTCGAACCAGCGCAGTTCCTCAACCACATTGAGCGAGACATGACTGTCGGAGCCGATGCCCCAACGCCCCTGATGCTGCAGGTAGGCGTCGCCGGGGAAAATACCGTCGCCCAGATTCGCTTCCGTGGTCAGGCACAGGCCCGCTACCGCTTTGCTGCGCGCCAACTGCTCCAGCTCGTCACGGTCGAGATGCGTTGCGTGCACCAGACACCAGCGGCTATCGACCGGCAAGTGATCATACAACCAAGCTACCGGACGGCGGCCACTCCAGGCCAGACAGTCATTGACCTCTTTTTGCTGTTCTGCAATATGAATATGCACCGGCAAGGTGCTGTCTGATGCGGCAAGGATCTGCTGCATCTGGCTCAGTTCTACCGCTCGCAGCGAGTGGAAGCACAGTCCCTGATTTTGCAAAGGTTGATCCGCCAACTGACGGGCAATCACCTGCTGCTGCTCCAGATAGCTTTCCGCATTCTGAATAAAACGCTTTTGCCCTGGTTGCGCGGGCTGACCGCCAAACCCCGCATAGCTGTACAACACCGGCAAAAGTGTCATACCAATCCCCGCCTGTGCTGCCGCCTGGCTGAGACGCCCCGTCATTTCACCGCGATCGGCGTAAGGGTTGCCGTCCGCGCCGTGATGCAGATAGTGGAACTCCGCAACCTGGGTATATCCCCCTTTCAGCATTTCGATATACAGTTGACGGGCGATCACTTCCACCTGTTCCGGCGTCAAGCGCTGCACCAGGCGGTACATCAGGTCACGCCAGGTCCAGAAGCTGTCTTGTGGGTTACCCGCTATTTCTGCCAGCCCGGCCATCGCACGCTGAAAAGCATGGGAATGAAGATTCGGCATGCCCGGTACCACGTCGCCGTGCAATCGGGTGCAGCCTTGAGGATCTGAATCGGCAGTCACCTGAGTCAGGTAACCTAGCGCATCAACATCCAGGCGGACGTTATGTGCCCACCCTTCGGGGAGCAGAGCGCGTGAGGCAAAATAAGCTGGCATGGCAGTCTTCCACTGTTAGTGTAACGGCTGATAACGCGCGATAATCGCGCATCCGAAAATGCAGGGCCAACGTGTTGCTGTGGCGAACCGGCCCTTAGTTGTATATACATATACATACGCCGACATCAACAGTAAACTGGTGTTATTATTTTTTTATTTGACGAGGTTAACGTCGTGGTTGATCAACAGACCCTGTTACAACTGGCTGCTGCAATGAGCGATACCCCCGCCCCAATTTATCAACGGGTCAAGCAGGCAATCGTAAACCAGATCCGCGCAGGTCATTGGCTACCGCACCAACGCGTTCCTTCTGAAAGCGAGCTGGTCGCCGAGCTTGGCGTCAGCCGTATGACCATCAACCGCGCACTGCGTGAGCTGACGACTGAAGGCTTCCTCATCCGCATGCAGGGTGTTGGCACCTTTGTCGCCGAAGCCAAGGCACACACCGCCCTGCTGGAAGTGCATAACATTGCCGACGAAATTGCCGCACGTGGGCATCGGCACAGCAGCAAAATTCTGCAGCTCAAAGCACGCCCTGCCAGCGAAGAAGAAGCGGTCGCGTTGGGTATCCAGCCCGGCCAACAGCTTTTTTATTCACAGATCGTGCATTACGAAAACGACATTCCCGTTCAGGTAGAGGACCGCTGCGTGAACCCCCTGATCGCACCTGATTACATGAAGCAGGATTTCGATCGCGTCACGCCCTATATCTACCTGACACAGGCCGCACCGCTGACCGCCGGCGAGCATATCGTGGAAGCGGTGGTGCCAACCTCCCGTGAGCGTGAATTGCTGCAATTGGAGGACCATGAACCCGGACTGCTGATCCACCGCCGCACCTGGTCGGGTAAAACCGTGGTGACCTCAGCGCGCCTGCTGTATCCGGGCAGCCGCTATCAACTGTTCGGCCGTTTCACCACTGACGTGTAATTCCCTGCGGGTGCTGCTTTTGCACCCGCCCTTCCACAACGATCACATCCCGATAACAAATTTTTAGCCTGCCTCTTGTGACAATCCGATGAATGCGCTAGGTTGTTTTTAATTGTATATACAACCATGTGGGAGCCAAGGCTCCAGCGGAGAAAAGCAATGACCACTGAGATTCACTGCGACAGCCTGTGGCACGGAGCCGATATCGTCACCATGCGCGACGGCAAATACCACACGCTCAGCAACGGCGCGATTGCCGTGCGTGATGGAAAAATTGTCTGGCTGGGTGAACATGCGGCAATGCCGGCTGCGCTAATCGCGGATGAAACGGTGAAATTCGACGGCGGCATCATTACCCCAGGCTTTGTTGACTGCCATACGCATCTGGTGTTCGGTGGCAATCGCAGCGGTGAGTTCGAACAGCGTCTGAACGGTGTAAGCTATGCCGACATTGCCGCACAAGGCGGCGGTATCATTTCCACGGTCAAAGCCACTCGCGACGCCGATGAAGAGCGGTTGTTTGAACAGGCGCTGTTTCGTCTGCGCCCGCTGCTGGCGGAAGGTGTAACCTGCGTGGAGATCAAATCCGGCTACGGTCTGACACCAGAAAGCGAACTAAAAATGTTGCGTGTCGCACGCAGACTGGGCGAACACGTGCCGGTAGAGGTGAAAACCACCTGCCTGGCAGCGCACGCCCTGCCGCCGGAATACGCCAACCGCGCCGACGACTATATCGATCTGGTATGCAACACCATCATTCCTCAAGCGGCTGCCGCCGGGCTGGCCGACGCGGTCGACGCCTTCTGCGAGCACCTGGCATTCTCTCCCGCGCAGGTGGCAAAAGTGTTCGCCGCCGCTGAAGCGGCGGGTTTGCCCGTGAAACTGCACGCCGAACAACTTTCTGCACTGGGCGGCAGCACATTGGCAGCGCAGCACCATGCCCTATCCGCCGATCACCTGGAATACGCCACCGAACAAGATGCCCGCGCCATGGGCGACGCCGGTACCGTAGCGGTACTGCTGCCAGGGGCGTACTACCTGTTACGTGAAACCCAATGTCCACCGGTTGACCTGTTCCGCAAACACGGTGTGGCAATGGCCATTGCCAGTGACGCCAATCCAGGCACCTCACCGGCCCTATCATTGCGTTTGATGATCAATATGGCCTGCACCCTGTTCCGTCTGACACCGGAAGAAGCCCTTGCCGGTGTCACGACTCACGCGGCTAAAGCGCTGGGCCTTCAAGCCAGCCATGGCACGCTGGAAACGGGCAAAGTGGCAGATTTTGTACACTGGCCGCTGTCGCGACCGGCTGAACTGGCTTACTGGTTGGGCGGACAACTGCCCTGTACGGTGATTTTCCGAGGAGAAGTACGTCAATGACTATTCGCGATCCGTTTGATTTCCATGCCGGCAGCCTGCCGTTGCTGATCAGCATTCCCCATGCCGGTACTCGACTCACGCCGGCGGTCGAAGCCGGTTTGACCGACGACGCGCGACCGCTACCCGACACCGACTGGCATATCCCGCAGTTGTACGATTTTGCCCGTGCGATGGGTGCCAGCATGTTGGTCGGTAATTATTCGCGCTTTGTCATCGACTTGAACCGCCCCGCGGACGATAAGCCGCTGTATACCACCGCGACGACCGGTCTGTATCCTGACGTGCTGTTTGACGGACGTCCGAGCTTTTCGCCGGGCAAGGCACCCTCTGATGAGGAGCGTTCCCGTTATCTGCAAGACATCTGGCAACCCTATCACCAGCAATTGCAGGATGAACTGGCACGGTTAAAGGCAAAACACGGTTACGCATTGCTCTTCGATGCGCATTCTATTGCCTCAGTGATCCCACGTTTGTTCGACGGTAAGCTGCCGGACCTCAATTTGGGCACCAACAGCGGTGAAAGCTGCGCCCCGGCGCTGAGCGATCGTCTGGTCGCCTGTTGTGAACAGCAGCAACAGTTCACGCACGTGCTTAACGGCCGTTTCAAAGGTGGTTACATCACTCGCGCTTATGGCCAGCCGCAAGAACAGCTGCATGCCATTCAGCTTGAGCTGGCGCAGGTGAACTACATGTCAGAACAGTATCCCTTTGCTTTTGATCCGCAGCGTGCAGCGTCCTTGCAACGCCTGCTCAAACAAATGATCGACAGTCTGCTTTCCTGGGGCGGGTTGCCACGCTAAGTCTTCTCGACCTGTTGCGAGGCACGGCGCCGGCCTCGCATATCCCTGCGCTTGACGTCTTGCCTTGTGGCACACATTTTGCCTCCTTCCCTTTTGCCGTTTCGATTTGCGTACTGCATCTCAGTTTTGACTGAAAATTACCGTATCTGGTCGGAACAGCGCACAAAACAGCGGCCCGCAGATTGCGTGGTACGCGACAATCTGGCTAAAAGCCCATCGAGGCACAAATTGATAATCTATTCTGGAGGCTAGACATGTCTGAAATCCCGCTAAACTGGCGCGCCGCACAGGCGGTTGCCAACCGGCTGTTGGCTGATTGGCAGCCCGATGGCCAACCCGGTGGAGCGATTACCCTGTTCGACGCGATGCAGATCCAAGCGACCACCAGCGCAGGCCTTGCCGATCTGGCGCAAAATACCCCGTTTACCGCCGACACCGTAGTCCGTTATGCCTCTGTCACCAAACATATTTTCGCCGCGCTGGCGCTAAATGCCACGGACAACGCCATCAGCCTCAGTGACCGGCTTGGCAACTTGCTGCCTGAGCTGCAATCTCCGTTGGCAGACGTCACCGTCGGCCAAGCGCTCGACATGACCAGCGGGCTCCCCGACGTGCGCGAAACCCTGGGGTTGTTGGGCATCTCGGTGCACACTCGCAGCGAGGCAAAGCCGGTGATGCAGTTCCTGCAAGGGCTGAGTGGGTTGAACTACCCCGCGGGAAGCGAAATCACCTACACCAATACCGGTTACCGGCTGGTCGAAGCCGCACTCCAAGCCAGGGGCTATGATTTTGACCAACTGGTGCAGCAGCACATCGCCCAGCCGTTGCAGGTGCAGCTACGGGCGCCCGAAAGCTGGTTTGACGTTGTCCCCGGTCTAGCCCCCGGTTACTGGCGTTCAGCACAGGGTTGGCAACTCGCCACTGCGGGTCTGCATCTTTCCGCATCCGGTAGCCTGACGGGCAGCGCCAATGCCCTCACCCGCTGGTTACAAACGCTGCTCGCCGATCGCGATCCCGGCCGTGGCGTACTGGCACAACTCAGTGCGCCGCGTCATCTCAACCAGGGCCAACTCAGCAGTTATGGTCTGGGGCTGGCACAAACTCCGCTCGGCCAACATCAACTGCTGGGGCACGGCGGTTCACATGCCGGCTACAAAACCTATTTCTTGTTGGCACCTGACCGTCAAGCTGGCGTCGTACTGGTCGCCAACCGCGAGGACTGTGACAGTTTTGCTATGGCACTGCAGGTCATGGCCGCTTTGCTTGGCGAAGCGCTCCCGCAACGCAGCACGGCGATTCCTGACGGTATTTATGCCACGGTGGCCGAACCCTACTGGCTGGAGGTGAAAAACGGCAACGTCGCCTATCTGGGTAGCGATGAACCCCTGTATCAAGCTGATGATGGTTACGCCGTGTCGCTTTCCGCTCATATGCCGATACGGCTCAAATGGACGGGGGAAGCCGTTGAAGGGGAAGTGGGCCATGTGACGCGCAGTTTTCTGCCAGTGATACCCAACCGCGACTGCCTGAAACACGTTCAGGGGTTGTGGTATCACCCGCAGTACCGAACAGCTTTCGAAATTTGCGGCGATCAGGTACATATTGGGGTTGGCCCTGCGGCACAGACCGGGACAATCAGTTCGCTCGGCCAGGGCCGCATGCTGGTTGAAAGCAACGACGGCCCGTGGTTAAAACGCTTTTGCCTGTACTTCCGTGGTTACAGCGTGGATTTAATTGCTAATCGCAGCCGCGTGCTGACCTTTCAGCGCAGCGGCGTGGGTTGCGATTAATCGCGCTGTCACCCCGCCTTGCTTACCCTGACGGCCAGCAAGGCGGTAAATAAGCGCTGTTTGTCAGCCTCGCTCAGGTTGGCCTGATCAATCGCGTGAATAAAGGCACTGCGACTGGCCTGCGTCAACGAACCGCTTTTCACCTCCGTCGCCAGCTGCTGTAAAATACGGCTACTGAGTTCAGCAATCTGCGGCCGTACGCTCTCGAGCGGGCGCGGCTGCCACTCACTTTCCGGCTGCGCCAGCCAGCCTGCGCGATAACGGTATTGGATTGCCTTGGCCGCGTCCATTTGTGCCTTGATAAAGGGCCTGACAGAAAGCGGATCCAATCCTAAACGCCCCGCTTCTGCCTCCGCACTTGCCAATACGTTGGCCTCTTGCGCCAAATCCTCAATAGGCAGATTGCGTTGTGCCTTATAACCCGCAACATCTTTCATGTAAGACAACCGCTGGTTTACCAGCTCACCGAGTGCCATGTTGCTTTCAGCCAACGAGGAAAAACTGACCAGACAACAGGCAATCAATAACATCCTGAACATGACCATGTCCTTATTTATTTGCCTAAAAACAATAAGGATAAGAGTTCACCACGAACCTTGGGTTCAGGCAAATAAAAAGCCCCGCCGAAGCGAGGCTCTACGCAGCAAAATCCCGCGTTAATTAAACACGCCATTGATCACTGATGCTACCAATGCGGTGCTCAGCGCGACCAAGACCAGGTCGTCACCGGCAATACGCCATTCATAGCCTGGATAATAAGGCAAATCATGGCGCATCGATGAGGGCACCATTTTCTTGGCGATGCCTGGGGGTAACGGCTTGCCACGCGCCAAATTTTTGGCAATACCCGGCGGTAAAGAACGGTACCCGGTCAGCCCATAGTTCACTGCCAGAGAGCGTGCACGCTCACGAGAAATACTGACTGAAACCATGCCTTGGTCGCTATCGTTTCCTTTGGCCTTATTACCGTGGTTACCGTTATTGCCATGGTTACCGTTATTGCCATGATTACCGTTGTTGCCATGGCCGTTCCCCCCTTTATCAGCCAATGCCGGTGCAGATGACAGGCCTAACGACGCGATCAGCGCCAGCACGGTGAGGGTAATATGAGGTGTACGCATGGGTGTCACTTCCTGCATGGGTTATTGCCTCCAATATTGGCGCAACTGTCCACATAAAGCATGCGGAAAACTCTGAGATATTTATCCCCTGGAATGAAGACGCACCCTTCAGATGAAAATACGGTCCCCCACTGCAAAATAACTCGATAAAACCGAATGATTTGACTGAGATTTTTCTTGCAGAGAAATAAGCCTTGTCGTAGTTTGTGGGGGTCACAAAAAAGAGTGAATCTGCTCTTTTTCGTCGCACCTCAAATTATTTTTCATCACCCAAAGTGATAATTCGGAATACTTCCCGCCACTCCGTGCGGGATTCTTTTTGCTATAAAACTGACATCAAATGCACCACACCAGTGCTTTTTGTTGAGATTTAGTTGCCAATACTTTAAATTCGGCGTCTGAGAAACCTTAACCTCCCGCAATGGCCAGGTGGCAACTGACGGGCGTTCAGGAGCAAAAGACATGCAAATGACCCTCATGGAATACATCACACAGCACTTTAATGGCGATCTTCACCGCTACGCGCAATCTGAAGGCGTGAGCCGTGAACAAATCATCAACTGGATCAATAATGAATGCCATGTAATCAAAGGACGATTATTTATGCCGGTAAGACATTTGCCGGGTGAACCTGCGCAGTGATGACAAAAAAAACCCCGCCAAAGCGGGGTTTTCTGTTTCTGACACCACGGAAAATCAGAAGTTATAACCGGCTACCAGGTAGTAACCCCAACCGGTGGATTTAATTGGGCCCTGCGGAGTGCCGATATCAGCCCCATCCTGCCACTGGCCACCGTTATGGAAATAACGGGCAACAAACGAGTAGTGCCAGTGATCGTAATTCAACGCCAAGATATGGCTGGAAGCAATTGAGTTACTGGTACGCACTTGCTTGCCGGTACCGTCGGTCCAATTGCTGTCTTTGCCCAGATCGGAACCAAAGTCAAAGTTGGTAAAGCCGATGTAGCTCAGATTGCCACCCCACAGTTGGGTCAACGGCACAAAGTATTTCACTTTGAAGCGGTAACCATCCCAGCTGTTTTCGTTGGCAGCCTGGTAGTTTTCCCACTGGTATTTTGCATAGATGTTCATCGACAGGCTCATCGGCAGACCGGTGTCGATGTCGGTACCCAGACCCATGTACCAGGTATTCTGGCGACCATCGGCATTGTGGCCCAGGTCATAGATGTAGTTGTTAGCAAAGTACCATTCTTTGAACGGGCCGAAGCTCAGATCGGTACCGGTCAGTTTGTCGATGGAGAAGCGCGGTTCAATCTCCATAAACATCGGTGAACCTTTGTCCCAGATGCCACGATCCGGCGTGTTACCAACGCCGAAGAACTTAGGTACGTCAACGTAGCCATAGAAGTCGAACCAATCTTTTTTAGCGAAGGCTTCATACTCCAGGTAGACGTCGTTGTTCAACTGAGGTCCGAAACGGGTGTGGTAGCTGCCTACCACGTTAACGCTCTGGTGCCACCAATCTGAAACGTATTGGCTGTCTTTGCTATCAGCCATTGAAGATGCACTGTAAGACGCTGCGAGCAGTACACCTGCTGCGAGAGCTATTTTTTTCATTTTATTACCACATGCTTAAAGGGCCATTTCCTGCCCGTTAGAAAAGATGACAATGAGTCTGACGACACCTGGCGTTGCCTCCGCTTACAAACTCTCGGGCGACGCGCGCATTATAGAAATCACTGGGTGTAAGAATCTGTGATCCAGTTATGCATTTTGCGAATAGGTAATCGATTGCGTTCACATTTGTCAAATTATGTTTCATGAAAATTCACGATCGCTGTGATTTTTGTCATGCCCGGTAAATTTTTAAGCAGTTTTTGTGCCAATTATGTTCAACACGAAAACGTAACCAGGTCTGTCGCCAAAATGAAAATGCCAGCGCTATTAACGCTGGCATTTTGGGGAAATCTACGGTGATAAACGGGGAATAGCCCCCGCTGGTCAAACTTCAGTTAACGGCGGGCAGAGCTTTCGCGATATTCTCCTGACGGAAAACTACCTCCTGCCCAGGTGCGATCTCCCACTCTTTGGGTGGAATATCCACTTTGGGTGCGGCAGCGATCACCGACCCCACAATCAACTTGCCTTCGCGACGCAAAATACTGACATCCAGTTGGTATTCGTGGCGCAAATTAGCCGTGGTCAGTCGCACGGTATCACCGCGCATATAGCTTTCATCATCAATAACTGGCTGCTGAATGAATTGGATATCGTCTCTCATTTTCATGTTCCTTCATGCAGAATCGCTAGTTAGATTCTAGTCCAACATCGGACAATCGGTTGATAATTTCCGTTAATTTCCTCGGGTTGCCCGCCAGCACACTAATGAGCCCAACGTGACCATCACCACCCCCTGCCAAAAATTGGCCGTCAGCGCAGTCTCCAGCACGAGGGCGGCAAATACCGCTGACAACACCGGCGTAAAATAGGACACCGTCGCCAATAACGTCATATTGCCATGCAGAATACCGACGTTCCACGCCGCGTAGCCCGCCCCCATCGCGATACCCGCACATAGCAGCGTCAAGGTCACGGGAAGGGTAAATTGCATGCCGCTTTCGGCGCTAAACGCGTACTTCAGCCATAACGCCACGGCGGTCAGCGTAATAAACAGCACGACACCGTTTTGACCCTGCGCAATTTTCTTGGTCAGATTGCAATACAGTGCCCAAATCACCGCGCCAGCAAACGCCAGCGAATAGCTCAGCGGATTGCTACGCACATTTTCCAGCATTTGCGCCGGTGACCAACCGCCCTCGCCGCTCATGATCCAGCCGATACCGAATAATGACAGCAACAACCCTGGCACCAGCCACCATTTGGCTTTTTGCCCGTTGAATACCAGCGCCATCAGCACGGTAAAACAAGGCCAGAGATAGTTGATCATCCCAACCTCAATGGCTTGCAAGCGGGTATTCGCGTAGCCCAGTGACAGTGACAGACAGATCTCATAGCTGACAAACAACAGGCTACCGAGGATCAGATAGGCTCGCGGGAAATGGCGAAAATTTGGCAGCCGCAGCACCAGCAGCAAAAAAATCGCGCTGACGCTGTAAATCATCGCCGCACCGCCAATAGGCCCCAGCCCCTCGCTAACGCTACGTATCAGGCCGACAACGCTGCTCCACAGCAAGATCGCTAACAGGCCGAGTAATGTGGCTCTATACTGGACGGGGAAAGAGGGCATCGATGAAATCCAATAGGTTATTTTTTATCAGGATTTTCACTCTACTGCCCACAGGAAAAAAAAGAAAGGCGGGCGTCCCCGCCTGGCTTGGGTTATTGCTGCGGTTGTCGCTCAAACTGCGGAGGTGGCTGGCGGAAACGCCGGGTGAGATACACCAGGTAACCAAAGCCCAGAGCGGCCCAAATCAGTCCCATGGTTAGCGAGCTTTTTTCCAGATTCAACCAAAGTACGCCCACCGTCAGAGCCCCCACCAACGGCAGGAACAGATAATTGAAATGGTCTTTCCACGTTTTGTTGCGGCCCTCGCGGATATAAAAATGACTGATCACCGACAAATTGACGAAGGTGAAAGCCACCAGTGCACCAAAGTTGATCAATGCCGTGGCCGTGACCAGATCGAATGACAGCGCAGACAACGCCACCAGCCCAACCAACAGCACGTTCAACGACGGCGTGCGCCACTTCGGATGGATATAGCCAAAATACTTTTCCGGGAACACGTTATCGCGCCCCATTACATATAACAGTCGCGACACGCTGGCGTGTGAGGCCAAACCGGACGCCAAGGTGTTAATAAAGGTAATGCAGAGGAAAATCGATTGGAACAGCTTGCCGCCCACATACAGCGCGATTTCAGGCAATGCCGCATCTGGCTGGTGGAAACGTTGAATAGAAGGGAAAAACAGCTGAATAAAGAACGACACGCTGATGAAAATCACCCCACCGTACAGCGCGGTCAAGAAAATGGCCCGGGGAATCACCCTGGCGGCGTCGGGCGTTTCCTCACATAACGTGGTGACCGCATCAAAGCCAAGGAACGAAAAACACAAAATGGTAGCACCGGTAATAATCGGTAGCAGATGCGCGTTCTCACTCACGAACGGTTGCAAACTCCACACGGTTCCCAACCCTTCACCGCTGTGCAGACCGCGCACCACCAGAAAGATGAACACCACAATGATGGCAACCTGAGCCAGAACAAATAACGTATTGAAGTTGGCCACCAGATTGACGCTTTTCAGGTTGATGGCAGTAATAATGATCACAAAACCCACCACCCATACCCACGGCGGCACGTCAGGAAACAAGGCGGTCAGGTAGATTTTTGCCAGCAGCGTGTTAATCATCGGCAAGAACAGGTAATCGAGTAACGAGGACCACCCCACCAAAAAGCCGACGTGCGGATTAATGGCCTTCTGCGCATAGGTATAGGCGGAACCCGCCGTCGGAAACTGGCGCACCAGTTTGCCGTAGCTGATTGCCGTAAAGAGTACGCCAGCCAGCGCCAGCAAGTAAGAGGCAGGCACGTGACCGTCAGTCAGGCCTGAAACAATACCGAAGGTGTCAAACACGGTCATCGGTGTCAGATAAGCCAGGCCCATCATCACCACTTGCCACAGCTTCAGGGATTTACGCAGCTGCGGTTTGGCTGCTTCATTACCGTTAATGGGATTAATCGTCATGGCTCTTCCCCTCTTTGTCCTCTGCTGGTAACCGGTTAACGTCATTCAGAGAGGCCGCGGGGAAACTGCTGTTCAGGCGGCGGAAAATGCGATGTAAAGACAACGGGAACAAGCCTGCAGATGGCCCGTATTTACTGCGGCTCAGGCACACGCCTGAGCAGACTGATGGTTCAGTTATGGCTGTCATGATTATTTCCTCGCTGGCGTCCTGTACGCCAAAGTGGAAGAAATGCTGTACCGCTGCGCGCAGCTTCGCAGGCCACAGGATAGCCGGCGGAATGCGCCAGACGCGCGCGGTATAATGGATATTGAGTGGGTCAGGCGTTTTTCAGCATCCACTCGATTTCGGTTTCGGTGATCAGGCGCTCAAACTGCACCAACTCATCCGTTTTGCAGGCCAGGTAGACGTGGCTAAACCTTTCCCCCAGCAGCGCAGTCAGTACCGGCTGGTGTTCAAATTCGTACAGCGCATCACTTTGGCGGATTGGGAAAGGTAGCCCCTCTTGCTCCAGGCCGTTGCCGGTTACCGGCTCTTGCAAAGGCAACGTCGTTTCCAGACCATAAACAATACCCGCCAAAATGGTCGCCATCACCAGATAAGGGTTGGCATCGGCGCCGGCCACGCGATACTCCACACGGTGGCTGTCGCGATCGCCACAGGGAATGCGCAGTGCCACTGTGCGGTTGTTGTGGCCCCAGGATGCCTGAGTAGGGACGTACATGCCCGGTTGGAAACGGCGGTAAGCATTAACGTTAGGTGCCAGTAACGCAATAGAAGAAGGCATCAGGGCAATCATTCCTGCCAGTGCCTGTTTCAGTAATGCAGAATCTTCGCCGTCGTCGTCCGCAAGAACGTTATTGCCCTGCCTGTCCAGCATGCTGATATGCACGTGCATACCACTGCCGGCGTGTTCTTCGTAGGGTTTTGCCATAAACGTGGCCTGCATGTTGTGGTTTTCCGCCACCATGCGGATCAGGCGTTTTAGCGCCAATGCATGGTCACAGGCCTGCAGGACATTGTCGGTGTGGTGCAGGTTGACCTCAAATTGGCCTGGCGAGGCTTCCGCCACCGCACCATCCGCCGGCAAACCCTGCATACGCGCCAGTTCATCAATCTCACTGAGCACATCGGCAAAGTGGTTAAGGTTATCGACGGAATAAACCTGGCTCTGGGTATTGCGTTCCTGAGTCCCCGGTGCGCATGGCGGCTGAAGATAGCCTTCCGAATCGCGCTGGCGATCGATGAGATAGAACTCCAACTCTACCGCTACTACGGGGGATAGCCCGCGCTGACGCAAACGCTGCCACACTCGGTTCAGCACATTGCGCGGTTCAACGTCAAAGGGAGTACCATCTTCATCCAGCATGGTGAGCAGTACCTGGCCGATGTATTGCGGATCCGCCGCTGACGGCGTCAATGTCCCCAGCACCGGCACGCAGATATGATCCGGCTCGCCCAGTTCTTGCCCTAATCCAGCCTCTTCGACAACGTTACCGAGAATATCCATCGCGAAAACCGATGCGGGGAAGTAACACCCCTTCTCCAGTTTACTCAGCCCGGCGACCGGAATGCGTTTACCGCGGAAACTCCCGTTAAGATCGGTCAGCAGAACGTCAACGTGCTGAGTTAATGGATAACGCTCCAGGTACTTCTTCACTTCACGCTGGAACGCGCTACTTCGCTTTTCTTCATGATGCTGAACAAAGTTTTCCACTTCTACTATGTTGGTCTGCATGATTCACCCGCCATGTATGTTTTTGTCTGTGGTTCTCACACTTATTGCCGTCGATGTTTTTTGACCATCTTGCTCAATATAATGTCCACCAATGAAACATAGATGCAACAAAATTGTTTTGCAAGTGTTACTTTGAGTTTGAATATTGCCCATTTGACTGCTAGATTTATAAAATATTGAACGAAAATGGCAGTGGAGAAGCTTATCGTTCATAATTTCGAACATACCAAGGGGATAGCATGGGCAATATATTTAACAGACCAGTGGTCGGCGTAGTGATGTGCAGGTATAGGTTAAACGGGCACCTCACTCAGACCTTGCAAGAAAAGTACCTAAATGCCGTAGTGGCCGCTGGAGGGCTGCCAATCGCCCTGCCGCACGCGCTTGCGGAGCCGGAACTGCTGGACGCACTGCTGCCTCACCTCGATGGCATTTTATTGCCTGGCAGCCCCAGTAATGTGCAGCCGCACCTTTATGGTGAAAACGGCGATGAGCCTGACGCCGATCCTGGGCGAGATGAATTGAGCCTGGCGTTAATCCGCCATACGCTCGACAGGCGCATTCCCCTTTTCGCCATTTGCCGCGGCATGCAGGAAATGGTGGTTGCCACCCAAGGCACCCTCCACCGTCGCTTGTTTGAATTACCTGAATTACTCGAACACCGAGAAGATCACGACCTACCGCTGGAACAACAATACGCCCCTGCCCATGAAGTCATCGTTCAGGAAGGCGGATTACTCTCGCAACTGATACCGGATTGCAACAGATTCTGGGTGAACTCACTGCATGGGCAAGGGGCAAAAACCCTCGGCTCCAGCGTGCGTATCGAGGCCCACGCCGCAGACGGGCTGGTGGAGGCTATCAGCCTGCGCGATCAGCCCTTTGCGCTGGGTGTGCAGTGGCACCCGGAATGGAACAGTGAAGAGTACGCCCTGTCGCGTCTGTTGTTTGAAGGTTTCATTAGCGCTTGCCGACACTATCAAAAGGAAAAACGCCCATGAGCGATGTCAGCTTGGCACCGGGAAAACGCCTGTCACAGATCCGCCAACAATTGGGTCTGTCACAGCGCCGCGCGGCCGAACTGTCTGGATTAACCCACAGCGCCATTAGCACTATCGAACAGGACAAGGTCAGCCCGGCCATCAGTACCTTGCAAAAGCTGCTGACGGTGTACGGGCTGTCACTGTCGGCGTTCTTCGCCGAGCCGGAAAAACCGGATGAACCGCAAATTGTTATCGATCACCAAGATCTGATCGAAATTGGCAGTCAGGGGGTGTCGATGAAATTGATCCACAACGGCGACCCCAATCGCACTTTGGCGATGATGATCGAAACCTATGAGCCGGGTACCACCACCGGCGAACGTATTAAGCATCAGGGGGAAGAGATTGGCACCCTGCTGGAAGGCGAGGTGGTATTGCAGGTCAATGGGCAGGCTTATCATCTGCAGGCTGGCCAGAGCTACGCCATCAACACCGGCATTCCCCACAGTTTCAGCAACACGTCGGCGCGGATTTGCCGAATTATCAGCGCCCATACACCGACGACTTTCTGATCAACGGAGCAAGGCATGGACTTCCACCACTTACAGTATTGGCAACAACGGGCACAAGCCCTGAATATTGAGAACCGACTGTTTATCAATGGCCGTTATCAACCCGCCGCCGAAGGTAAAACCTTTGCCGTGGAGGATCCTGCCGCCCAACGCGAGTTAACGCAGGTGTCCCGCGGTAGCGGTGTCGATATTGATCTGGCGGTCAGTGCGGCGCGGGCGGCGTTTGAACGTGGGGACTGGTCACGGGCAGCGCCTGCGCAACGCAAAGCCACCTTGTTACGGCTAGCGGCGTTGATGGAACAGCATCAAGAAGAGCTGGCACTGCTGGAGACGCTGGATACCGGTAAACCCATTCGCCATAGTCTGCGTGACGATGTACCTGGTGCCATTCGCTGCCTGCGCTGGTATGCCGAGGCGATCGACAAGGTTTACGGCGAAATTGCCCCCACCGCGGGTGATGCACTGGCGTTAATCGAACGCGAACCCATTGGCGTCGTGGGGGCTATCGTCCCCTGGAACTTCCCGCTGTTGTTAGCCTGCTGGAAGCTCGGCCCGGCCTTGGCCACCGGCAACAGCGTGATTCTCAAACCCTCTGAAAAATCCCCGCTAACGGCTATCTATCTGGGCAAACTGGCGCAACAGGCAGGACTGCCGGACGGCGTGCTGAATATTGTACCCGGTTACGGTCACGATGCCGGCAAGGCATTGGCGCTGCACAATGACGTTGATGCCCTCACCTTCACCGGCTCCACGCAGGTCGCCAAGCAACTGATGATCTACGCCGGCCAATCCAATATGAAACGGGTATGGCTGGAGGCCGGTGGCAAAAGCGCCAATATTATCTTTGCCGACTGTCCTGACCTGGATAAAGCGGCACAAAGTGCCGCAGCGGGCATCTTCTATAATCAGGGGCAGGTGTGCATCGCCGGGACTCGGCTGTTGGTCGAAGAGAGCATTCAGCAAGAATTCCTGCACGCGCTGCGTCGACATGCCGCAGCATTCACGCCCGGCGATCCGCTCGACCCTGCAACGGTGATGGGCACGCTGATCGACCAAAGCCACTGCGAGAAAGTCGCTGACTATATCGAACAAGGTTTGAGCCAAGGTGCGACGCTGTTCCTTGATGGCCGCGAACACCCACAGCATGGTCACGCCGGGTATCTTGGCCCGACCATTCTCACCCAGGTGGATAATGCCATGAGCGTTGCACGCGATGAGATCTTTGGTCCGGTACTGGCGGTCACGCTATTCAACGGTGAGCAACACGCCATGCAACTGGCCAACGACAGCGACTACGGCCTGGGTGCCGCGCTCTGGACACGCGATCTGTCCCGTGCGCACCGCCTGGCTCGTCAGTTAAAAGCCGGTACCGTGTTCATCAATAACTACAACGACGGGGATATGACCGTGCCCTTCGGGGGTTACAAACAAAGCGGCAATGGACGCGACAAATCGTTGCATGCGCTGGATAAATTCACCGAACTGAAAACCACCTGGATTTCGCTGGAATAAGGGCAGACACCATGACTGAACACGTAAAAAGCTATTATGCGGCCTCGGCCAACAGCCACGCGCCCTATCCGCAGTTGAATGAATCCATTGAATGCGACGTCTGTATCGTCGGTGGCGGTTACACAGGCCTGTCCTCGGCGCTGTTTCTGGTGGAAGCCGGCTACAACGTCGTCCTGCTGGAATCTGCCCGTATTGGCTTTGGGGCGAGCGGCCGTAACGGCGGTCAATTGGTGAATTCTTACAGCCGTGATATCGACATGATAGAACAACGCTACGGCCCGGAAAGCGCCCGCATACTCGGCAGCATGATGTTTGAGGGCGCAGAAATCATTCGCAGCCGCATCAAGCAATACGCCATCGAATGCGACTATCGCCCAGGCGGGATCTTCGCCGCGCTCAACAACCGGCAATATCATGCGCTGATAGAGCAAAAACAAAACTGGGAACGCTACGGTAACACGCAACTTGAGCTGTTGGATGCTGGGCGGATCCGCCAAGAGGTCAACAGCGATCGCTACGTCGGTGCGCTGCTCGATCACAGCGGTGGCCATATCCATCCGCTGAATCTGGCGCTCGGCGAAGCCGAAGCCGTTCGTCTGCAAGGCGGACGGATCTTCGAGCAGTCAGCGGTCACCAACATCTTGCACGGTGAACCGGCGATCGTCAGTACGGCCAATGGACAGGTGAAGGCACGCTATGTGATCGTGGCAGGTAACGCCTATCTGGGCGATAAACTGGAGCCGCGGCTGGCCAGACGGAGTATGCCGTGCGGCACTCAGGTGGTTGCCACTGAACCATTGGCACCGGAAGTGGCTCAGTCATTGATCCCACAGAATTACTGCGTTGAAGACTGTAACTACCTGTTGGATTATTACCGCATCACGGGCGATAACCGCCTGCTGTATGGCGGTGGCGTGGTTTATGGTGCCCGCGATCCTGACGATATAGACAACCTGATCCGGCCAAAACTGCTGAAAACCTTCCCACAGTTGAAGGGCGTGCGCCTCGACTACCGCTGGACAGGTAATTTCCTGCTGACGCTGTCACGTATGCCGCAATTCGGCCGCCTTGAAAATAACGTGTATTACATGCAGGGCTACAGTGGCCACGGCGTGACCTGTACCCATTTAGCGGGCAAGTTGATTGCGGAGTTGATGCGCGGCGATGCGGAACGCTTTGACGCCTTTGCCAAGCTGCCACACTTGCCGTTCTTCGGTGGCCGGAATCTACAGATCCCCTTTACCGCTATTGGTGCAGCCTACTACACACTGCGAGATCGGATTGGCGTGTAAGGTTTACAGGCCCGGCGATGCCGGGCCTGATCGTTACGGCTTAAACAATTTTAGGTTGACCGTCTGAGGCGGTCGCCCCACCATCAACCGGGATGTTGGCACCGTTAATAAAGCTGGCGTCGTCACTGGCCAGGAACGCCATCACCGCAGCCACTTCTTCCGGCTCTGCCGCTCGGCCCAACGCAATACGCTCGTTAAACTTGTCGCGGATCTCCTGCGGCCAGCCATTGGTCATATTGGTTTTCACCAGGCTTGGGCAGACGGAGTTCACTCGCACGCCATCACCGCCGTGATCCAGCGCCATCGCACGCGTCAGGTTCACCACCGCGCCTTTCGCCGCGCAGTAATACGCGGCGCCCCAGTCCCCCCCCAGGCCAGAAACCGAAGCGGTATTGACGATACAGCCTTTGGTTTTCAGCAAATGCGGCATGGCGAACTTGGAACAGAACACGACACCATCAATGTCCACGCCGGCGATGCGACGCCAGTCAGCTACGCTGGTTTCCAGCACGCTGCCCGCGACGTGCACACCGGCATTATTCAACAATACGTCGATACGGCCCAATTTTTCCGCCACGTCGTTCATCATCTTTTCAACCGCAACGTGGTCGGAAACATCGATATGCACCGCCAATGCCTTGCCTTTTGGCAGTGAGGCGGCCACCTTGTCTACCGCATCCTTCGCCCAATCAGCCAGAACCACGGTTGCCCCTTCGGCAGAGAACCGGCGTGCCGCCGCTTCCCCCATCCCATTGCCGGCCCCGGTGATAACGACCACTTTATTGTCGAAACGCATAAGAACTCCTCCATGTGAATGTATTTTTATAAGTCATACAAATCCTGATTAAGTCCGAGGATAAAACTCATGGGGGGTGAGGGCCAGTCAAAACGTGCGGTTTTATAATCAAAAAGAGGTATTCATTGTAAATTCAAGGCGTCAGGGCAATCATTATCGGAATTAGGCCAAGCCTTTGATGCCATTAATAAAATAATCATGCGTGATTATTTTTAAGCTGTATTATCAGAAATGAATAAGTTCAAGAACTGTTCTATGTTGTCATCTGGTTGATAAGCAACCGTTATAGAAAAACCCGGACTGCATCTTGGGCAGCCCAGGATGGATTATTTTTTCTCAATGGGAACAACCAGCAGATCGATATTCAACTGATTGATCGCTTGTCGTGTCGACGACATCAATCGGCTCCAGATATCGTGATGGTGGCCAAAGATGATCAGGTCAAAACCTTTGTTCTTTGCCGCCCGATTCAGTTCTTCCGTCAGTTCGCCACGCCCAATAATCACCTCTTCAACCGGATAAGATGACCGTTCCTTGATCGCATTGAGCATATTCTTTACACGTTCAGAAAAGGTACGATCGGTGTAGTTATATTCACCGATCCCCAGTTCGGCGTAATAACCGGCATGATGGATATCGATATAAATCAACGATAGTTTGGCATTCAGCTCGCTGGCCAGCCTGGCCCCCCTTCCGAGCAAGAATTCAGCATCTTCACTGAGATCCGTTGCAACAACGATATGTTGATAAGTCATGATGACTGCCCTCCACATCGAGCCAATAAACAGGACCGCGCTCCCTGCAATAGACGTTTCGCATGTCTCTCATGCAACTTAAGTTTAGTTCAGCGATTAAATCATCGCCCTCCCACGTTATTGTTCTGTTGATGGGACGATGTATCCTGACTTCACCCTCTACCGAAAATCCTCACCATCCCTAGACTAAAGGCAGGTGCTGAGATTCAGCCCGGCTTTTTTAACGTTAATTGACGTTCCATCTACCGATGAAAGAGGAATACAACTATGAGCACTCCAGCAAACTTCAATGGTCAGCGTCCTGTTATTGATGCTAATGATGCCGTTATGTTGCTGATCGATCATCAAAGCGGCCTGTTCCAGACCGTCGCCGACATGCCAATGACTGAGCTGCGCGCTCGCGCTGGCGCACTGGCCAGTATCGCTACGCTAAGCAAATTGCCGGTAATCACCACGGCTTCAGTACCGCAAGGTCCTAATGGCCCCTTGATCCCTGAGATCCACCAAAATGCCCCGCACGCAAAATATGTTGCCCGTAAAGGCGAAATCAACGCATGGGATAACCCAGACTTTGTCGCTGCGGTTAAGGCTACCGGGCGAAAAACGCTGATCATCGCCGGTACCATTACCAGCGTTTGCATGGCTTTCCCGTCAATAAGCGCAATCGCCGATGGATATAAAGTGTTTGCTGTCATCGATGCGTCGGGCACCTATTCAAAAATGGCGCAGGAAATCACCCTGGCGCGCGTAGTGCAGGCCGGTGTAGTTCCGATTGATACTGCAGGCGTAGCTTCTGAACTTCAGGGGAGTTGGAACCGTGAGGATGCACAGCAATGGGCAGAGGTTTACACCAAAATATTCCCGGCCTATCAGTTGCTCATTGAAAGCTATGTTAAAGCGCAGGACGTCGTGAAAAACAGTGAAGTACTGGATTCTCAGCGAAGCTAACCACCGTCTAATCTGATCATTAGGCATAAAAAAACCCCGGCCGTAGGCCAGGGTTATCAATGTTTGCCGGTTACTTTCCCGACTGTCATGTTATGGCGTAAGCGTCCGTCCAACACTCCAACCTTACGCAGCCTAAGCACAACTTTTTCACAACAGAAAAATAGACTGAATCATCGTCGTTATTATTGTTACGACGCCAATCTCTTTTGCTGTTGCCAATAACTTCCGTTATTGAAATACGCTTAATTTATTTTTTAGATAAACTCCAGGTAATCCTGGAGTTTATTCAGGCATTGCATTCATTTCTCATCTGCTCAGGTTTACACCGTCTTCGCTATCGCAAGAAATAAATCACTACCTACAAATTATAAAACGACGACGTTGCCGGCAGAAGGACCTTTCTGACCGTTTTCGATCGTGAATTCAACGCGCTGACCTTCATCAAGCGTTTTGAAATCATTGCTCTGGATAGCAGAGAAGTGTACGAACACGTCTTTGCTGCCGTCTGCCGGAGAGATAAAGCCAAAACCTTTACCTGCATCAAACCATTTTACCAAACCAGTCATTTTAGTAGACATAGATATTTCCTTTATATTTTTGAGACGCCATATGGCGATAGAGGTCTGTTTTTGTTGGAAACTTATTGGGCACTAAAGAAGGAAATTCGCGGGAGAAGAGGTATCTATGGATATCACTAATACTGAGAACTGCTTTACTAAAACTGCTTTCATAAGGTCTGTACTACAAACCGATGGCGTTATTTATACACGAGGGATTTATTTAAGCAAGGAATATTTATTATAATATTTATACACGCCTCTTATTATTTATCCGCCGCAGCGCCAGCCGTCGCTAACGCGAAGGGCCTCACGGCCCTTCATAAAACATCGCCGGAAGCGACAAGCTTGCAGCTTGAAAGACGATGGGCATAACCCTAGCCGATAACCGCAATACCCAGCCGCTCCATCATTTGAAACACCTGGTAGCTGTCCAGTTTCACGCCCTGCAGATCAATGCCACGCAGGTCTAACTCACCCAGTTCCGAATTGGTCAGATCGCAATGCGTAAAGTTGGCCGCACGCCAATCAAAAGAGGCAAACTCGCCACCGGACAGGTCAGAACCGCTAAAGGTCGCACCAAGGATCTGTGCACTGTTCCAGCGGTTTTCCCATAGCTCACACTTCTCCAGTACCACTTTTGAAAAGTTGGCGTAGCTCAGGTTGGTTTTGGTGATGTAAGCGCTGCAAAACCAGGTGCGTGCGGTGATCATATTCATAAAGCTTGCGCCGCGGAAATCAGCACCCTGCGCACGACATTCGCGGATTTCGATGCCCAACGCGCTGGCATTTCTGAAGTCCGCCATCGACAGGTCGCAATTTTTGAAACTGGCGTCCTTCAGCAGCGCACGGCTGAAATTACCGCCCTGCTGGCTCTCGCGATCGTAAAACTGACAGTCAATAAACTCGGTACCGGTCAGGTCGGTACCCGAGAAATCGCAGTTAATAAAGCTGCCGTTTTCAATCTTCTCGCCGGTAAACCGGTTACGGCCAATCTTTTCACCATCCAATACCAGCGTCATTGCGAGATACCTGTTTATTTGTACAGTCAATGCCGCATTATAAACAGAAGCCGGGGTCGGATAAAACTGCTTTGCCCCGCTTTATCCGCCCCACCGCACAAAAAATCACAACGCGGGGTGAGCACGATTAAGCCTGCCGCACCTGGAGAAGGTTCATGTTCACGCCGCCGGTCTGCGCCTGCAATATGCCCTGCTCAATCAACGCGTACAGTCGGAAATTCAGAAAAGTGTCGCCGACCCCATAGGGCGAATTCACCCTTGCGTTGCCGACCACCCGGGAACCCTGGGTGTAATCGTTGGGGCAATATTGCAATAGCAACGGGTCGTGGAACTCCAGCGTTTTCCCCTGCACTTCTCCCTGTGCAAAGATCCGCACTGGGGCGTTCTCCTTCAGCAGTCGATACCAGTCGGTAATGAGCGCCACTTGGTCTTCGGGTGTCAATTCACGCCGGCGAACCCACAAAGATTCGAGCGTTTCAATCGGGCAGCAACCGGTGGTTTCGTGTCCGGCAAGTGCGGTGACATTAACCACAAACACCGGGTGTTCACGCAGTAATGGCAGCAGTGCACGCAACATCAATTGCTCATCGGCGTTGTCGCCAATCCACAGGGTCACCTGCCCGGTGATCGCAGCCAACTGCTTTTTTAAGCTTTCCATCGCCGTCAGGCGTTGGGCAGAGGTGTCCCAATCGGGGGCGTTAACAGAGTGGTGCAGATCTTGAAACCAGCGGGATCGGGCCTGAAGACCCTGATCGTCATCCAGCGCGCACAGCGGCCCAAATGACAGGTTATCGGTGAAATCCAGTACGTCCTCTCCCGGGTAAGCCAACCGCACGCAGCCACCCGACAGTGCAATATGCACATCTTTCATCAACGCTCTCCTCAGCCTATTCCCTAAAATAATCCTGAGATGAATTCTGCCAATTTTTTTCCGCTGTCAGTAGACAAAAAATCCGAATTTTCCCGCCTGAATAGCACAAAAAAACCGCCTAAGTGAACGCCACTTAAGCGGTTGATGATTGCTGCCAGGATTGACGATCGCGCCAGCCATCGGCCCCATGCGCTGCCGCTTTCAGTTGAAAACCCACGCCCCATCAGTGGGCGTTACGGCCCTTCATGGCAACCCGGAAACATTTTGGCCATTGCTAAACGCCACCTTGACGATGCTGAACGCGCGCGTGCGATCGGCATTCGCGGTATCGGCAAAGAGGCGAGGATAACGTGAATTGACAACCCAAACCTCACCATCCTTGACTGCCGCCGCAGTGGGTCCATCCAATCCCGGCGGCGTGACAACAGCGGTAATGCGCGCGCTAGCCCAGCCGTCGGATGAAGAAAGCAGCGTCACATCCCCCGACATGCCCTGCCCGGTGCCAGGGAAAGACTGTACCACCACCAGGGTGTCGGGGTTTTTAAGACGCAACCCGTCGGGCCCTTTCAAACGCTGTGGCAGCTTGATTTCGCTTAGAGCGTGCGTCCCATCCAGCGCCACCTTCCACAACAGACCACGGGAATAGTCCCCGGCGATCAGATAGCCGTCCGGGTGGTAAACAATTCCGTTGAGATAAGGTTTCGCCCCCGACGCCGCCGTGGTCGTGGCGGGCATCAGACGTTCGGAACGCACAAGTATCGAAACCGCCTTGGTTGCCTGGTCGATTTTATAAATCTGCGGCTGGAAACTATCGGTAACGTAGACATTGCCTTGCGCGTCGAGGGCCAGATCGTTGGCGAGCGTCGGTCCTTTGCTCAACGGCGAGAAATCATAGACATGTTGCAACGCACCTGTGTCGAGATCAAACTCGAGCACCTGCGCCACGCGATTGTGCGTACCGGGCGAAGACGTGAGCGCAATGCCTACATCTTCGTTGCATACCAGCACCCGATTGCGCACGGCGTCAACGACAATGCCGGAAGTCGTGATCTGTGAACGGTCGACGGCGAAAGGCCTGTAGCGCCCATCCTCATAAACCAGGCCGATCTGCCCGCCGCGCAGCGACGAAACCAGAAACGCCCCGGCGCGCTCATTCCAGGCAATGCTCTCGGGGTATCCCCCAGCGGCATCGGGCACAAAGGTGATAACCTGCGCGCCCTGGGTCGGCGCGGCAGTCGCAAAGAACATGACGACGCTAACCAACAGCGTAATACCACCAAAGCGCAGCGGTGAAGTTGATGATAGGGTGTTCTTGAACATGACAGGGAACCTGGTAATTAACCGGATCTGCATAGTAGGTGGGTGCTGAAAACGGCACTAGTCGGGAAAAAGGCAATACGCTAATGAAAAAATCACAGCAATCATGCGATGGCTGTGCGCTCAACGCGGTTCGCCAGCGAAGCTGGCACAAAAAAACCGCCCTTAAGACTTAGGCGGTTTATTCTCGTTTTCGGCGTTTATTTCAACGCTTCCTGAATGGCGTCAGCCATCGGGCCAATGTGCTTTTCGGCCGCTTTAAGCTGGAAATCAACACCGTTTCCGTCGTTGGTGTCGGATAATGTCGCCTTGATCAGCTCCAGTGCGGCTTGCACAGCCACCAGTCTTTTATGTTGTTCGTCCGTGATCGGTTTGGAACTCAGGGTGGCTGGGTAGTATTGCTCTAACATCACTGTCTCCTTGTCATTGCCTTAATCACTAACTTAACAGAATTTAAAGATTTTTCTAATACAGCCGTCCCAAAACCGCTTTCCCACTTCAGGTGCAGTACACCAGGCCAATCAATAGGCTAAATAGGTGAACTATAATTGGACGAACTGAGATTTTCAGCAGGTGAGCCATTATGTCATTTCAAGGAAGCTGTCATTGCGGTGCCGTCACCTTTACGGTGAACGCCGATCTGCCCCATGAAGCCCTGAGTTGCAACTGTTCAATCTGTCGCCGTAAAGGCTTGTTGCTGGCGTTCTTCCCGATCAACACCTTTGTGCTGAACAGCGGTGATACCTCGCTGCGCGGCTATACCTTTAACAAACAGGTTATCCAGCACCAATTTTGCCAAACATGCGGCACCGAGGCGTTTGCCTATGGGAAAGGTCCGGACGGTTCGGCGATGTGCGCTGTTAACCTGCGCTGCGTGCCCGAACTGGCACTCGAGTCGTTGCAAATCCACCCCTATGACGGTGCCAGCGCCTGAGCCGTCGCGAATAGGCAGACAACACAATGGGCTTGCCTGCCTATCCGCGATAATCCCTACGATGAGGTTGCACTACGGCACCTCAGCGAAACGCCACCCAACTGGTGCCAGCATCGGCCGACCGCACGCAGTTTTCTACCCAACGCACGCCCATCGCACCTGCATGTACGTCGGGGTACCATAGATCGGCCAGAAATTCGCCGTCCCCTCGATCGCTAGCGTCCATGGCCAGCGCAAAGCGCCTGTAGAGATTTGACCACGCTTCAAATAATCCTTCCGGATGACCGCCGCCAATACGATCATCCGCCAACGCCATAGGATCGAGATAGGACATACCACGCTCCAGAATGCGTACGGGTTCCCCCTGCACTTCAAAACGTAGTTGGTTAGGCTGTTCATCCCACCATTCCAGGCTCGCCTTTTCGCCAACAATACGCACCTTCTGCCCGTGCATCGATCCGCTGTTAACCGCCGAACACCACATGGAACCCACAGCACCATTATCATATTCCATCAGCACAAAGGCGTTATCTTCCAGCGGCGCTCGGGTTTTAACAAAACTCTGGCGGCTGCACATCAGGCGTTTGATCTTAAGCTGCGGCACCATGGTTTCCGACAAGAACAATGGATGGGTCGCCAAATCCCCCAATACATAGCTGGGGCCAACAAAACGTGGATCTACCCGCCAGCGGGTACTGGGGTTTTCTTGCTCCACCGGGGCCGCGTGAAATCCATGAGAGAACTGCATGTTAATAATGCGTATTTCGCCCAGCAGCCCATCGGCGATCATCTGTCGCGCCTGATGTATTAGCTGGTGCCCGGCGTAACCATAGGTGACGCCAACAATCTTATGGTGCTTTTGGCTCAGTTCGATCAGTGTTTGCGCCTCTTCCGTGGTGAAACACAAGGGTTTTTCGCACACCACATGTAAACCGGCCGCCAGCGCCGCTTTACAGATAGCAAAGTGGGTATTGTTTGGCGTAGCAATGGAAACCGCTTCAATACCATCCGCTCTTGCGGCCTCCTCGCGAAATAACGTGGCGTAATCTGGATAACAGCGCTCCGGTGCCACCCCCAGGCTTTGCCCAAAGCTGCGCCCACGTTGCGCATCGATATCAAACGCACCAGCCAGCAGGGTGAAAGTCCCATCGCGCTGTGCCGCAGAACGATGAATATAACCAATCTGGCTGGTGCCGCCGCCGCCGACCATGCCCCAGCGCAGGGATCGGTCCAAAGGTTTAGTGCCGTTGATCATCACGTTTCTCCTGATTAAAAACCGATGTTTCGCAAATAGTTGAGGCTTTCCGTAACATCGCGCAGGCTACCCTGCGCATGACGCGGATCGCGCTCCTGCTCAATGGTGATCCAGCCCTGATAACCACGTGCCGCCAATAATTCACGCACGGCCGGATAGTCAATGGCTCCCTGGCCAAGAGGACACATCACCCCTTGCGCGCAAGCCGTAAAGAAGTCCAACCCACGCGCCAATACATCGTGAAATACCCGTGGGTTAACGTCCTTGAAATGCAGATAATCAATGCGCGTGAAGTAACGGTCGAGCCAGGTAACGGGATCCATTCCGGCGTAGTAAAGGTGCCCGGTATCCAGGCACAGCCCGGCGGTTTGATGCGGGATTTGGGCGGTCAGTTGTTCGATCTCATCAGCAAATTCGATACAGCCCCCCGCGTGCGGATGTACAACCGGCCGTACGCCATACTTCTGCCAGGCAATCTCGCTGACGGTAATAATATGGCTGATCATTCTTTGCCAATCGTCTGGTGACAATCGCGGTGCCAGAGAAGACTGCCCGGCAAATTTCGCCCGCTGCGGGTCGCCGAAATCAATAATGACCAGATAAGGTGGCGAAAAATGAGGGGCGCGGTTTTGTTGCGCTTTTATCGACTGCGATAAGTTGCGACAAATGTTATGTGTCAATTCAAGGATATGGCCGAAGTTATGCTCACTGACCAGATCGTCAAACAGGGTTCCCGCCACCAGCGATAGTCCATGCCGTTGCAGCTCGGTATTCAACGTCAGGACATCGGTCGGTAAGTATCCCCACGGCCCCAGCTCTATGCTGCGGTAACCAGCCGTACTTGCCTCCTGCAAGACGGTTGCGTAAGGCGGAAGATGCGGATTGTTAGGGTCATCCACTCCCCAACTGCAAGGTGCATTGGCGATAGACAAAGTCATGATTTTTGTTCCGTAGCGAAGTAGGCGTGGCGTCAGTATCAAACAAACGTTTCAAAATCGGCAATGATGAAAATTTCATTTTTTGATAGCGATCGCGTTAATTTCTATCACAAAAATGATAGTTTTTTATCAAATCAAGACGAGACGGCTTATAGAGGGGCTTAGGGAATTGGAACCGGGGAACGGCCCCCGAACAGGGAGCCAGGCAGTCAAATATTTTCTTGGGTGATCAAATCAAAACGATTAATGACATGTATAAAACCGGACGAATCATGGGTTACAGCCGACACAAAAGTGTTGATAACCGTCGCGGCAAACTCAGTAATGCGGTGTCTCAACATCAAATCCAACGTGCCATCAAACAGCGCCATCTCCCCTCCGTCCACCGGGCCATGGCAAACCAAGGTAATCTCATGTTGCCTGCCACTTCCTCGCAGCGCCGCGATAATCCCCTCAACACCGCCACAAGGTGCATAGAGGGCCACCAGCTCAGTATGTTGCGCCAGCAAGGCCTGAGTTACCTGCCTGGCGCTTTCTGCCTGTTCATGGTTGCGCACCGGTTCAAGTACCCGATGGCCGCTCTGGTGCTCACGCAGGTAAGAGCGGAAGCTGATTTCGCAGGTTTCCTGGCACAAAAAACGGTTATCACCGATGATCACACCAACGTCTCCTGGCTGTCGGCATAATCTCTCCACCGCCCAGGCAGCGGTACGACCAGCCTGCTGGTTATCCAAACCAATATAACCAGTGCGGCTGTGCACTGACAGATCCGACAGGAGCGTAAACACCTTGACGCCCCGCCGGGTCGCCTCTTCAACGGCGTAACCAATCATCGGGTTATCCAACGCCAGCACCCCGATAACGTCAACACGCTGGCTTAGGGACGTAATGGCTGCGGCCGTCTCATTGACGGCACTGATATCATGAAAAATGAACTGCGGGGGAGAGACAGGATCGTGATATAACGCAGCCTGTTCCATCAGGCTATCAGCCAATTGGGCGTAAAACGAATGCGCCTTCCGCAGCAGGATAAACCCCATTTTTACCCGAACAACCGGTTTCCCGGCCGTTTCAAACAAACGATGCGATTTCTCCAGGGCGAACCCCAATTTTTTCGCTGCCGCAATCACCTTGCGTTCCGTTTCTGGCCGCACCGCTGCTCGTTGATTTATCACCCGGTCAACCGTGGCAATGCCGACATGTGCCTCTCTGGCGATGGCGGCCAGGGTGGTTTTCTTACCTGCCATACTCGTCTCCCATCATTATTCTGATAGAAACTATCATGACAAATGCGCCTGACGAAACTCGGCGGCAGCGTTTGTGTGATCGGGCACGTGAATGAGGTATGGCGGAGACAGGGTTTACCGATAAACGGAGAATTTTTTCGTTAGGGGCTTAAGCTGTTCGGTGTCTCCGTACAGCGCTACGGCAACAAACTCCAACTTTTCGTACTCTGTATTCGCAGTATCCGCGATCTGCTGCTCAGCAGAGTGCGACAACATGGTGGTGGTGAAGAAGTTTGCCAGCACCGCCTCTTCCTTACATTTAAGGATCAGATTGCTGAGCTGGCTGCTGTTTTTCGCCTGCAGGATCACGATCGGGTAATGGCTCATATTGGCGCTGACACCGTCGATAGCGCTAGGGTAATGATGGAATTCACGCTGTTCGATCAAATCGGTAATGCCTGCCGTCAAGTGACAGGACGCGTTGAACAAGGTTGCAGGTTCGTGGTTGCGGTTCAGGATGATATAGAACTTCTTCTCGTTGTCGCTGTACATCGTTTTCTCCTTTGGTGTTGACATCAGTGTTACCCAGACTGTCGATAGTTTTCAATGATATCGATCAGAGCCGCCGAAAAAAAATAACATGCTGCATCATTATGACAGTGCCCCACTCTCGAACCAGACAACAAAAAGATAAATAGAACCGTGTTGAAATTATAGAAATAAAGATAATAAACAATTATAAAAATAAAAAATCAAAACCGAGATGGTTATGTCAGTAATAAACAGGGTAATCACCTGACACTACTTAATTTCCCCTCATCTCGACAAACACAAATAACCTTAGTTATATCAGAAAAAAATAATACCATATGGATTTAATAGAAATAATAAATCAAATAAAACAAAGTGATATAAAACCATTACTAAAAACAAGGAAATATAAATGTGAAAAAAAATTAACTATCTATAATTAATTTTCGACGCCTGACCACAGAGAAAATCAATGAGTAAACCATAAATAAATAGCAAATTAATAAAATTCCTATCTTCAAAAAAATCCTATGTTTACATCACGGAGGTCACCCTATGTCTGCAAATAGAGAACCTATTGCCATTATTGGCATTGGTTGCAAAACCCCTGGAAATGCGAATAATCACAAAGAGTTATGGGATGTATTACTGAAAGGCGTCGACGGTATTACCGACGTCCCCCCTGAGCGCTGGAATAAGGACAAGTTCTACGATCCAGACACCAATAAAACCGGAAAAACCAAGACGGCACGCGGTGGTTTTATCAATGGCATTGACAAGTTTGATAATGAATTCTTTAATATTTTCCCCAAGGAAGCAGAAAATATCGATCCCATGCAGCGCTTGCTGCTGCAGGCAACCTTTGAGGCGTTAGAAGACGCTGGCGATCGACTGGATAGGTTCCGCGGCTCAAAAACCGCCGTATATATCGGTTCGTTTGCCAACGATTATCAGGATATTCTTGCCGATCCTGATAACCGTTATCGCATTAGCCCACAGTCAGCCATGGGGATCTCACTGACATCTTTAGCAAACCGCATTTCCTATTTGTACGATTTAAAAGGTCCAAGCATTGCCGTCGATACCGCGTGTTCGGCCTCCCTGGTTGCCATCCACCTGGCGTGTCAGAGCATTTGGTTACGGGAGGCGAAGCAGGCCATTGCCGGCGGGGTTAACCTGAATATCAACCCTGCGTTGACGATGATGCTGTCAAAAGGCAATTTCCTCAGTGCAGACGGCACCTGTAAAAGTTTTGACGAAAGTGGCAATGGCTACGTGCGCGGAGAAGGTGTGGGATTGGTCTATCTGAAGCCACTAACTCAGGCGTTGGCGGACAATAATAAGATCTATGCCCTGGTGCGAGGCAGCGCCTGTAACTCTGACGGCTTTACCCCTGCCGGTTTTACCGTACCCAACCCCGAAGCCCAAACGGAAATGCTTCAGACGGCGTACCGGCAAGCAGGCATTGATCCGCAACGAGTGCAATATATTGAGGCCCACGGTACGGGAACTTCTGTCGGTGACCCATTGGAAACTCAAGCCTTCGCCAATGTGTTTAGCCAGCGTCCCGTTGAACAGCCCCTGCTTATTGGATCAATAAAAAGTAACCTTGGTCATCTGGAGGGGGCAGCAGGTGTCACCGGCTTGATTAAACTGGCGCTCTGCCTCCATCATAAACAGATCCCGGCGAACCTGCATTTCAACAGACCAAATCCCAAAATTGACTTTGAGAATTGGCGCCTGAAGGTGGTGGACCGCAATCAACGCTGGCCTGCACCGAGCCACGGTCGCTCACGTATAGGCGGTGTTAACTCATTTGGTGCAGGAGGTACCAACGCTCACGTTGTCTTGGAAGAATACATACCGGATACAGAGGTCATTGTCGGCCTGGATCAGGCAGAAGATATCCGGCCGGAGGTAAATCTGTTCAGTTGCAGTGCCCAAACGCCTGAGGCGCTGAAAGCACAATTACAAACCTATCTGGCCTATCTGTCAGACACCCAAGCTAACCTGAACGATATCTGTTTCAACGCCGGTCAACATCGATCGTTACTTCGCCACCGTCTCGCTATTGCAGCCAGCAGCACGGAGGATCTTGGTGAAAAGATAAGTGCTTACCTACGCGGTGAGTCGCTCGCCGGCGTTGAGTCAGGGCAGGCACAGGATAAGAAGCCGCGTTTGGCTTTCGTCTTTACCGGTCAAGGGCCGCAATGGTACGCCATGGGCCGTCAGCTTATTGATACGGAGCCCGTTTTCCGTCACGTAATCGCCACCATCGACAAGCTGTTTGTCGACATTGCCGGTTGGTCGTTACTGGAAGAAATGAGCCGTCCAGAATCAGAATCACAAATTAGTGATACTCGGATTGCCCAACCCGCCATCATGGCCTTGCAAATCGCCTTGGTCGAATTATGGAAACACAACGGTATTGAGCCTGAAGGTGTCATTGGCCACTCAATCGGTGAAGTTGCGGCAGCCTATACCGCCGGGGCACTCACGTTGGAACAGGCAGTGCAGGTGATATTCCACCGCAGTCGCGGCCAGCACGCGGCATCTGGCAAAGGCGTCATGTTGGCTGTTGGCGTCGATTTACCGACCGCCGAAAAGTTGATTGCCAACGTTGCCGATCGCGTGTCCATAGCCGCCATTAACGGCCCCGAAAGCATTACCCTTTCCGGAGACCGTAAACCACTGGACGCGATTGCCAGTGAGCTGGAAAAAAAAGATGTCTTCCATCGGTTCCTGAAGGTCGATGTGCCATTCCACTCACACCATATGGGCCCACTCAAAGAAGAGCTGATCGCCTCACTCAGCGCTTTAGAGCCCACTGCCGCCCAGATTGCCCTTTATTCCACCGTCAGCGGCAAGCGGGAAGACGGACTCCATTTAGTCAGCGATTATTGGTACCAAAACGTCCGCGACCCGGTCTATTTCTCGCCGGCACTGCAACGCATGGTAGAAGACGGCTTTGATATGTTTATCGAAATCGGCCCACACCCGGCTTTAAGCAGTGGAGCACAAGAACTGTTCACCAAGCTGAACGTCAATGCACAAATATTGCCGTCAATCCGCCGTCAGGAAGATGAAGCCGTGCGCCTTAAGCAAAGCCTGGGTGCGCTGCTGATCGCGGGACACCCAATGAGCTGGCACAAGGTCTGCCCTGGTGCAGGCCGACTGCATGATTTGCCTCGCTATGCCTGGCAAGAGAAACGTTTTTGGAATGAGAGCCGCCGCCATCAGGAACACCGCCTCAAACTCGATTTCCACCCCAATATTACCCAACATCATCGTTCAGGCATCAATCCAACCTGGCACGTGTTCAATGTATTTCTTGATAGCCAGGCAGATCCGTATCTCAGCGAGCATCGGATGGATGATCTGATTTTGTTCCCGGGTGCTGGGATTCTGGAACTTGCAATGGCCTCAGGTCGTCAGGCCTTTGGCGAGTCGTTCAGTTATCTGATGGATATCAGTTTTGAACGCGGACTGTTCCTGCCGGATGAAGGGGAGCCTTTAACCATTAACCTGGAGATTGATTCTGCATCAGGCCGCTATTGGCTGTTAAGCCGGGATGGCAGCAAACCCGATGCGGAGTGGATAAAACACGCGAACGGAATAATAAATTATCTGGACGTTAAACCGGCAGCGCCGCAAATCAGCCTGAGAGAAGTTCAGCGTGATGTCAGCCACCGAATCCCGGTACAACCCACTTACAACAGTTTAAAACGCGGTGGTTTAAGCTATGGCCCTGCGTTTAAAACTATCCAGAACCTCTGGAGCGCGCCGAATAAGTTGTTGGCGAAAATAGTCATACCTGACAGCCTGAAGTTTGGCCTCGACCGCTACTTCATGCATCCTGCACTCATGGACACCGTGGTTCATAGCATTCTCGCTACGCGACAGCAGGACACTGACGAAGAGTTGGGTGTTTACCTGCCGGTGCATATCGAACGCTACCACTTCTTCCAAAAGGCACAGGGCGATATTTTATGGAGCTACCTTTCTGTCCAACAAGCCGACGAAGACTATCTGCAAAGTGATGTGTTGCTGTTTGATGATGCCGGTAATGTAGTCGCTCAAATCATCGGCCTGCGATTAAAATACATCATCGGCTCACGCAGTAACGAAGAGGATATTGCCTACAGCGGTTGTTATGAATATGGCTGGCATCCTGTCGACAACGTAAGTGTACCGGCACAGCCTGGTACAGAAGTATTGTTGATTGCGGACGTGCAGACGCATTATCGCGCACTCGCCAACGCATTGAAGCAGCGCGGGGCGACGGTCATTACCTTGGGAGAAAACCCCGCATTCGATTGGCCGGTAGACCTGCAGGAGCGCCAGGCCGTGCTCAATGCGCTGGGGGAAGTCAAAGCACGCTACCCTGCCCTGACGCGCATTGTAAATCTGCTGCCGCAAGAGCACGTCGGTGAACATGACTTGGCCCCCCGGATAGAATCGCTAATCTGGAAAAGCGTCAATATCAACCACGCAATCATTGAAAATGAACTGCAACCCGTCCTTTGGACCATCAACTGCGGCTCGGAGTGGATCACGCCAGAAGACTCGCCCATTAATCTGATACAGGCTCCGCTGTATGGCGTCAGCCGCACCATGAACAATGAATATCCGCTTGCCGTCTGCAAGGTTGTTGATTTAGGCAAGGCTAACGAAGGCGAACTGAGCCTTCTTGCTGGACTGATTACGGCCCCCCACAGGGGTAAGAATGAAACCGAATTGGCGATACGCGGGGAGCAACTCTTCGCCCGCAGGTTGAAGAGCGTAGACCCCGACCAAGCTCAGCTCAACGCCGCCAAAGTGCTACCGGGGTGCGGCGGGAATTATCATGCTGTGTTTGGTGTGCCGGGCGTGATCGGTTCACTGCAAATGCGTCAATTTACACCTGCGGAGCTTCAGGAACATGAGATTGAGCTCGCGATAAAAGCCGCGGCATTGAACCGCCGTACAACGTCTGAACGTTCACTCAGCCACGAATGCAGTGGTGTGATAACCCGCATCGGCTCGGCAGTCAGCGGCTTCAAGACGGGGGATAGGGTTATCGCTATCACCGCTAACGGCGTGGCCGGAATCACTCGAGTCGACAAACATTACGTGACACATAAACCTGCCGCCCTGTCGTTTGAACAAGCCGCACTGCTGCCTATCGCCTGCCTGACGGCTTGGCAAGCCCTGTTCAAGCTAGCTCGAATCAAACCGGGTGAACGTGTGCTGATCCACTGCGCGCATACGCCAACGGGATTGGCCTGCGTGCATTTGGCTCAACAGCTAAAAGCCGATGTCTTTGCCAGCGCCGATACCGACGCTAGCCGAGAACAGCTTCGCTCATTGGGCATTACGCACGTTTATGACAGCACGACGTTAAGCTTCCATCAGCAAATTATGACCGATACGCAGGGTGCCGGCGTCGACATTGTTCTGAATAACCTCAGCGGTAAAGGCGCTATGCAAAGTCTGAGATGCCTGCAGCCTTTTGGCCGGTTTATAGCGCTGAACCAACATAACCAAGGAGAAAATGAAGCGTTAAGCTTCCACTGCCAACAAGCAAACTTCAGTTATTTTGCCGTGGATGTTCTGTCTCTGGTCGCTGAGAGACCGCATGAAGCCGCAGAGCTCTTTGCTCAGGCCATCGATGTAATTAACAGCGCAACGCCAATGCCATTGCCGGCCTACTCCGCTCTTCCGGTCAATGCACTTCCCTCCGCACTGGGCGACGATCGCCAGTCAGAAAACAGGGTGGTGACCATGGAGGGGGTCTCCGTCAATGCACTTCCCGCGCAGCATTTACAACTGTCAGCGGAGAAAACGTATCTGATCACCGGCGGGGCCAGCGGATTGGGCATCGTGCTGGCTACGTGGTTGGTGGAGCACGGGGCCAGAAAACTGGTGCTCGCCAGCCGCAGCGGCCCTAAGCATGACGAGGATCGCCATGCCATTGCGCTAATGCGCCAACAAGGGGTTGAGGTGCTGTTACCTAAAGTCGACCTCTCTTCGTCCACCGACGTGATGGCCATGATCGAACAGATCAAGCACGTTGCCCCGTTGGGCGGGGTTATTCACGGAGCGGCGGTGATGCAAAATGCCCTGATCGGCAATCTGCAGCGTGACGAACTGATGCCAGCCTTCGAGGCCAAAGCCTTGGGCGCCTGGCATTTACATCAAGCCCTGCAGAATACGCCTCTGGAATTCTTCCTTTCGCTTTCCTCCATCGCGTCCGTGTTCGGTTTTGGCGGCCAGACCTGTTATTCCGCCGCCAATAACTTTATCGACAAGCTAACGCATTATCGCCAAATGCAGGGACTGACTGCGCAGGCGATCAATATCGGCGTACTCGGTCAGTTTGCCGGGCTAACAAAGGATGCCGATTCGTTATTGAACCTGCTGGATAAACAAGGCTGGCTGCCGATGAGCCAGAAACAGGTGACAGCGAAAATCGAGCAAGTGTTGCTGGACGGCAATGTGATAAGAATGGCCGCCAATATTGACTGGGCGCGTTTCCGTGAGCATTACGATCATCTGCGCAACGATCTGCGTTTCGCCCATTTATTGTCCAATGAAGCACTGCAGATCAAAGGGCAAAACGACGGTAATATCAGCCTGCGTGAAAAAGTACAGGCGTTGTCGGGTTCCGAGGCCGTACAGGAACTGAAACATCAGCTGACCGAAGCATTAGCGCGGATCCTTGGTACCACCGTTGATAAGGTTGCGCCGGAAAAATCGCTCTCTGCGATGGGCTTGGATTCGTTAATGCTCAACCAGTTACGCCATTGGATCCAGCAAAAACTGGAGATCAATTACCCGTTGATGCGCATGGTGAAAGGCCCAAGCTTACTTGAACTCGCCGAGCAACTTTACCAGGAATTGACCAATGGCAGCACTGCGCAAGCACCATCCGGCGACATTTCAGGTATTACTTCAGAAGCCGACATTGAGGTTGTGCATGAATACTTTGTCCGTTTAAAACGGGCACCGAATGAACAGCCGAAGAAAACCAAGCTGTTTATGATGCCTTCGATGGGGGCTGGTGCATCGATGTTTGCTCACTTCCTCTATAACCCCCCGGCAGATTGCGAAGTCTATGCCATTCAATCCCCGGGCCGTGAAAACCGGTTACAGGAAGAAAACCACACCCAGTTGTCGGCGTTGTTGAGCGAATTGGAAACGGCATTCGATCGTTTGATGGAAGATGAAAAACAGCTGGGTTGGGAAGGTGACATCGCCTTCTTTGGTCATAGCTACGGAGGGATAGTGATGTTCGAGCTCTACCGGGCATTGCGTGCCGGCAACAAACTCTTGCCGGTGCATTTCTTCTCATCGGCAACCATGGCACCACAGCTCACCGGCACCTGGAAAAACCGCGAATCGTTACGCGAAAGTGGTGTTGCTTCCAACTCAGAGCAAAAAATCCTCGGTCTGTTGACCTACATTGACGATCTGGAGTTCGTTAAGCAGATCTTACCGGGGCTGCGCAGAGATATGCCATTACTATTAAGTTATGAATACCAGCACGACGCGCCGCTGTCCTGCCCGATTACGGTGTTCTCAGCGCTGGAGGATGAGGTCACGCTGGTCGATGAAATGACCGCCTGGGAGGCGCAAACCACCCACGCCTTCCAGCAATTTGTGGTACACGGTGACCACTGGTTTGTCAGCCGCAATAAAGACTTTATTGGCGAAAAAATAGCGGAGGTGCTGGCAGGATTATACGCGCAGTCTCGTCCCTAGCAGCCATTGCACACATGATGAGAAAACCCGTCGTTTTCTGATCTTCACCTAAACAAGAGAGAAGCCATAGGGCTTCTCTCTTTCGTTGTAACCCTATTCTGGAGTGACTCTACATTTCACTTCACACCCGAAGCTTTAGCGTTCTGGCTTCTCAATAAAGCTCGAAATGAACGGTTTTGCCGGTGAATAGAGCAATAATTGAACTGTTGGTATTATCGACATAACGCATAGTCTGATTTTTATCTCCCTGGAGAAAATCATGACCACAAGCAAATCAGACACGGTGGATTCGGCCAGCCCTACCGCGACGCAATGGCCAGCAATCGTCAACGTGCTGTTCGCTGGTATTGCCGTTGCCCTCCATGTGGGTAAAGCAACCATTGCCCTGCCGGAACTGCAGCGCGAGTTTGGTCGTTCGCTGGAGTCGCTGAGTTGGATCATCTCAGCCTTTCCGTTTATCGGCGTGTTTGGCGGTATCGCTGCAGGCCTGCTGGTTCGCCGCTGGGGCGATCGTCGTTTACTGAGCCTGGGATTAGTGATTGTCAGCCTCGCCAGCTTTGCCGGCGCCATGCAACATGATTTTGCCGGACTGATCGTGACCCGAGTCGTCGAAGGAATTGGCTTCGTCATTGTCGTCGTCGCCGCACCGACCGTGCTCACGCGTGTGGTCGCACCACAAAAACGGAATCTGGTGTTCAGCATCTGGAGCACCTTTATGCCGGCAGGCATAGCCCTCTCCCTGTTTTTCGGCCCGCATTTCGCTGGTTGGCAACAGAGTTGGGTCGCGGGCGGTGCCCTGACGCTGCTGGCAGCACTGCTGCTGCCATTAACGACCCCACGTGGTACGATAACCCTTTCCTCAGCACCCGCGATCAAACTGCGGCAGGCGCTGCTCAGTATCATGCGTGCGCGACAACCGCTGTTGTTGGCGTTGATATTTACCACCTACAACCTGCAGTTCTTTGCCGTGATGGCCTTTTTGCCGATATTCCTGATGCAACGCATCGGGTTAACGTTGGCAGCGGCAGGTGGCGTCAGCGCTGCCGTGATTGCCGTCAATATTCTCGGCAACCTGGCCGCAGGCGTGCTGTTGTCGCGCGGTCTACGGGCCCGAACCCTGCTCGCTGTTGTCAGTACCTTCATGGGGCTTGCCGGGGCCGGCGTTTTCCTTTCAATAACGCCTAACGGCCTGCTTGTCCCGCTGTGTTTACTGTTTAGTGGCATCGGTGGCATGCTGCCCGCCACTATCTTGGCGGCGACACCAGCAGCAGCGCCAGAGCCCACATTGATCCCCCTGAGCCTGGGCCTGGTGATGCAAGGCATTTATCTCGGCCAGGTGATCGGCCCGGTCGTCTTGAGTGCCCTTGTTGCCTACGCGGGTTGGACAGCCCCCTCCGTACTGGTGCTGTCCGCCGCGGTACTGGGGAGCGCACTGGCGTTATCGCTCACAACGAAGGCGCGATAAACGAAAGGCCCATTACACAATATATAAAATGAGTCCATTGGGCTGGTAATCAACGAGAGGCCGCTGTGGCCTATGTGAGCAGTAACGTCACCGACGAAGGGGATTCTCGCTGGCGAACTTAACGCCCCGTTTCCTATACCCAATACCCCCACAAAATGAGGCATCATTAATAAGCTTTATTAATTATTGGTGCATAAAATCCACTACCTGTTACGCGTTTGTGATGTTAGGGTTTGTTCTTCAAGAAGTGTCAATGCCGGTGCATATCGAGATTGACAAGAAAAATCTATCATCAGAGGGACGGGTATGATGTCTAAAGGTATTTCAAAAGGATTCTTTATTCTGATCCTTTTTATTGTTACCGCTGCTTTTCTGGACGTATTGGGTCCCTATTACTCGTCAGTGCTGTGGGCCATCATTTTGGCGGTGATTTTCCACCCGGTGAAACAAAAGCTCAAACAATACCTGGGCGATCGAAATGGCCTGGTTTCGCTTTTGACGGTCGCAGTGATCTGTTTGATCGTGTTTACGCCGTTGGCGATCATCGCATCTTCGTTGGCGATTGAACTCAACGTTGTCTACACCAAGTTGCAAGGTAACAACACGCAATTCCCGGTCATTCTGGCCGACACCCTGCGATTACTGCCGGGTTGGGCACGCCATTTTCTGACTGAACATAACCTCGACAATGCCGCAGAAATACAAAAGAAACTCTCCGAGCTGGCGCTGCAAGGCGGGCAATATCTTGCCGGTAGCGTGTTCCTGATCGGCAAGGGTACGTTCAACTTTGCCGTTGGCTTTGGCGTCATGCTATATCTGCTGTTCTTCCTGTTGAAAGACGGCCCTTATCTGGTCAACCTGACGCTCGAAGCATTGCCGTTATCCGAATACGTGAAACATCACCTGTTTGTGAAATTCGCCGCGGTTTCCCGTGCCACGGTGAAAGGCACCGTCGTGGTCGCCGTCGTGCAAGGTGCGCTCGGTGGTCTGGCGTTTTATGTCACCGGGATCGAAGGTAGCCTGTTGTGGGCTGCACTGATGGCATTCCTGTCCATTATCCCTGCCGTGGGTTCTGCCATTATCTGGGTGCCTGCAGCCATCTATTTCTTCGCCACCGGTATGCTGTGGAAAGGCCTGTTCCTGGTGGGCTTCTTCGTGGTTATCATCGGCCTGGTCGATAACATCCTTCGTCCACTGTTGGTCGGTAAAGACACCAAGATGCCTGACTATCTGATCCTGATCTCTACCCTGGGTGGGATGGAAATCTACGGTATCAACGGCTTTGTCATCGGCCCACTGATTGCCGCCCTGTTTATCGCTTGCTGGAATATCCTTTCCGGCCGCGACAGCAAGGAAAATACGGATGAAATCGATGAAGAATTCATTGAGGAAGGGAAAAACCACCCTGATGCCACGAAGGCGGAGTAAATAAAAGATCCCTTATTTAAAACGCCCCCCGCTTTACGCGGGGGGCGTTAGATCATGCCGATGTAATCAGCCGGGTATAATTTGCCTGAGCCGTAGGGCCCCAAACACCATCACGTTGTCGTACCATACCCATGACAATATTCTGGAAGCCAACGCACTCACCATGAACGCAAATCACTGCACTGAGTAAAGATCTCTCATTTAACCCATGAGGCTCCAGATAAATATCGGTTGGAATCGGCTTGCCCGCTGCATCAATAGGAATTTCCAACATACTTACACTATAGTTACCGAACGACTCACCCTCGTTGAATTTATATAGCTCGACGTAATTCTTCCAGACCTCTACACCATCAATTTTATAATGACTTTGCAATTCGGTTAGAGATGATCCTACATCATCTTTCATTGCAATGGTGTCGAATCCAAACTCAATAACTTGATTATCCATAATTATCTTCTCCAGCTTTGTATTTTAATCATCAGGTTATAAACCTGAACCATTGTCGGTAACGACGTAGTCAGCTTATGATGTATTTCAGTCATGAGGTACTGAAGACCGTTGTTTGGTGCCTTAGCAAACATAGGAATATATCGTCATACTCTATACCCGAGCGAAGCCATTACTGGAGGCACTTGAGCAAACTGAAACAGAATTAGCGTTGCGGCAAATGCAACTCAAGGGCCCATTACGTATATGTATTCCCAATGAAATAGGTCCTGCGTTGCTGGGGTCTGTTGTTGCCGATTTCGCCTGCCAGCACCCTGAGCTGGAGATAAGCTGTGTCGCAAATTTGTCAGGTCTCGAATCCTTCCGAGATGATCTGGATTTAGCTGTCATTATTACCCGTGGTCAGATGGATGACAGCGACTACATAGCCCGCCTTCTGATGACTATCCCCTGCACCATCGTTGCAGCCCCCTCCGTTATTCAGCGTTATGGCACCCCTTCGCATATCCAACAATTTGAAAAACTACCCTGTATTACAATGGTAAGTGCACTGAAAGGTGCTCGCTGGCAGTTTATCAATACAAAGGGGAGATTCGAGACAGTCAAGGTTAAAGGGCATTACCGGGTAAACAGCGGAGAGATGGCAGAACGAGCTGCAGTAGCAGGCGTCGGTTTTGCAATTCTATCGAAACAAGCCTGCCACCCCTACATTAACGATGGACGGCTAATCGAGGTTGAGTTTGAACAATCGCCAGCCCCATTGCAATTGTTCGCACTTTATTCAGATCGGCGTTACTTACCCGCTAAAACAAGAGCACTCATTGATTTCATGCATCAGAAATTGAGCAATATATCCTTCGCAACATAAGGCAGCGTTGAATAGCCACAGAGAGTCCAGTTAGCACAATGAATCTCTACTTAACACATAATGTCTGCTATTCGCTAAAACTGTCGGTCCACTCGACTTGTTTGTTCAGCTATTGGTTTTGTTTAAAGCAAACAAGTAATTTGCAAACGGGACTACTCCATTCCTATGGTTTGGACTGAACTCACGCTTTAGATTGATACACTCAAAAAAAGCCAAAATGGTCGAGTTTTGATAACTTATTTTGATAATGTTTTGATAACCGTTGCAGTTTGAATAATAAAAAACGGGAACCATCAGGTTCCCGTTATCATTTAGCGCTTAAACACCATTACATGTGTTTAACGATAGCGTCGCCAAACTCTGAACATTTCAGCAATTTAGCGCCTTCCATCAGGCGTTCGAAGTCATAGGTCACGGTTTTGGCAGCGATTGCGCCTTCCATGCCCTTAACAATCAGGTCAGCCGCTTCGAACCAGCCCATGTGACGCAGCATCATTTCTGCAGACAGGATGATGGAACCTGGGTTCACCTTATCCTGGCCAGCATACTTAGGTGCAGTACCGTGGGTCGCTTCGAACAGTGCGCAATCAGAACCGATGTTGGCACCCGGTGCAATGCCGATACCGCCAACCTGTGCGGCCAGGGCGTCGGAGATGTAGTCACCGTTCAGGTTCATACAGGCGATCACGTCGTATTCAGCCGGACGCAGCAGGATTTGCTGCAGGAAGGCATCGGCGATCACGTCTTTAACGACAATTTCTTTACCGGTGTTCGGGTTCTTGATTTTCAGCCATGGGCCGCCGTCGATCAGCTCACCGCCGAACTCTTCACGTGCCAGTTCGTAGCCCCAATCCTTGAAGGCACCTTCGGTGAACTTCATGATGTTGCCTTTGTGAACCAGGGTCACAGAGTCACGGTCGTTGGTGATAGCGTATTCGATCGCTGCACGAACCAGACGTTTGGTCCCTTCTTCAGAACATGGCTTCACGCCGATACCGCATTGCTCTGGGAAACGGATTTTCTTCACACCCATTTCGTCGCGCAGGAACTTGATCACTTTGTCTGCTTCAGCAGAACCGGCTTTCCATTCGATACCCGCATAGATGTCTTCGGCGTTTTCGCGGAAGATCACCATGTCGGTCAGCTCTGGCTGTTTAACCGGGCTTGGGGTGCCCTGGTAGTAACGCACTGGACGCAGACACACGTACAGGTCCAGTTGCTGGCGCAGGGCCACGTTCAGGGAGCGAATACCGCCACCGACAGGGGTCGTCAGCGGGCCTTTGATGGCAACGCGGTAGTCACGGATCAGATCCAGGGTTTCTTCCGGCAGCCACACGTCTTTCCCGTAAACGTGAGTGGATTTTTCACCGGTGTAGATTTCCATCCAGGAGATTTTACGTTCGCCGTGGTAGGCTTTTTTCACAGCTGCATCAACCACGTGAATCATAGCAGGGGTAACGTCAACGCCAATACCGTCGCCTTCGATAAACGGAATGATCGGGTTATTCGGAACAACCAGTTTACCCTGGGCATCGACCGTAATCTTTTTACCTTCTGCCGGAACAACTACTTTGCTTTCCATCAACCTCTCCTTCAAGCGCAATTTTTGTTAATGCTTTGTAAGATGCGTGTAGATACTACTGGAATTTTCTGTCCGCGCCAATCCGAAACGGATTCGGTTATAATGCGCCTATCATCCGTAATCTCAACTGTTATGAAAAAATTCTCTGTTAAAAATCACAAAGTTAAACGATTCAGCAAGCCTGAGTCCGCTAAACCCGCTGTAGCACAGGGCCCGCGTCGTGTCGTGTTATTCAATAAGCCATTCGATGTGCTCCCGCAATTTACCGATGAAGCAGGCCGCGCGACGCTGAAAGAATTCATTCCTTTTCCTGATGTTTACGCCGCCGGACGCCTGGATCGCGACAGTGAAGGGTTATTGGTATTAACCAATGACGGCAAGCTACAGGCACAGCTTACCCAACCGGGTAAACGCACCGGCAAAGTGTATTACGTACAAGTCGAGGGTACGCCGCAGGAAAGCGATTTGGCGCCCTTGCGCAGCAGTGTCACGCTCAAAGATGGCCCTACGCTGCCTGCCGGTGTGGAGTTGGTCGCAGAACCACAATGGTTGTGGCCACGCAACCCACCAATCCGCGAACGTAAGTCGATCCCTACCGCCTGGCTAAAAATCACCCTGTATGAGGGCCGAAACCGCCAAGTGCGTCGCATGACTGCACATATCGGCTTTCCTACCCTGCGGCTGATTCGCTACAGTATGGGCAATATTTCATTGGGTGAACTGCAACCCGGTGAATGGAAAATCCTGGATTCACTGTAATTGGCCTCTGGAGCAGCAACGATGAAAACATTAACCGCGCTACTGTTCACCACTCTGCTTTCCGTCTCTTCCGCACAGGCTGCCAGTTTCGACTGCGCCAAAGCCGTCAACGCCGATGAAAAGGCGATCTGCGCCAGCCGTACGCTAAGCGACAAAGATGTGGAAATGGCCACCAAATACCAGTTTTTGCACGGCCTGTTCGCCATGGGGGTGAGCGGAGAGATGCTGGACCAACAACAAAGCTGGTTAGAGCAACGTAAACTGTGCGGTAGCGACGTCAATTGCCTGTCCGCCAGTTACAAAACCCGCATTGCCGAGTTGGATGATATCTATCAGCACATTAACAAACCGCTGTAAGAGGCCGCCATGTTTAAACCGCACGTCACCGTTGCCTGCGTGGTTCACGCCGCTGGAAAGTTTTTGATCGTCGAAGAAACCATCAACAACAAGGCATTATGGAACCAGCCAGCCGGTCATCTCGAGGCTGACGAGACCTTGGTGCAGGCCGCTGAACGCGAACTTTGGGAGGAAACCGGCATCCGTGCCACGCCGCAATCATTCCTCAAGCTGCATCAATGGATCGCACCGGACAATACGCCGTTTCTGCGCTTTTGCTTTGTTATTGAGCTGGAGCAGCAGTTGCCAACAGCGCCAAACGACAGCGATATCGATCGCTGTCTGTGGCTGACTGCCGACGAAATATTGCAGGCCCCTAACCTGCGTTCCGCGCTGGTAGCGGAAAGCGTTCGTTGTTATCAACAGCCGGAACGTTATCCGCTGTCGCTGGTCAGTAGCTATAACTGGCCGTTCTGAGATAAATAAGTGCCGTGCGCCGGCGCGGCCAACGTGGTAAAATCCTGCGCTTGTTTTTTATCAGCACGGTTCGTGTTCAAGTTCGTGAGATCCCCATGTCAGACAACAGCCAGAAAAAAGTAATCGTCGGTATGTCCGGCGGCGTCGACTCTTCCGTTACTGCCTATCTGTTACAGCAACAGGGCTATCAGGTCGCTGGGCTGTTTATGAAGAACTGGGAAGAAGACGATGACGAAGAATATTGCTCCGCAGCGACCGATCTGGCCGATGCGCAGGCAGTATGCGACAAACTCGGTATCGAACTGCATACGGTGAATTTCGCGGCAGAGTACTGGGACAACGTTTTTGAACTGTTCCTGGAAGAGTACAAAGCCGGCCGTACGCCGAACCCAGACATTCTGTGCAATAAAGAAATCAAATTCAAAGCGTTCCTGGAATTCGCCGCAGAAGATCTGGGCGCCGATTTTATCGCCACCGGTCACTACGTACGTCGCCAGGACGTAGAGGGCAAAAGCCGCTTACTGCGCGGTGTCGACGGTAACAAAGACCAGAGCTATTTCCTCTATACCCTGAGCCACGAGCAGGTTGCACAAAGCCTGTTCCCGGTCGGTGAACTGGAAAAGCCTGAGGTGCGTCGCATCGCCGAACAGCTTGAGCTGGTCACCGCCAAGAAAAAAGACTCCACCGGTATCTGTTTTATCGGCGAACGCAAATTCCGTGATTTCCTCGGCCGCTACCTGCCAGCACAACCAGGCCCCATTGTCACTGTCGACGGCCAGACCGTCGGTGAACATCAGGGCTTGATGTACCACACCCTGGGTCAACGTAAAGGGCTGGGCATTGGCGGCATGAAGGACAGCAGTGAAGATCCGTGGTACGTCGTCGACAAAGACGTTGCCAACAACATTTTGGTGGTCGCCCAAGGGCATGAGCATCCGCGTCTGATGTCCGTCGGTCTGATCGCACAACAGCTACATTGGGTCGACCGTCTGCCACTGACTGGCCCCTTCCGTTGTACGGTGAAAACGCGTTACCGCCAACAGGATATTCCATGCACAGTCACCCCGCTTGACGAAGAACGTATTGAAGTGCGTTTCGACGAGCCGGTCGCCGCTGTCACCCCAGGCCAGTCTGCCGTGTTCTATCAGGATGAAATCTGTCTCGGCGGCGGCATTATCGAACAGCGTTTACAGGAGTAACCGTGGCGAAGAATTATTATGACATTACGCTGGCGATGGCCGGAATCAGCCAGGCCGCGCGTATGGTCCAACAGTTGGCGCACGAAGGCCAATGCGATCGCGACGCCTTTCATATCTCGCTAAGCAGCCTGCTGCAGATGGACCCTTCTTCCACGCTGGCCGTCTTTGGTGGTGAAGAGCGTAATCTGAAAGTGGGTCTTGAGACGCTGATGAGCGTGCTCAATGCCAACAATAAAGGGCTGGGGGCAGAGCTGACTCGCTACACCATCAGCTTGATGGTGCTGGAGCGCAAACTCAACGCCAATAAACAGGCGATGAACCAGCTTGGTGAACGTCTTGGTCAACTTGAACGTCAGTTGGCGCATTTTGATCTGGAATCCGACACTATTATCAGCGCACTGGCCGGCATTTATGTCGACGTGGTCAGTCCGCTCGGGCCACGTATCCAGGTCACCGGCTCGCCGGCTATCTTGCAAAACCCGCAGGTGCAGGCCAAGGTTCGTGCCACATTGCTGGCGGGCATCCGTGCCGCCGTGCTGTGGCAACAGGTTGGCGGCAGCCGCCTGCAGTTAATGTTTTCCCGTAATCGTCTGTTCAAACAGGCGCAAAATATCGTTGCTCATTGTTAATAGATCCCAGGAGTTGCTACCGATGGAATTATCCTCACTGACCGCCGTCTCACCCGTTGATGGACGCTACGGTGATAAAGTCAGCGCACTGCGCGCCATTTTCAGCGAATACGGTCTGCTGAAATTCCGCGTGCAGGTTGAAGTACGTTGGCTGCAAAAACTGGCCGCCTGCGCAGAAATCAAGGAAGTTCCGGCTTTTGACGCCTACGCAAACGCTTTCCTCGACAAAATCGTCGCAGAGTTCAGCGAAGAAGACGCGCAACGCATCAAGACTATCGAACGCACCACCAACCACGACGTGAAAGCGGTTGAGTATTTCCTGAAAGAAAAAGTGGAAGCGATCCCTGCCCTGCAGGCGGTGTCCGAGTTTATCCACTTTGCGTGTACCTCAGAAGACATCAACAACCTGTCGCACGCGCTGATGCTACAAACCGCGCGTCAGGACGTGGTGCTGCCGTACTGGCGTAAAATCATCGATTCAATCAAGGGCCTGGCGCTGGAATACCGTGATATTCCGTTGCTGTCCCGTACCCACGGCCAACCGGCAACGCCGTCTACCGTCGGGAAAGAATTCGCCAACGTAGCCTACCGTATGGAACGTCAGTTCCGTCAGTTTGAGCGCGTGGAAATCATGGGCAAAATTAACGGTGCTGTCGGCAACTATAACGCCCACATTGTCGCTTACCCTGAAGTGGACTGGCATGTCTTCAGCGAAGAGTTCGTTACGTCTCTAGGCATCACCTGGAACCCGTACACCACACAGATTGAACCGCACGACTACATCGCAGAACTGTTTGACTGCGTGGCGCGTTTCAACACCATCCTGATCGACTTCGATCGTGATATCTGGGGTTATATCGCCCTGAATCACTTCAAGCAGAAAACCATCGCTGGCGAAATCGGTTCTTCTACCATGCCGCACAAGGTCAACCCGATCGACTTCGAAAACTCTGAAGGTAACCTGGGCTTGTCTAACGCGGTATTGGGTCATTTGGCCAGCAAACTGCCGGTTTCCCGCTGGCAGCGCGACCTGACTGACTCCACCGTGCTGCGTAATCTGGGTGTTGGCCTGGGTTATGCGCTGATCGCCTATCAGGCGACCATGAAAGGCATCAGCAAGCTGGAAGTGAATCAGGCACACCTGTTGGACGAACTGGATCACAACTGGGAAGTGCTGGCCGAGCCTATCCAAACCGTGATGCGCCGTTATGGCATCGAAAAGCCGTACGAGAAGCTGAAAGAGCTCACTCGCGGCAAGCGTGTGGATGCCGCGGGCATGCAGGCATTTATCGATGGGCTGGCCCTGCCGGAAGAAGAGAAAACGCGCCTGAAAGCCATGACTCCAGCGAACTACATCGGTCGCGCCGCGACCATGGTTGATGAACTGAAGTAACGGCTTGGTTTCACGTCAGAAAAGGCGGCCGTTTGGCCGCCTTTTTTATTCCATAAAATCCTGCAATCGTTTTTTCTGCTGCCCGTTCGCAGTAAAGTTATCGGGGTTTAGCCATTGCTCAAACCCGGCGTTGATGGCCGGCCAGCGGTCAACCGTCATCGCGAACCAGTCGGTATCCCGGCTGCGGCCTTTGGTGACCACTGCATACCTGAATGTCCCCTCATGGTTGAAACCAAATCTCGCCGCGGCCTGCCTGGAGGGGGCATTATGGCTGTCACACTTCCACTCGCAGCGACGATAGCCCAAATCCTCAAACACGTGCTTTAACATCAGATAAATCGCTTCGGTGGCGCTTGAACGCTGCTTCATCGCCGGTGACCAGCTGACATGGCCAATTTCCGCCACGCCGTTGCCTTCGTCGATACGCATATAAGCCACCGTCCCAACCGGAAGCTCGCTTTCACGGTCAAACACCGTCAAATTCACCAGTGTGGGGTTCGCCTGCAGCGCAGTCAGGTGTTGCAACATCGCCGCAGGGCTCTCAGGCCGCTCTATCGACAAATACGTCCAGTCCCGGCCATCCGGCGCCTGCTGGAAGGCGTGGAACAACGCAGCATGATCTCGCTGTGGGTCAAGCAGCTTCAGCTGGCAAAAGCGCCCTGCCAGGGTTTCCCCTGCGGGCCGTTTCGCCGCTCGCCACTCGGATAATGACTCACCGACCGGCTGCCCGAATTGATTGATCATCATATATTCTCCGCCGCTAACGGTTATAAACAATAAACGAGCTTCTTTGGCCTACTTTGTCGTACAGTGAGCGCGCTGGGGCGTTATATTCTTGTGTCATCCAATAAACCCTATCGCTGCCTTTTTCATTCGCCAGCAGATAAGCTTGCTCGAATAACTTTTCGGACGCTTTCTTACCCCGCGCCGCCGGTGAAACATAAAGATCTTCAATATAGCAATAACCGGCAGAGCTCCAGGTTGATGGGTGAAAAATCAGATTCATTAATCCCAACAATGTGCCGTCTTTATCTTCCGCCACCAGGCCGTAAACCTGATGCCCTTCGCATAACCGTTCAAAGGTATGATCGGTGACCTGCGCCGGAACCTCCGCACGGTAAAAATGAAGATAGCCTTGCCAAAGATCCAACCACTGTGATTTGTCATCGCTTTGTATTTTTCGTACTACAACTTCATTGTTGATTGGGCGCATAGATCCTCGCGGGTTTTCTGAGAAAAAATAACGTAATACCAGCAGGATACACCCACCACTCAAGGCTGAATACAGACCAATTAATAACAGTAAGCAGACCAATTTGGCGGGACTACCACCTTTAAGCAGGTGCTTGAAGTTCGCCAAAAATAGATGATAACCTTTTGATAAATTTTACAATCTCATCCGGTGTATAGGCAGCAAAGCCGAAGACCAATGCCCCTTTACTGGGTTTATGAGTATAAAAGTCAATCAGCCCGTAGACTTTCATTCCTTGGGCCGCGGCAGCATGAATCAACCGCCGCTCGGTGGCTGCGTCTGCCAGCGGGCATACCAGCTGCAGACCGCCCTGCGGCAACAGCGGCTGAGTCCAGGCACCAAGATACTGATGAACCGCAGCATGCAAAATCTCAAGCCGAGCCTGATATATCTTGCGCATGTTCCTTAAGTGTTCGGCATAAAAATCGCCATGTAAGAATTTGAATAACGTCATTTGTGGTAATGCAGACGTATAACCATCCTGAAATTGCTTTGCCGCCACCATAGGTTTAATTAACTGCGGAGGAACGATAAGGAATCCAATACGCAATCCCGGGAATAAGGTTTTACTGAAGGTGCCAATATATAAAGTCCGTTGATATTGATCCAACCCTTGCAATGAGGCGGTCGTCAGGCCGTTATAATTAAATTCAGAATCGTAATCATCTTCAATAATCCAGGCTTTTTCATGCTGTGCCCACGCCAAAAGTTTCAGCCTTCTTTCTATGCTGAGCGAATGGCCTAACGGATAATGGTGAGAGGCCGTGATATACACCCCCCGGCCTCCCGCGTCCGCCTGAATCAGCGCATCAATATCCATACCGGATTGATCCACACCGATTGGATATGTGATTAACCCCGCAGACTGAGCCAATTTTTTAGCCCCCTGATAACCGGGTTCCTCAACGAAGACGCTGTCACCGGGGTTAAACAGGACCTGGGTACACAGCGATAACGCCTGCTGGGAACTGGTCACCACGATCACCTGCTCCGCACTGGCTTTAACCCCCCTCTCACGGCGCAGATAGTCAATAATTTCTGCTCTTAGCTCCACCAGCCCTTGAGGATCGGCATAGCCTAAAAGAGACTCGGCGCCCTGACGCACGGCCTGTCTTTCGAGCTGTAGCCAGCTTTCGATGGGGAACAGACGCAAGTCGGGCAATGAAGGGGTCAGTGCGCCGTTACGGCAGGTATGGGGAGTATGCGCAGCAACCAGCAGAGAACGGCCATGTGCGCTAAGCTCCCGTTCTACCAAGAGGGTGCTTTCAGTCTTCTCCGAAGCCAACAACTCACGGCCGATCAACGTATTTTGCTGATAACTGACAAAGCTGCCACGCCCTACGGCTCGGGCAATGTAGCCTTCGGCTTCCAGTTGGGCATAGGTTAACTCGACGGTATCGCGCGAAATAGCCAGCCGTACGGCCAACGTGCGGCTGGGCGGAAGTTTAGCCAAATACCCCAGCGTTCCGGCGATCGCGAGTTGCTTAATCGTCAGGTGCAACGCGGCTTTACGCGTCAATCCTTGCCGTAAATGCCGGGTAAAGGTCACGTGTATCGCATCCTGCGTGGCGTGCTGCTTATTGTCGCTGCTGGGCTTCATAGTGTTCCGAGTCAAAGATAGGCCGGTGCGGCCCACACCAAGAGTTACTGTGATACAGGGAATTATGTCACAACCGTACAGCGCGGTACCCGCCCTGACGTAACCTGAACAAAATGCCTGGGTTTTCTGGTTAACGGCCTCTTCTGTTTAAGTTTGGTTTAGCTTTGCCCCGCCATTGTTTATCCTGCGTTTATCGGGCGTTGCCGATAATGGCGGCGTACAAAAAATAGATAGCGCTTATTTTTAACCAAGGTTCTGCGTCCCTTGCGATAAGTGCAGGTTATACCTACCATAACGTCAACACGATCAGATGGGTATGGTTACCGCGCTATCCCGTATACGCCAAAGAGCGTGTTACCTTTTATAGCGCGGGTGACAGGATGTTCACCCGCCACTCTACAGGAGTCTGTCATGCGAGTACTGGTTGTTGAAGATAATGGTTTGTTGCGCCACCACCTCTCTGTACAGATGCGTGAAATGGGCCACCAGGTTGATGCAGCGGAAGATGCCAAGGAAGCCGACTATTTCCTGCAAGAACATGCGCCAGACATCGCCATTGTCGATCTTGGCCTGCCCGGTGAAGACGGTCTGAGCCTGATCCGCCGCTGGCGTGCCCACCAGATGAAGCTGCCGATTCTGGTACTGACTGCGCGTGAGAGCTGGCAAGACAAAGTGGCCGTGCTGGAAGCCGGCGCCGACGACTATGTCACCAAGCCGTTCCATCTGGAAGAAGTCATCGCCCGTATGCAGGCGTTGATGCGTCGCAATAGCGGCCTTGCTTCACAGGTCATCGTTCTACCGCCGTTCCAAATTGACCTCTCGCGTCGCGAGCTCAGCGTCAACGAACAGCAAATTAAACTGACCGCGTTTGAATACACGATTATCGAAACCTTAATTCGCAACGCCGGCAAGGTGGTCAGCAAAGATTCCCTGATGCTGCAACTGTATCCAGATGCTGAACTGCGTGAAAGCCATACCATCGACGTGCTAATGGGCCGGTTGCGTAAAAAGCTGCAGGCGGAATACCCACAGGAAGTGATCACCACAGTACGTGGCCAGGGCTATCGTTTTGATGCGAAGTGAACATCATGTTCAACAAGGATAAAAAACCGTTTTCACTGCGCGCCCGCTTTTTGATGGCAACCGCCGGGGTGATCCTGGCGCTGTCGCTGTCTTATGGTCTGGTGGCCGTGGTGGGCTATATTGTCAGTTTCGACAAAACCGCCTTTCGTTTGCTGCGCGGTGAAAGCAATCTGTTCTTCAGCCTGGCTCAATGGAATAACAACAAGTTAACCATCGCCATTCCACCGGATATTGATCTCAACTTCCCTACTTTGGTTTTCATTTACGATGATAAAGGCAACCTGTTGTGGAGCCAGCGTCAGGTGCCAGAGTTGGAAAAACGCATCAATAAAGAGTGGCTGGAAGAGTCCGGTTTCTACGAAATTGATACTGATACCCGCGTCAGTAGCGAAGTGTTGGGCAACAACCCCAAAGCGCAAGATCAGCTCAAAGATTATGACGACAACGATCAAAATGCATTGACCCACTCCGTGGCGGTCAACACCTACGCGGCAACGGCCAGGTTACCGGCGCTGAGCATCGTGGTGGTCGACACCATTCCGCAAGAGCTTCAGCGTTCGGATGTGGTGTGGGAATGGTTCAGCTATGTGCTGCTGGCCAACTTGCTGCTGGTGGTCCCCTTGCTTTGGCTGGCGGCTTACTGGAGCCTGCGCCCCATCAAGGCACTGGTGAATCAGGTCGGAGAGCTGGAAAACGGTGAACGTGACCAACTCGACGAGAATCCCCCCAGTGAGTTGCGCGGGCTGGTGCGCAATCTGAATATTCTGGTGCGTAACGAACGTCAACGTTACACCAAATATCGCACCACGCTTTCCGATCTCACGCATAGTCTGAAGACGCCGCTGGCGGTGCTGCAAACCACGTTACGTTCACTGCGTACCGGCAAGCAGACCACGATTGAGGAAGTTGAGCCTATCATGCTCGATCAGATCAGCCGTATCTCCCAGCAAATTGGTTACTACCTGCACCGTGCCAGTATCAACTCGGGGCAGACGGTACTGACGCGTGAAATCCATTCGGTGCCAGCGCTGCTGGACAGCCTCACCGTGGCGCTGAATAAGGTCTATCAACGTAAAGGCGTGGTGATCACGCTGGATATCTCACCGGAAGTGACTTTTATGGGGGAGAAAAACGACTTTATGGAAGTCATGGGCAACGTGCTGGAAAACGCCTGTAAATACTGCCTGGAGTTCGTTGAAATCACCTCCCTCCACTCCGATAAATTCCTCACTATCGTCATCGATGACGATGGCCCAGGCATTCCGGAGAGCAAACGCGAACTGATCTTCCAGCGCGGCCAGCGGGTAGACACACTTCGCCCTGGCCAGGGTCTGGGATTGTCAGTCGCAGCGGAGATCATTGAGCAGTACGACGGTTCTATCACCATTAGCGATAGCCCATTGGGAGGGGCCCGCATGCAGGTCACTTTCGCTCGCCAGCACGACTCTCACCACCACGAGTAAATTCTGTTGTTCAGGCCCCGATCCCCGGGGCCAATCTTCCGTTGTATACTCTACATAATTCGAATGGCATGACGACGGCAAGCGAGCAAAGCCCGGTGAGCTGACTAAAGTCAGTGATTTGGGTGACAAATCTGCCGGGAGCAGATTTGAACGCTGGTTGCAGCGGCCCCGCAGGGGCGTGGCCCATGGACGGGCCACGTAACTAAGCGTAGCCAACAAAGATGCAGTTTGAAGTATGACGAGTATAATCGCACTCAGGCTCACTCCTCTATCCTGGAATAGAACATGGATTATCAATTAGATCTGGACTGGAACGATTTTTTGCAACGCTATTGGCAAAAGCGTCCGGTGATTCTGAAGCGCGGCTTCAAAAACTTTATCGATCCGATCTCCCCGGACGAGCTGGCTGGGCTGGCGATGGAAAACGAAGTGGACAGCCGTTTGGTCAGCCACCAGGACGGCCGCTGGCAGGTTGCGCACGGCCCATTCGAGAGTTTTGACCACCTGAGCGAAAACAACTGGTCACTGCTGGTTCAGGCAGTCGACCACTGGCATGAGCCTTCCAGCGCGCTGATGCGCCCATTCCGTCAACTGCCTGACTGGCGAATGGACGACCTGATGATTTCGTTCTCGGTCCCGGGGGGTGGCGTTGGTCCTCACTTCGATCAGTACGACGTCTTTATCATTCAGGGTACGGGCCGTCGCCGCTGGCGTGTGGGCGAAAAAGTGCCGATGAAACAGCACTGCCCTCACCCTGACCTGCTGCAGGTAGAACCTTTCGACGCCATTATTGATGAAGAAATGGAACCGGGTGACATTCTGTATATCCCGCCAGGTTTCCCACATGAAGGCTACGCGCTGGAAAATGCCCTGAATTACTCTGTAGGCTTCCGCGCACCGAATGCTCGTGAGCTGGTCAGCGGCTTTGCTGACTATGTACTTGCACGCGAACTGGGCAGTAAACGCTACAGCGACCCGGAGATCCAACTGCGTGAACAACCGGCAGAGGTGTTACCGCAGGAAGTCGACGCATTACGCCAGATGATGTTGGATTTGGTTCAGCAACCCGAGCACTTCCAGCAGTGGTTCGGCGAGTTTATCTCCCAGACGCGCCACGAACTGGATGCTGCGCCGCCGGAGCCGCCTTATCAAGCCGGGGAAATTTACGAACTGCTGCAACAGGGCGAACCTCTGCAACGCCTGGGTGGACTGCGCGTGCTGCGCGTAGGCGACCAGTGCTTTGCGAACGGTGAACTGATGGATACCGAGCACCTGCAGGCTGCCAATGCCATGTGCCAGAACTTCAGCGTTGATGCTGCCATGCTCGGCGATGCCATTGACGACCCGTCATTCCTGGCGCTGCTGACCGCGCTGGTTAATAACGGTTATTGGTATTTTAAAGACTAAAGCTGAGTACTGTCTCATCAAGCCACCCGCTTTTCGGCGGGTGGCTTTTTTTATCCCCGTAAGACCTTCGTCCGGTAGTTTTCCAGTTCATGGTCCGGCATTCCGGCCTGTTGCGCTGCCGCACAGATTTGCTGCCAGGTATTTGCATCTATCGGGATGCCCTGTTGCAACCGCGCCACGCGGTTCGCCGCCTCCCATTCCCCGGGAACTGCAATCGGCTGTCCGTCGCTTGGGGGAGAAGCCTTCACCCAGTCGATAAACGCCTCTGCTTCATTCTGCATTTCCGGCGCAGCGAAAGCCTCCGGGTTGAGAATGAGGGTGGTCATACAGTTGAATATGGCGTCGCTGTCAGATTTCAACGTCGCGTCATGGGTGGTACGCCCACCGGACAGCGCACCACCGAGAATTTCGCACAGCGTGGCCAGCGCATACCCTTTATGCGCACCGAAGGGCAACAACGAGCCAAACGGCGGCTCGTGCATCACGCAAGGCTCCGTCGTTGGTTGCCCCAGGTGATCGATAAGATAACCAGGCGCGACGCTCTGGCCCTTGTTGTAGGCCACGCGCGTTTTGCCAAAAGCAATGCCACTGGTGGCAAAATCCAACAACAGCGGTTGTTTATCGGGACGGGGAAAAATGACGCAGAATGGGTTAGTGCCAAAACGACGATCGCTGCCACCGAACGGCGCCACCATGGGATCGCCCACCACGTTGACAAAATGAATGGAGATAAAACCGGCACGTGCACACTGTTCAGCCCAGTGACCAATACGGCCAATATGGTGTGAATTATGCAACGCCACCGCCGCCAGCCCCAATTGCCGAGCGCGTTCAATCCCTTTATCCATCGCTTCGCTGGCCACCACCTGGCCAAATCCCTGACCACCATCAATCGTCAGCACGGCCCCCGCATCGCGCACCACCTGAGCATGGACATTCAGTTGTAAATGCCCTTGCGCCAACGATGCCATGTAGCTTGGGATCATGCCGACGCCATGCGAATCGTGCCCAGCCAAATTGGCCTGGACTAAATGATCCGCCACCAGTGCGGCTTCCCGCTCCGTGCTGCCGGCATGGCGCCAAATAGCCTGTACAAACTGTTCAAGGCATTGGCGATCAATACGGTGTTCAGTGCTCATGATAAGGCTCCTTGTGCTGGATATATTTCCCACACTAGGAGCAAACCCTTGTTGCGGCAAGCAATTATAACGATTGTAATCGGTGTTATTTTGCGCGTTCGGCCGTCAGCGCCGCGATGCGCATAATAACCGCCACCGCCTGTTCCATCCCTTCCAGGGAAACAAACTCATGCTTGCAGTGGTAGTTATAACCGCCGGTAAACAGGTTCGGGCACGGCAAACCGCGAAACGACAGCTGTGCTCCGTCGGTGCCGCCACGAATGGGCTTCATGACAGGTTCAATATCACAGTCGCGCATTGCCTGTTGCGCCAGCGCAATCACATGGGGATGCTCAGCCACCTGCTCGCGCATGTTGTAATAACTGTCTTCGATCGCCACCTCAATATAGCAATCACGCGGCAGGCCTTTACCCACCTGCTGAGCGATCTCGATCATCCGGCGTTTGCGCGCTTCAAAACCGTCACGCTCGAAATCTCGCAGGATGTAGTGCATCTCGGCGCGTTCAACGCTCCCCTTAAGGCTGCTGAGATGATAAAACCCTTCATAACCCGTGGTGGTTTCCGGGGTTTCGTCCGCCGGTAGTGCCTGCTGAATACGGGTCGCGAGAGACAGTGCGTTCACCATTACCCCTTTGGCGCTCCCCGGGTGCACGTTATTACCGACAATTTTCACCGTTACTGACGCCGCATTGAAGTTTTCACACTCCAGTTCACCCACGCCGCCACCGTCTACGGTATAGGCCCACTCGGCATTGAACTCTGCAACGTCAAACAACCGAGCGCCTTTACCGACCTCTTCATCCGGCGTGAAGGCCACGCGGATATCACCGTGTGGGATCTTACGCAGTTGTAGCCGCACCATGGCGGTCAATATCTCGGCAATGCCCGCTTTATCATCAGCACCGAGCAGCGTTTTACCGTCGGTGGTGATCAGTGTCTGCCCCAACATGTGGTGCAGGATCGGAAACATCACCGGTGACAACACTTCATCGCCGATGCCGAGCGCAATATCGCCACCGCGGTAATTCTCGACGATCTGCGGGTTAACGTGCTTTCCGCTAAAGTCGGGTGACGTATCCAGATGCGAAATAAACCCAATTGCCGGCACGGGCCAGGCAACGTTCCCCGGCAAGGTGCCCATAACGCAGCCATGCTCGCTGAGCGACACCCGTTCAAACCCCAATTCAATCATTTCCTGCTGCAACGCGCGCGCCAGCTTCAATTGCCCGTCGGTGCTCGGCACATGTTTGACGTTCGCTTTAGATTGCGTGTCGAATGAGACGTAGTTAAAAAAGCGATCTAGTAGTTTATCCATGGTATCCGCCCTCAGAATATCGCGTTTCATTATGCGGAACCGGTTCGGATCAAATATTGAGACAGGTCATTTTTACCCAGATTTAACGGAAATCATTAATTGCAGTGATAATTACAGCGGTGCGGGTTCGTTCATCGATGGTGGAACGTTGAACAACATGGGTAGGCCGGTGGCGCAAAGCGGCTAAGCAGGCGGGCAAACATCAAGGTGTGAAGGAGAAAGTTCAGGACGCCACAGGCTGCGCCCTGAAACCAGCGTTAAGGTTGATCGGCTCTTTCGACTTTCCCAACCAGGAATTTGTGCACGAACCGTGGTACTACCGCACTGGCAGGACCATAGTGTTTTTCATCAAACTGACTTTCTACCTGGCTGGGCTCCAGATTCAGTTCCATGGTGTGCGCGCCGCCCAAGCGTGCCTCGTGTACAAAACCCGCAGCCGGATAAACGTGGCCCGAAGTGCCAATAGCCACAAAGAAATCGGCCTTGGCCAGCGCCTGATAGATTTCATCCATGCCCAGCGGCATTTCGCCGAACCACACCACGTGTGGCCGCAAAGGCGCCGGGAATTGGCAGCAATGGCAGCGATCGTCCACGCTGAGATCCTCCGGCCAGTCGAATACCTGCCCGGAGCTGGTGCAGCGGACTTTCAACAGTTCACCGTGCATATGCAACACGCGCGAACTGCCGGCACGCTCATGCAGATTATCGATATTCTGCGTCACCAGCAGGAAGTTATCCCCCAACCAGGCTTCCAGATCCGCCAATGCGCGGTGTGCCGCATTAGGGGCAATCTCCGGGGACTGTAGCTGCCGGCGGCGTTCATTGTAAAACGCCTGCACAAGTTGCGGATCGCGCTGATAGCCTTCCGGCGTAGCGACATCTTCCACACGGTGCTCTTCCCACAAACCGTCTGCGGCGCGGAAAGTACGGATACCTGACTCGGCCGAGATCCCGGCCCCGGTCAACACCACGACAAACGGCTTCTTCAGCTCGGCCGCCGCCATGGTATCGCGATGAAAAATCCGCGAACGAAAGCGCTGATGCAGCACATGCTTACTCTTGCGAAACTGACACAGCCGATGGCGAGTGTGCATTAACTCTCTCCTTACTTTTCCCTGTGAACCAAATTGAGGAACGCAGCCCCACGTACGCCACCCGCGTCCCCATAGCGCGCTTTTTCAATTCGTGGCAACTTGGCCACACGCAACAGATGCGCGGGTAAACGCTCGGGTAACGCCTGGTAGATGGCTTCAAAATTCGATAACCCGCCACCAATCACCACCAGATGTGGATCAATAATGGTCAGTAAATTGCCCAGGCATATCGCCAGAACATCCATAAAACGTTCGACATGAGCCACCGCCTGCGGCTCACCCGACTGATAATGCGCAATAATCTGCTGTGCAGGCAAGTGCTGCTGATAAAAGTGGGCGTACATCCACTCAAAACCGCGACCAGAAATGTAATTTTCGATGCAACCTTGATGGCCGCAGCCACAAGGAACGCGAGGTATATCATGCCCCAGCACGTCAAGCGCATCCACCGGCAGGCGGAAATGGCCAAATTCGCCAGCGATATAGTTACGCCCGGAGACCACTTTGCCGTCGACGATCAACCCGCCGCCCACCCCGGTGCCAAGGATAATGCCCAACACCGTTGGATAGTGACGGAACTCGTCGTCCCAGGCCTCCGACAGCGCAAAACAGTTGGCGTCGTTATCAATACGCACGTCACGACCAATCAGCTCAGCCAGATCCAGTGGTAAACGTTGCCCCATTGCCGCCGGTACGTTAGCCGTGAATACCGTACCATCATCGTCGTTGGGCAGCCCCGGAATGCCGATACCCACCATGCCCTGTTGGCCACAGAACGCATCCGCCTCAAAGGTCAGATCGCGCAACGTTGCCAGCAGCTGCTGATAATCGTCACGCGGTGTCGGCACCCTTTTTTGCCAAATGCGTTGCAGGTCTGCATCAAACACGCCCAGCTCAATCTTGGTGCCGCCCATATCGAAACCGTAGTACATAACCCACCCTTAGGCTAAAAAAATGGGGCGGCATCGCTGCCTCCCCTGATTTTGATTATTGACCGCTCAATACGCGTGCCGGATCAATACGGCTGGCACGCCTGGCTGGATACCAACTTGCCAACAGGCTGAGCACCAACGCCGTCACCAGTACAATCAACACGTCCAGCCAGTGCAACTCAGAAGGCAGGAAGTCGATGAAGTAGATATCGCCCGACAGGAATGAATGCCCCATCAGTTTTTCCACTCCTTTAATAATGTTGGTCAGTTGCAACGACGCGATAACCCCCACCACGACCCCGCTGACGCTGCCCACCAGCCCGGCCAGCAGACCGTACCAGATAAAGATGGCGCGAATAAAGCCGTCTTTGGCACCCAGAGTACGCAGCACCGCAATATCACCGCTCTTGTCTTTCACCGCCATCACCAACGTGGAGACGATATTGAAACAGGCGACGCCGATCACCAGCACCATTGCCAGATACATGATGGCGCGAATCATCTGAATATCACGGTACATGTAGCCATAGGTACCAATCCAGCTCTTGATATAAACATAAGCGTTGGTGACTTCGCCCGCATCGCGCACCAGCTTGTTGGCGGCAAACACATCGTTAACCTTGATGGCAATCCCCGTCACGCTATCGCCCATATCCAGATATTGCTGAGCGTCGGCCAGGGGCACCATCGCCAGGCTGTGATCAAGCTGGCCACTGAGCTGCAAAATACCCGTTACGTGCAAACGGATACGCTTCGGTTGCAACAGCTTCATTTGCGGATCGCTGTTAGGGATCATCACCGTCACATAGCTGCCCTGCTTGACGCCCAATGCATCAGCAACGCCCTTACCCAGGATCACCTGCTGCTCACCGCTTTTAAAATTAGCCCAGGCATCGCCTTGAACGTATTTCGGCAGCGCACTGAGTTGGTTTTCCTGCTGCGGATCAACCCCTTTAACCCCGACCGCACGCAGTTGCGCGCCATTTTCCATCAGGCCGGTAAAGTTAATATAAGGCGCGGCAGCCGCTATGCCTGGCACTTTTTCTACCCGTTGCAGAATCGACGGCCAATCTTTAAATGGCTGTTTCACCGGTTCGATTTCGCCATGGGGTACCACGGCCAAAATACGGTTTTTCAGTTCGCGCTCAAAACCATTCATCGCGCTCAGGCCAACAATCAGCACGGCAACGCCCAAGGCGATACCGATGGTGGAGATCACCGAGATCAACGACACCATGCCACCGCGCTTGCGCCCACGGCTGAAACGCAGAGCCGTCAGAAAGGAAAGTGACGCACCCGCCATTACTCAGCCCCCAACAGGGTCAACTGGGCCTGCAGATGGCCGTCGGCCATTTCCAATTGGCGGCTAAGACGCTTCGCCAGTTGCAGGTCATGAGTCACCACCAGGAACGCCGTACCCTGGCGCACGTTCAACTCACCGAGCAGATCAAAGATGCTGTCGGCCGTACGTTTATCCAAATTACCGGTCGGCTCATCCGCTAATACCAACGACGGGTTATTCACCAACGCACGCGCAATGGCCACGCGCTGGCGCTCACCGCCGGACAATTCTGAAGGCCGGTGCTTGCTGCGTTTTGCCAACCCGACCGCCGCCAGCATCTCCAGCGCTTTTTCTTGCGCCTGTGCCGGCTTTATACCGCCGATCAACAGCGGCATAGCGGCATTTTCCAGTGCAGTAAAGTCCGGCAACAGATGGTGGAACTGATAGATGAAACCAAGCTGGCGGTTGCGCAGCTCGGCTTTGGCCGCCGAAGACAAGGTATTCATTGACTGACCTTTGTAGATCACCTCGCCGGAGGTTGGGGAGTCCAGCCCCCCCAACAGGTGCAATAAGGTACTTTTGCCGGAGCCTGAACTACCGACAATCGCCATCATCTCGCCCGGCTGCATAGCAAAACTGACATTGCGCAGTACGTCGGTATGCAGGTTGCCTTCCTGATAGGTCTTGCACAGGTTGTCGCACTGCAACAAAAGATGGTTACTCATAACGTAAAGCCTCAGCGGGTTGTACGGCGGCAGCGCGCCATGAAGGGTAAAGCGTGGACAACAGGGAAACCGCCATCGCCGCCACGGCAATGATCGTCACCTGCAACGGGTCAACCGCCACCGGCAACGATGCGCCGTCAATCAATGCGCCGAGAATCGGCATCAGATTATTCAGGTTGGTGGCCAGTAGCACGCCTAACAGCGTGCCGAGCAACGAGCCGATAATGCCCGCACTCGCGCCCTGCACCATAAACACCGCCATGATTTGTCGACGTGTCAGGCCCTGTGTTTGCAAAATGGCAACTTCGCCCTGCTTCTCCATAACCAGCAGACCGAGCGACGTAATAATGTTGAACGCCGCCACGGCCACGATCAGGCTGAGCAGCAGCCCCATCATGTTTTTCTCCATGCGCACCGCCTGGAACAACTCGCCTTTACGTTCGCGCCAGTCTTTCCATTCGGTGCCCTGAGGCAATTTTTGTTGGCTCAGCGTATCAACCGTCAGCGGCTGTTGCAGGAACAAACGCCACCCCGTGATATTGCCTGCCGGATAGCGCAGCAGGCGTGAAGCGTCCTGCTGATTGACCAGCATCTGGGTACCATCAACTTCACTGTTCGCATGGAAAGTGCCGACCACAGTAAACAGACGTTGAATGGGAATGCGGCCCATTGGCGTAAATTGGCTGGCGCTCGGCACCATCACCCGCAGCGGATCGCCGCGTTTGACGCCAAGCTGCCCGGCAAGCTGTTCGCCAAGGATGATATTGTACTGGCCCGGCTGTAACAGCTGCTGTTTGACGTTCACCAGAAACGGCGTCAAGGGATCAGCTTCGTCCGGGTTTACCCCTAACATAACCCCGACCGCCACGCTGCGAGCGCTTTGCAGCACCACGTCACCGGTGGTTAACGGTGCAACGCGGCTAACGCCCTGCAGCCCCTGCGCCACCGAGGCAGGAATTTGTTGCGGATTGATCGACCCCTGAGGGCTAGTGATCAACGCCTGCGGCATCAGGCCGAGAATGTTGTTCTCCAGATCCTTTTCAAAACCGTTCATCACCGACAATACGGTGACCAACGCCATCACCCCCAGCGTAATGCCGATGGTGGAAAGCCAGGAAACAAACCGCCCGAAGCGATCTGAGGCCCGCCCGCGCATATAGCGCAGGCCAATGAATAACGCGACAGGTTGATACATGAAATCCGTTTTGTGGCCGTAGCTTAAGCAAAGTGATCAAGGATAATAAAGGCTATACCTCGTTTAGGGAACCACCCTGACGCCTTTTATTCCGCCGTTCGGGCTAACCGCAGCAGGTCACCCGGCATCTCGCTTTAACAGGTTGTAAACCGAGACCCGCGAAATACCCAATGCTTCCGCGGCCATAGTGGCCGCACCACGCAGTTGCAGATAGCCCTGCTGCTTAAGCAATTGGATCACCTGAAAACGCTGTTCGGAAGAGAGCGCGCGCGGCGCAGTGGCACAAGAAGCCGCAAAAGTGTTGATCACTGAGGCGATGTCCGACAATGAACGCGCGCCCTCGTCCGCAACCTGCGGCGCGCTCTGCACCACCGCAGTCAGCTGTTGCAGAATGGCGTTGACGCTGTTGAAGATTGAAACATCCAGGTTGAGGCAGATGGCTGCTACATAAACCCCCTGGCTGTTACGCAAGCCGATTGACGTGCTCTTGGCCGGCCGGCCGTCGGGGAAAGCATTGGCATAGTTCTGTACCACATCAGGGAAATCCGGCGAGGCAATACGTTCCAACCCCATTTCGCTGGCAGCATCGCCAATACTGCGGTTAGACAGATTATTGGCGATGGCGACAATGGCTCGCCCCGGTTGCGTGAGATCATGCAGCACCACTTCGCAGCTCGGTGCAAACATGGCCCCCAGCGCCTGAACTATTTTTTCCGCTTCACGCAGCAACAGTGCGTTTTCCTGCTTGATATCACTCATCAACTTAACCATTTGACAATAACTTTACAAAGAGTAAATTAAAATCTCCGGGTAATCAATCAACCTTTCACCAGCGCGAGGTCGTCATGAGTTCAACTCCCCATTGCATCACCGCCGCCGATATCTCTACCGCCGCAGAAATTCTGGCTGGACATGCCATCCGTACACCGGTGATGACATCTCGGCAGGCCGATAACCTCACCGGTGCGCAGCTGTTCTTCAAGTGTGAAAATTTCCAACGCGTAGGCGCCTTCAAGTTTCGCGGTGCCTATAACGCCATTGCCCAATTGAGTGCTGCGCAACGCAAAGCGGGCGTGATTGCCTTTTCCTCAGGTAACCATGCCCAGGCAATGGCACTGGCGGCACGCGAACTTGGGGTCAATGTGACCATTGTGATGCCGCACGACGCACCGGCAACCAAGCTGGCGGCAACCCGCGGTTACGGTGCCAACGTGGTGATTTACCAGCGCCACAGCGAAGACCGTGAAGCCATTACCCAACGGCTGGCTGCTGAACACCGCCTGACGATAGTGCCCCCCTACGATTACCCACAGGTGATTGCAGGCCAGGGCACCGCCACCAAAGAACTGATTGAGGACGTCGGGCCACTGGATGTGCTGTTGGTGTGCACCGGTGGCGGTGGTCTACTGGCCGGTAGCGCGGTTGCAGCCAAACACTGGTCACCGCACTGTCGGGTGTTCGGCGTTGAACCGCAGGCAGGCAACGACGTGCAACAGGCGTTTCGCAGTGGCCAACCGGTACACATCCCCGTACCGAAAACGATTGCCGACGGCGCTCAGACCCAGCAGGTGGGTGCGCTGACATTCCCTATCATTCAAGAGTACATTGACGATATTTTGACGGTCAGTGACCCGCAACTCTGCCGGCAGATGCGTTTCTTTATGGAACGGATGAAAATGGTGGTCGAACCGACCGGTTGCCTGGCCGCAGCGGCAGCAATGAATTCGCTACTGGATCTGCGCGGCAAAAAAGTGGGGGTGATCGTCAGCGGCGGTAACGTTGACGTCGATAAAATCCACGACTATCTCGCCCTGGCTACACAAGAGTAATGCCATTGAGTGGTTAAACATTCGCCATTAGACCGCCGCGCCGCGCTTTTATCTATGTCAGTTTATTGCCCAGTGGGCTAGTATTACCGGCTAAAGGCGCGGTGTTATTTCTGCCGGGGCGAAATTTAATACATTGATTAAAGATACCTTAATGAGCATCTCCGATAACCCTAAGCGTGCTGCATCCTCATCCTCCCGTTATTCTTTGCCTGAGCGTGCTGGCGACTTGCGCCAGTTGGGGCAACTGACCGGCTCGGCCTGCGCCGTAGAGTGCGCCGAGATCATCGAACGACATAACGGGCCGGTGATGTTGATCGCCCCGGACATGCAAAATGCCCTGCGGCTGCGCGACGAAATTCAGCAGTTTACCGATCAAATGGTGACCACTCTGTCGGACTGGGAAACCCTCCCCTACGACAGCTTCTCACCGCATCAGGAAATCATCTCCGCACGCCTGTCGAGCCTGTACCACTTGCCGACCATGGTGCGCGGCGTCATTATCCTGCCGGTCAATACGCTGATGCAGCGTGTTTGCCCGCACGAATTCCTGCACGGCCACGCGCTGGTCATGAAAAAAGGCCAGCGCCTGTCACGCGACAAACTGCGTGCCCAACTCGAGCAAGCGGGCTACCGCAGTGTCGATCAGGTGATGGAGCACGGTGAGTTCGCCACGCGCGGCGCGTTACTTGATCTGTTCCCGATGGGGAGCGAAGAGCCCTATCGCATCGATTTCTTCGACGATGAAATCGACAGCCTGCGCACCTTTGATGTCGACAACCAGCGCACACTGAGCGAAGTCGACGCGATCAACCTGCTACCGGCCCATGAGTTCCCAACCGATAAAAATGCCATCGAGCTGTTCCGCAGCCAGTGGCGCGAGCAGTTTGAAGTGCGTCGCGACGCCGAACATATTTATCAACAGGTGAGTAAAGGCACCTGGCCTGCCGGTATCGAATACTGGCAGCCGCTGTTCTTCAACCAACCGCTGCCGTCGCTGTTCAGCTACCTGCCAGGCAATACGCTGATTGTCAATACCGGCAATCTGGAAAGCGCCGCCGAACGCTTCTGGCAGGACGTTAACCAACGTTTCGAGAGCCGCCGTGTCGATCCGATGCGCCCACTGCTGGCGCCGGACAGCCTGTGGCTGCGGGTTGATGCATTGTTTAGCGAGTTAAAAGCCTGGCCGCGCATGGCGCTAAAAACCGAGGAATTGCCTGCCAAGGCCGGTAACACCAATCTGGATTACCGCGCCCTGCCGGATCTGGCGGTGCAGGCCCAGCAGAAAGCCCCCTTGGACAATCTGCGCCGCTTTATTGAAAGCTTTGACGGCAGCGTTATCTTCTCAGTGGAAAGTGAAGGTCGCCGGGAAACGCTGCAAGACCTGCTAGGCCGCATCAAGCTCGGCACCTCGTTGATCCAGCATCTCGATCAGGCCGAGCCGGCCGGCCGCTACATGATGGTCGGGGCTTCCGAACGCGGCTTCCTCGACGGTATGCGTAACCGGGCCCTGATCTGCGAAAGCGATCTGCTCGGCGAACGCGTCAGCCGCCGTCGGCAGGACAACCGACGTACCATTAATACCGACGTTCTGATCCGCAACCTGGCAGAACTGCACCCGGGTCAACCGGTGGTACATCTGGAGCATGGCGTTGGGCGCTACGTGGGGTTAACCACGCTGGAGGCCGGTGGCATCAAGGCCGAATACCTGATCTTGTCCTATGCCGGTGAAGACAAACTGTACGTACCGGTTTCTTCATTGCATCTGATCAGCCGCTATGCGGGTGGCGCAGACGAAAATGCCCCGCTGCATAAACTGGGCGGTGATGCCTGGTCGCGCGCACGACAGAAAGCGGCCGAGCGGGTACGGGACGTGGCAGCAGAGCTGTTGGATATCTACGCCCAACGCGCGGCTAAAACCGGTTTCGCGTTTAAACATAACCGTGAGCAATATCAGCTGTTCTGTCAGAGCTTCCCGTTTGAAACCACACCCGATCAGGAGCAGGCGATCAACGCCGTACTGAGCGACATGTGCCAACCCCTGGCCATGGACCGCCTGGTATGTGGCGATGTCGGCTTCGGCAAAACCGAAGTGGCAATGCGCGCCGCGTTTCTGGCCGTTGAAAACGGCAAACAAGTTGCGGTATTGGTGCCGACAACGTTGCTGGCGCAGCAGCATTTTGACAACTTCCGCGATCGCTTCGCCACCTGGCCAATCCGCATCGAGATGATGTCACGCTTCCGCAGCGCTAAAGAACAGCAGCAAGTGATGGACGACGCCGTTGATGGCAAAGTTGACATTATCATTGGTACCCACAAATTGCTGCAAAGCGAACTGCGCTGGAAAGATCTGGGGCTGCTTATCGTTGACGAAGAGCACCGTTTCGGTGTTCGCCATAAAGAGCGCATCAAGGCGATGCGTGCCGATGTGGATATCCTGACGCTGACCGCCACGCCGATCCCGCGCACGCTGAATATGGCCATGAGCGGCATGCGTGACCTGTCCATTATTGCCACCCCACCTGCCCGCCGTCTGGCAGTAAAAACCTTTGTCCGCGAGTACGACAGTTTGGTCGTCCGCGAAGCCATCCTGCGAGAAGTGCTGCGCGGAGGCCAGGTTTACTACCTGTACAACGATGTAGAAAACATCGAAAAGGCAGCAGAAAAACTGGCAGAGTTGGTGCCAGAGGCGCGCATTGCCATCGGTCACGGCCAGATGCGGGAACGCGATCTGGAACGCGTGATGAACGACTTCCACCACCAGCGCTTCAATGTGTTGGTCTGTACCACCATTATTGAAACCGGCATCGATATCCCCAGCGCCAATACCATTATCATTGAGCGTGCGGATCGCTTTGGGCTTGCGCAGTTACACCAGCTACGCGGCCGCGTCGGGCGTTCGCACCATCAAGCTTACGCGTATTTGCTGACGCCAAATCCAAAAGCCATGAGCACCGACGCCCATAAACGCCTGGAGGCCATCGCGTCACTGGAAGATCTGGGTGCCGGCTTTGCGCTAGCCACTCACGATCTTGAGATCCGTGGCGCAGGTGAACTGTTGGGCGAAGATCAAAGCGGCCAGATGACCACCGTCGGTTTTTCACTGTATATGGAACTGTTGGAAAGTGCGGTTGATGCGCTTAAGCATGGGCGTGAGCCTTCGCTGGAAGATCTCACCAGCAACCAAACCGAAGTGGAGCTGCGTATGCCTGCCCTGCTGCCGGATGATTTCATCCCCGACGTTAACACCCGCCTGTCGTTCTATAAACGTATTGCCAGCGCGAAAAACGACGGTGAACTGGAAGAGCTGAAAGTGGAGCTGATTGACCGCTTCGGTCTGCTCCCCGATCCGGCACGTAACCTGCTGCAATGTGCGGCTCTGCGTCAACACGCCCAAAAACTGGGTATCAAACGCATAGAAGGTAATGAACGCGGCGGGTTTATTGAGTTTGGTGAGAAAAACCTGGTTGACCCGGGTTATTTGATTGGTCTGCTACAGAGTCATCCGCAAATCTATCGTCTGGATGGACCAACCAAGTTGAAGTTTATGTTGGACCTGGCCGACCGTCAGAAACGCCTGAAGTTTACCGAAGAGTTACTGACCGCGTTCCGCGAGCATACCTTGGCAGCCTGAATCACTCCCCTCCTGTGAATATCAGGAGGGGATCATTCGTGGCGGAAACCCGCACCAAGCGGTGAGAGTTGCATCAGCCGGCTGCACACCACCTGATTTTTCCCCCTGCGTTTGGCGTCATACAGCGCTTCATCCGTGACCTCAATCGCTTTATCAACCACCATACCGGGCAGATACAACGACGCACCGATAGACACCGTGATGTGTGCCTCATCACCGTCGTCCAGTACAAACGCGGTGGCCTCAACGCTACGTCGGATACGCTCCGCTACCCCACCAATCGTCGCCGGATCGTAGCTGGCCGTAATAACAATAAACTCCTCACCGCCATAACGACCGACGAAATCGTCGCTGCGTACGCTGTTTTTTAACAACGCCCCCACTCGCGCCAACAGTATGTCCCCAACCAAATGGCCATAGGTATCGTTGATGTGTTTGAAATCATCCAAATCGAGGATCATCAACCCACAGGGACGACGCTCCACGTGTTGTAACATCAGTCGGTAGTCCACACTGGCGCGGTTACTGAGATGAGTAAGACTGTCGATGGTGGCTTTATCACGCATAGAGAAATACGCATGAATGTGCCGTTCCTTGAAGTTGATCGCATGGTAGCAAATGGCCAAACACAGGGCAGAAATAGCCTGGTACAGCAACACGTCTGGCCACCGTTCCCACATATCCACAAAAAACCAAACTACCGCGATGCGATACAGTGCAATGATGCAAATGGTGAGATAGAACACCCGATTCGTCTTTCTCAACCAAACGCGCGACAGCATTAATGGAAGAATGATCGAGCCGATAAACAGGTTATCAACGGTAAAACCCCCACTCAACACCAGCGACATCAGATAGCAGGCCAGCCCACTGACGGCACCACCATAAAACGTCACTAATATCATCGGGATCATGGCGAAGCTGTAATGCACGTCACCGACCAACTCCAACTTGTCCTGATTGAGAAAAAAAACCGCCAGGCCAGCCAGCACGCCAAAAAGCAGGCGTTTCCACAGCTCGGAATGGTAGGAAAAGGGGGCGTTCTTGCTGAGAGCAAAATAGCTGATGGACAGTGTGGCATAGGTAATGCAGGCGTCACTATACAAGGCGGGAATTGACACAACGTAAGTCATAAATATTCGCTATGCTCCACGAGAATAACAGGGCGATTAAACAATAAATGTTGAGAACCAATCCCTGTCTCATCCAGCTCAGCATCGGAGATATTACACAGATTAATAATAGATTAGCAGTTCTATGTTATTTCCAAGGTATCTATCCCCTGCGTCCGGTTCAGGATAGTCTGTTAGCGACCAAATGAGGGGGGTGACAACCATGAATACTGATGATGAATTGCACGCGCTTACTGAACAGGAAACGGCGTTAGCCTTTAACCATTTTGATCATAATACTGCCTGGGAATTGGGCTCCGCACTGAAATCCGCCGCAGAACAACGCAGCCTGTCGATCGCCATAGAGATCCAGTTGGCGGGGCAGACTCTCTTTTACTATGCCATGCCTGGCACTACCCCTGATATTGCAGACTGGGTACGGCGTAAACGCAACGTGGTAAACCATTTTCACAAGAGCTCTTATGCTATTGGCCTGCGTTTGCAGCAGCGGCAATCAACACTGGAAGAACGATACGGGCTGAGTGTTCGCGACTATTCGGTTCATGGCGGTGCCTTCCCCGTCAATTTAACGGGTCTCGGCTGCATCGGTACCATCAGCATTTCTGGCGCACCACAGCTGGAAGACCATAATCTGCTGGTTGGCACCTTAGCCCGCTTTCTTGGGTTATCCTTGCCCGCCGTGCATTAAGGGGTAAAAATAGCATTATTCAATTTAGACTGGCCGTTTAAGCCACGGCCAGTCTACTATCGGGTGTTAATCGGCATTCTAAAAGAGTATAACTCCGATTTTTAGCACGGCATTGATGTACATCTATGAATCATTGCCATAACAGGCGTATGGTGTCTATCAGCTATTCGAGACGGACCTTTTCCGGCCCGCCATTCCGTTCTCTTTTATAGACTTGGTTTGCACCTTAGATGAAAACGCATGAAATTAACGGCATCCGGCCGTTCAGCGCGCTGGTAGATGCCTGCTGGCGGGAACCTTACTCTCTGCAACGCCTGCTTAAAGACGCCATTGCCGGCGTTACTGTCGGCATTATCGCCATCCCGTTGGCGATGGCGCTGGCCATTGCCAGCGGCGTCCCCCCTCAATACGGGCTTTACACATCGGCCGTCGCCGGGATTGTGATCGCCATCAGTGGCGGTTCACGCTTTAGCGTGTCCGGCCCTACCGCCGCTTTTGTGGTGATCCTGTACCCCGTATCCCAGCAGTTCGGGCTCTCTGGGTTGTTAATCGCCACGCTGCTTTCCGGCTTGTTTTTGGTGCTGATGGGATTAGCCCGTTTCGGCCGGTTAATTGAATATATACCGCTGTCCGTGACGCTGGGCTTTACCTCCGGCATCGCCATTACCATTGCGACGATGCAGGTGAAGGATTTCTTCGGTCTGCAATTGGCCGTGGTACCTGAACACTATGTGGGTAAGGTTTACGCGCTGTTGCAGGCGTTGCCTACGTTGGACCTTGGCGATACGCTGATCGGTGCAGTGACCCTGCTTATCCTGATCTTCTGGCCGAAACTCGGTCTGCGGGTACCCGGCCATCTGCCGGCCCTGCTGGCAGGTACGGCAGTCATGGGCGTTTTGGCGATGTTTGACCACCCCGTAGCCACTATCGGCTCACGTTTCAGCTACCTGTTGGCCGACGGTACTCAGGGCCAGGGCATCCCACCTATCCTGCCGCAGTTGATGCTCCCCTGGGATCTGCCTGCGGGCGACGGCAACCCCATGGCCCTAAGCTGGCAAACCATCTCCGCTCTGCTGCCAGCGGCATTTTCTATGGCCATGTTGGGCGCCATTGAGTCCTTATTGTGCGCCGTCGTGCTGGACGGTATGACCGGTAAGAAACACAACTCTAATACCGAATTGATTGGTCAGGGTGCCGGCAATATCATCGCCCCCTTCTTTGGTGGCATTACCGCAACCGCCGCCATCGCGCGGTCTGCGGCCAACGTGCGCGCAGGTGCCACCTCGCCGGTATCTGCCATTATCCATGCGCTGCTGGTGTTGCTGGCACTGCTGGTGCTGGCACCCTGGCTTTCCTGGCTGCCACTGGCCGCCATGGCATCACTGCTGCTGATGGTCGCCTGGAACATGAGCGAGGCGCATAAGGTCGTTTATCTGCTTCGACGGGCACCGAAAGATGACATTCTGGTGATGCTGCTGTGCATGTCACTGACCGTACTGTTTGACATGGTGATTGCCATCACCGTAGGCATAGTGCTGGCTTCCCTGCTGTTTATGCGACGTATTGCACGCATGACCCGCCTGAGCGAACTGAGCGCCGAAAACGGCCGCCTGGTGCTGCGCGTAAATGGCCCGTTGTTCTTCGCCGCCGCCGAGCGCATTTTTAATGAACTCCTGGTGCGCAGCGAAAGCTATGACGTGATTGTGTTGCAGTGGGATGCCGTACCGGTGCTGGACGCCGGTGGCCTGGATGCCCTACAGCGCTTTATCGAGGCCCTGCCGCCAGGCAAGCAGTTGGCGATCACCGACATGCCTTTCCAACCATTGAAAACGCTGGCGCGGGCGCGGGTACAACCCATTGAGGGGAGACTGCATTTCTACGCAACGCTACCTGAAGCATTGGCGTCACACGTAGCCTAACAAAACAAAAAGCCCGACAAGTCGGGCTTTAAACCATAGCGGGCACAGCAGCTACGCCCCTGCAAAGAGCACGTTTAGTTGCTGGTATCCAGCTCTGGGAAGCTCTTCACCAGCTCGTCGATGGCTTTCATCTGCACCAGGAACGGCTCCAGCTTGTCCAGCGGCAACGCAGACGGGCCATCACACTTGGCACTGTTTGGCTCTGGGTGCGCTTCAATGAACAGCCCCGCCAAGCCAACCGCCATACCCGCACGCGCCAACTCGGCAACCTGCGCACGACGGCCGCCGGAAGCTGCGCCAAACGGATCACGCGTTTGCAGCGCATGGGTGACGTCAAAGATCACCGGATGACCACCGGTCACATTTTTCATCACGTTGATGCCCAGCATGTCGACAACCAGGTTATCGTAGCCAAAGTTACTGCCGCGATCACACAAGATCACCTGATCGTTACCGCCTTCCTTGAACTTGTCGACGATATTACCCATTTGCCCAGGGCTAACGAACTGTGGCTTCTTGACGTTGATCACTGCGCCGGTCTTGGCCATTGCTTCCACCAGGTCGGTCTGGCGAGCCAGGAAAGCGGGCAACTGGATAACGTCAACGACTTCGGACACGGGCTGCGCTTGTGAAGCTTCGTGCACGTCAGTGATAGTTTTCACGCCGAAGGTTTTTTTGATTTCTTCGAAGATTTTCATCCCTTCTTCCAGGCCCGGACCGCGGTACGAATGGATAGAAGAACGGTTGGCTTTATCAAAAGAGGCTTTGAAAACGTAAGGGATACCCAGTTTCTGCGTCACGGTGACGTAGTGTTCGCAGATGCGCATCGCCAGATCGCGCGATTCCAGCACGTTCATACCGCCAAACAGCACAAACGGCAGATCGTTCGCTACGTTGATGTCACCAATGCTAACCACTTTCTGTTTCATGCTTTCGCCTTTGTTGATGTTAAATCAAATGAATTAATGCAGCGTAACCTGTTTCGGTTCAATCGAGTGGATCTGTATTTTGATCACTTCGCTGACCGGATCTTCAGGACACTGTTCGACAAAATAGTTAAGATCGGAAATGGCGATATGGTTGCATTCCAATTGGGCGTAAATCAGCCCACGATCGCGAATTTCGTAAGGATCATCAGGATCGAAGCACAGCACCGTTTCGCTGGCGCGCAGCGCCATTTCCATCTGTTTTTCTTCCATCAGGGCAGCTTTCAGCGTATCGAGCATCTTACGCACCACCATGACGTTTTCTGACTCATCGAGATCGTCGTCTTCCAACTCGGCGGCCAGACCTAGGTTGCCCTTGATCCACACTTCCAGTTGGTGTTCGTTCAGCGTCTCGCCGTTCAGCGGATTAATCAGCCACATTTCGTCATCCAGCCAGTCTGCTCGCAGGATCAACTGAGTGGGGAAAATCACCGGCAACAGCGGTAAACCCAAGTGCGCGGCAATATGCAGGAAAATGGTGCCAAGTGAAACTGGCGTCCCCTGCCGTCCTTCCAGCACTTTATCCAGCCAGATAGCGTCAGACAGACGATACACGCCGCTGGCACCACCAAAACCCCAGGTTTTGAAGAACAATTCAATGAGCGCGTCCAGTTGCTGTTCCTGGCTGAGATCCTGCGGCACCGCCGCTCGCGCGTCGTCGACCAGCTGTTGCAGCTTACGTTCGACCTCGACGGCGGGGAAATCACGCCGTACGGACTGCGATACCAGGATCACGCCCTCGCTCAGCAGCGAGGTGTTAAATTCAAAATCAGCAATGCTACTCATAAGTATCCCATCAGAAACGGTATTTTCGTCGTGGCAAGTTTAATTATCAGGTACAAACAACCCAACGCCAACACAAACGCCAGTGTGCGCAGGTTCTGGCTTTTGGTCTTTTTGCCCAATGCGACGTAGCCAAGCAGGATATAGATAATAACGCCAAACACCTTTTCGGTCAGCCATGAGTCCATACCCAACAGCGGATAAAACTTGAACATCACGACCAACGCAATGCCACTGACGAACAACACCGTATCATTTATGTGCGGTGTTATCTTCACCCAGCGCTTGTTCATCATAGCTGAATTGCGCCACTTCCAGAAGAAACGCAATACAAACAAGACAATACTGATGGTTACCGTCAACAAATGCAGATGTTTTAACGCCGAGTAGACTGCCATATTGCTTCCTTTTATTTATTCGCTGTGTGCTTATACCCGCCGTCTTTCACGCTGCGGCGTTGTTATCTACATTCACGCATCCCGGTGACTTGCCTGAGCCAACATCAGGAAACGATCGAAACTTGCTGCCAGGTAATACCGTGAAAGCCAGAGGCCAGCGTTTTGTTGGTTTTCAGTTACTGCTGCGGCCATTGACCAAACGTCACCCGATCGTTGTCACCGTAATCACGGCGCGTGGCGATCGAAATAAAACCGGCGGCATGCAGCAACGCTCGTACGCTCTCACCTTGCTGCCAGCCATGTTCCAGCAAAAGCCAGCCCTGTGGCTGCAAATGCAGTGGCGCCTGTTGCACAATAGCGGATAAATCTGCCAATCCATGCTGCTGTGCGACCAGCGCACTGCTAGGCTCAAAACGCACGTCGCCCTGTGCCAGGTGTGGATCGGCTGCGTCAATGTACGGAGGATTGCTGGCAATCAAAGCGTACGTTTGGCCTGCCAGGGGCGCAAACCAACTGCCTTGAAGAAATTGCACATTGCCGATCGCCAGCTTCTGCGCATTATGCTGTGCCAGCGCCACCGCCTCAGGCTGCAAATCAACGCCCGTCACGCTACAGTCCGGGCGTTCGCTGGCCAACGCCAGCGCAATGGCGCCAGTGCCGGTACCGAGATCGAGGATGGTGCAAGGGGACGGTGGTAGACGCTCCAACGCCAGTTCTACCAAGCATTCGGTGTCTGGACGAGGGATCAGGGTCGCGGGGGATACCGACAGCGGCAGAGACCAAAACTCCCGCTCGCCGATCAGATACGCCACCGGCTCGCCGCGTTCACGGCGCACCAGCAGCCTTTCCAACTGTTCCTGCTGTTGATGCGTCAGCAGCGTTTCACCAAACGCCATCAGGAAGGTTCTGGCCCGGCCCGTCACAAAACCCAATAGGATTTCGGCATCACGCCGGGCGCTTTCACTTTGCGTCAGACGGGCAACCGCCGCCCTCAGCCAAGATTGATAATCCATTACTCGGGCTCTGCGGACAGCGCAGCAAGCTGGTCGGCCTGGTATTCCTGCACAATCGGCTGGATCAACATGTCCAGCTTGCCTTCCATGACCTCATCCAGACGGTACAGCGTCAGGTTGATACGGTGGTCGGTCACTCGCCCCTGAGGGAAGTTGTAGGTCCGGTTGCGATCGGAACGGTCGCCGCTACCCAACAGGTTACGGCGCGTTGATGCTTCCGCCTGCTGACGCTTGGCCATCTCGGCAGCACGGATACGTGCGCCCAACACCGACATCGCCTTGGCTTTGTTTTTGTGCTGTGAACGCTCATCTTGGCATTCCACCACAATGCCGGTCGGCAAGTGAGTAATACGGATTGCCGAGTCGGTGGTGTTAACGTGCTGGCCGCCGGCACCAGAAGAACGGAAGGTATCGATTTTCAGATCGCCCGCGTTGATCTCTGGCAGTTCCGCTTCCGGCACGGCCGGCATGACAGCCACGGTACAGGCAGAGGTATGAATTCGCCCCTGCGACTCGGTTTCCGGTACACGCTGCACGCGGTGACCACCTGATTCAAATTTCAATTGGCCGAAAACGCCGTCGCCAGAAACCTTGGCAATCACTTCTTTATACCCGCCATGCTCACCTTCGTTGGCGCTCATGATCTCGACGCGCCAGCGACGCGTTTCGGCATAACGGCTGTACATACGGAACAGATCGCCGGCAAAGATCGCCGCTTCGTCACCGCCGGTACCGGCACGGACCTCCAGGAAGCAATCGCGCTCGTCATCGGGATCTTTCGGTAAGAGCAGCAGTTGCAACTGCTGCTCCAGCTCTTCCGTCGCCGCCTTGGCCTGCTTCAGCTCTTCCTGCGCCATTTCGCGCATTTCAGGATCGTCCAGCATCATTTCCGCCGTTGCCAGGTCGTCCTGCACCTGACGCCATTCCAGGAAACAGCGGCTAACGTCGGTCAGCTGTGCATATTCGCGCGATAACGCGCGGAACCGATCTTGGTCGGCAATAACGCCGGCATCGCCGAGCAACGCCTGCACTTCTTCATGGCGCTCTTGTAACGCTTCCAGTTTGGCAACAATAGAAGGCTTCATGCGTGGTATTAAACCCTGTTAAAAGAGAAAACTAATGCTGATCCAGCCCGAGGCTGTCGCGTAATAATTGCAACCGCTCCACGTCGCCATCGCCGGCGGCCTGTTGGAGGGATTTGGTAGGGGCATGAATAAGGCGGTTGGTCAGCCGGTGGGCCAGTTCGTGAATAACCTGTTCCACGTCGGCGCCTTGCGCAATGGCAGCCAAGGCTTTGGTTTCCATTTCTGCACGGATCTGATCGGCCTGCGAACGGTAATCGCGGATGGTTTCCACCGCGCCCTGTGAGCGCAGCCAGGCCATAAAATTGGTGCTTTCCTGCTGAACGATCGACTCCGCCTGCACTGCCGCGGCCTTGCGCTGCGCCAGATTGCTTTGAATGATGGCGTGCAGATCGTCCACGCTGTACAAATAGGCGTTAGCCAGTTTGCCCACTTCGGGTTCTATATCGCGAGGTACGGCAATATCCACCAACAGCATCGGTTGGTTACGGCGCGCTTTTAGCGCCCGCTCCACCATCCCTTTACCGATGATCGGCAGCGGGCTGGCGGTAGAACTGATAATAATGTCGGCGTCCGCCAAACGTTCGTCGATCTCCGGCAGCGTAATGACTTCTGCGCCGACTTCATCCGCCAAGAGTTGGGCACGTTCGCGGGTACGGTTAGCGATAATCATGTGCCGTACTTTGTGCTCGCGCAGATGACGCGCCACCAGCTCTATCGTCTCGCCTGCGCCGACAAGCAGCACATTCAGTTCAGCAAGCGATTCGAAGATTTGTCGTGCCAAAGTACAGGCGGCGAAAGCCACGGATACGGCACTGGCACCAATTTCAGTTTCGGTGCGCACGCGTTTGGCAACAGAGAAGGATTTTTGGAACAGACGTTCAAGCTCACCGGACAGTGACTGACCGCGTTGTGATTCAGCAAAGGCTTTTTTTACCTGCCCGAGGATCTGCGGCTCACCCAGTACCAACGAATCCAACCCACTGGCCACACGCATCAAATGGCTAACTGCGTCATTACCGTGGTGCCAATACAGGCTTTTACTCACTTCTTCCGGGCGCAGATGGTGGTACTCACACAGCCAGGCAACCAGCTGTTCGTGAATATGTTCCTGTTGTTCCACGCTAAGGTAAAGCTCGGTACGGTTGCAGGTAGACAACACGACACCGCCCTGCACCAACGGTTGTTGGAGCAAGCTGGTCAGCGCCTGTTCGATTGACTCTGGAGAGAAGGTCACCCTTTCACGCAGAGAAACCGGAGCGGTTTTGTGATTTATACCTAACGCCAGCAGGGTCATTGCTTCGAGTAATACTTCTTTTGGTACGGGTTCTCGTTGAACGGCATTCTACTTGATGCGCGGGATCAATAAAAGTCACAACCGCATCTTCCGTTCAATCGCTGAAATAGTCAGCACCAATTGATTAATCTATAATAAATACAGCAGGATAAATAACAATTTGACGACATATCATACTGAATTTTAGTGCAGCATGCGATATTGCGCACAGTATTCGGTAAAACATACACCCTGAGTATACCGGTAGCGATCAAACATCCGGTGATTACCAGCCCAAAGTGCCGCAACGAAAGCTAGGATCTAAAAGGAATGAGACCTGTTGGCAAAAAACATGTTTAGCCTGAAGGTAGAAAAATGCAGAGCCCGCAAAGCATAACAACGAAATAATAATCCGTACTGAAAGCTTCATACTCGTGTGTCCTCCCGGCGATAAACACTCACATCATACCCTTCACGACATCAACTAAACGCCAACGACAAGCGATCGGCTGCCCAGAGATATTCTTGTGTTCGCAGCGGCAGGGTTGAGTGATTGTGTTAATCTTAATAGCAAACGCTGCGCATAACCCCGAGCCACATCGCCCTGACAAAGCCGGGAAGATTCAACGCGATGCAGCAAAAAATTGACTCGCCTGCGCAGCCCCGCTAGCGTAAACGGTGATACCACGGTTTCGCTGTGCGTGCCCGTAAGGACAAAAGGACAAGAGAAAGTGAAAGTTATGCCAATCCGCAAAGTTAGTTTGCTACGCCTGATCCCGCTGGCCAGCCTGGTTCTGGCTGCCTGTACCACCACCAAACCGTCCGGCCCGGCAACCAGCCCAACGTCGCCGCAGTGGCGAGCCCATGAACAAGCGGTGCAACAGCTTGATCAGTATCAGACCCGTGGTTCTTTTGCCTATCTGTCAGACCAGAAAAAAGTCTACGCTCGTTTCTTCTGGCAACAGTATTCACCTGAACGTTATCGCCTGCTGCTGACCAACCCGCTTGGCAGCACTGAGCTTGATCTCAACGTACAGAAAAACGTGGTGCAGTTGACGGATAACCAAGGCAAACGCTATGTCAGTGACAATGCCGAAGAGATGATCCGCAAACTGACCGGCATGGCCATTCCGCTGGACAACCTGCGCCAATGGATGCTCGGTCTGCCAGGTGAAGCCAACGACTTCAAGCTGGATGACCAATACCGTTTGAACTCGCTGAGTTACCAGCAAGGCAGCCAGACCTGGACCGTGGACTACCAGGATTACAACAACAACCTCACACCACAGTTACCAAGCCGCCTCGAGCTGAAACAGGGTGACCAACGCATCAAGCTGAAAATGGATAATTGGACACTCAAATGATCCGTCAGTGGCCAGCACCCGCTAAACTCAATTTGTTTTTATACATCACTGGGCAACGCGCCGACGGTTACCACCTGCTGCAGACGCTGTTCCAATTTTTGGATTACGGCGACACGCTGACCATCGACGTGCGGCAGGATGAACATATCCGCCTGCTGACGCCTGTCGAAGGCGTGCCGGACGAACAAAACCTGATCGTCCGTGCTGCACGGTTATTGCAGCAGTATTGCGATCGCCACGAACTGAACACCGCCCCGCGCGGTGCCGACATCAGCATCGAGAAACGCCTGCCGATGGGGGGCGGGCTCGGCGGCGGCTCCTCCAATGCAGCCACGGTATTGGTGGCGTTGAACGCACTGTGGCACTGCGGCTTGAGCGATGACCAATTAGCGGAACTGGGGCTGACCCTCGGTGCCGATGTGCCGGTTTTCGTTCGGGGTCATGCCGCGTTTGCCGAAGGTATTGGTGAACAATTACAACCGGCGAACCCGCAAGAAAAGTGGTATTTGGTTGCCCATCCGGGCGTCAGCATCCCTACCCCCGTCATTTTTGGTGATGCCGATTTAAAAAGAGACACCCCGGTTCGCCCGTTAAATGTGCTGTTACAGGCAACTTACGCAAATGATTGCGAACCAATAGCAAGAAAACGTTTTCGCGAGGTTGAACAGCTTGTTTCTTGGCTGTTAGAATACGCGCCGTCACGCCTGACTGGCACAGGTGCTTGTGTGTTTGCTGAATTCGACACAGAAACCGCCGCCCGTCAGGTGTTAAATCAAGCCCCGGAGTGGATACGTGGTTTTGTAGCGCGTGGCGTTAACGTCTCTCCACTACATCGCATTCGTTCCGGGCAGATTGAGCCGTAGTTCTCGTTTCGCTGCGCAGAGTCGTTCACACCTGGCCCTGTAATCCCTGCGCCGCTGCGGTTCAAATTGTTTTTTTACACACCCGTATGATATTGCGCCGGCGTCGCTAACTGCCCCTTAGCGGAGGCCGAATGACAATATCTTCTCTGGACGCATGCCTGAGGTTCTTCTCGTGCCTGATATGAAGCTTTTTGCTGGTAACGCCACCCCGGAACTAGCACAACGTATTGCCAACCGTTTGTACACCAGCCTTGGTGACGCCGCTGTAGGTCGTTTTAGCGACGGCGAAGTGAGCGTGCAAATCAACGAAAATGTACGCGGCGGTGATATTTTCATCATCCAGTCCACCTGTGCCCCTACCAACGACAACCTGATGGAACTGGTTGTTATGGTAGATGCCCTGCGTCGCGCCTCCGCAGGTCGTATTACTGCTGTTATCCCTTACTTCGGTTATGCCCGCCAGGATCGCCGCGTGCGTTCTGCTCGTGTGCCAATCACGGCCAAAGTTGTAGCCGATTTCCTCTCCAGTGTAGGGGTTGACCGCGTTTTGACGGTGGATCTGCACGCTGAACAGATCCAAGGCTTCTTCGATGTTCCGGTAGATAACGTGTTCGGTAGCCCGATCCTGCTGGAAGACATGCTGCAACAGAATCTGGAAAACCCAATCGTGGTTTCCCCAGATATCGGTGGCGTAGTGCGCGCCCGCGCTATCGCCAAACTGCTTAACGATACCGATATGGCTATCATCGATAAACGCCGCCCACGTGCGAACGTTTCCCAGGTGATGCACATCATTGGTGACGTGGCAGGCCGTGACTGCGTGCTGGTCGACGACATGATCGACACCGGTGGTACCTTGTGTAAAGCAGCTGAAGCGTTGAAAGAACGCGGTGCCAAGCGCGTATTTGCCTACGCGACACACCCGATCTTCTCCGGTAACGCTGTGGAAAACATTCGCAACTCGGTGATCGATGAAGTGATTGTCTGCGACACCATTCCGTTGTCACCAGAAATCAAAGCACTGAAAAACGTACGTACTCTGACGCTGTCTGGCATGCTGGCTGAAGCCATCCGCCGTATCAGCAATGAAGAGTCAATTTCTGCAATGTTCGAGCATTAATCACTTCTCTTTTCGGTGCGGCACCCTGCCGCATCGTCTTGATGAGTTGCCCGACAGCAGAAAAAGAAAAACCCGTTGGTGCATATGCAGCAACGGGTTTTCTACGGGTAGTCGAACATGACCTTAGACCTTAATGCGTGGCAGGTGTCCTTTGCCTAATGCTAGCTCCCTTTTATCTTTTTAATCAATGTGACGGACGATGATTATCGTTACGGCAACGTTTATCAAAGTGTTTTACCCACCAGTAGCGATCAGCCACCTGCTCACGACCGCCAATACGGGCACCGACCAGCCATAGCAACGCCCCCACGAAAATACTCATGATTGCGCCATGGGCGAAAAATTGCGGTAAATTGAACTGAGATACTTCAGCAACAATGGTGTATCCGACGCCGCCGACCATCACGATCAGCCCCAGCCCCATAAAAAAGTTGCCCATTCTGTCCGCGTTTCTGCGTTTCATATGCCACCTCCATAGTGCCATTTGCCAACTGGGATAACTCATTAACTGGTTAACCCACTTTGATAAGTTGAGTATAGCCTCTGACCCGGCAAGATGATTGAGGAAGTGATCACAAATGGTAAAGAAAACATGACAAATCTTTACCCTATACGAGTCATTAGCTAACAAATTGAATGGTTCCGCTAATGAATTAATCTTTCTTCTCGCGATAACCGTACATCGGTGCTGAGTATGCATCAGGATTTTGTCATTCGGTGTGTGGACAGGTAGACTAATGCCCTTTCCAATAAGTCGATCAAAGCGAATCCCCCAGTGAGCAGTATTAAATTGATAGTCGGCCTGGCGAATCCAGGCGCTGAATATGCCCAGACGCGCCACAATGCCGGTGCCTGGTACGTCGATTTACTGGCCCAGCGCCATAATCAGCAGTTGAAGGAAGAGAGCAAATTCTTCGGCTACACCGCCCGTCTGAATCTGGCGGGCAATGACGTACGCCTGCTAGTGCCCACCACCTTTATGAACCTCAGCGGCAAAGCTGTGCTGGCCATGGCCAATTTCTACCGCATTGAGCCAGACGAAATCCTGGTGGCGCATGATGAATTGGATATTCCACCCGGTGTCGCAAAAATCAAACTGGGTGGTGGCAACGGCGGCCATAACGGACTGAAGGATATTCAGAACAAGTTTGGCAATAACCCGAATTTCTACCGCCTGCGCATCGGTATTGGTCACCCGGGCGATAAAAACAAAGTGGTGGGTTTCGTGCTTGGCAAGCCACCGGCCAGCGAGCAAAAAATGATTGATGAAGCGATCGATGAAGCGGCGCGTTGCACCGAGCTCTTGCTGACGGACGGATTGGAAAAAACCGTTCGCCGCTTGCACAGCTTCAAGGCGCAGGCCTGATAGTGAACAATTGCAGCGGGCATCGCGCCCGCTGCTGGCTGCGTTAGGTTCTCAATTTGAAGGTTTCTTCGCCAACATTCGCGTCATCGGTTTGGTAACCTTCCTCAGCCACGTAATATTGGGGATCGTCCAGTTCGTGGCTGCAAAACGGGCCAGCTTGTTTCAACAGGCGTACGCAGTCGCTGCTCAAATGACGTAGCCGAATCGATTTCCCCGCCGCCAAATAGCGCGCCGTCAGCTTATCAATCGCCTCCACCCCGCTGGAATCCATCACTCGGGTACCGGCAAAATCCAACACCACATTTTGCGGGTCGTTTTTGGGTTCGAACAGTTCGGCAAAGGCCGCTGTGGAACCAAAGAACAGCGGACCGTCCAACTGATATACCGCAACCTCGCCTTCCACCTGATGCTGACGCACACGAATACGCGCCTGCTGCCAGGCAAACACCAACGCCGAGATAATCACCCCACTGATCACCGCCATCGCCAGATCGGTAAAGATAGTAATCAGGGTGACCAATAGCATCACCAACGCATCCGCTTTCGGCATTCGGCGTAAGCGGCGCAGCGAGCTCCATTCAAAGGTGTTGTAGCACACCACCAGCATCACTCCGGCCAGTGCCGCTACCGGCAACAGGCCGATATAGCCCGACAGGCTGACGACAAAAAGGATTAACAGCACCGCACCGACGGCACCAGAAATGCGCCCGCGACCGCCAGAGGTGAAATTGATGATCGATTGACCAATCATCGCGCAACCGGCAAAACAGCCAAACAGGCCACATACCGCGTTGCCTGCGCCTTGGGCGATACTCTCACGGTTGCCATTGCCTTTCTTGCCGCCCATTTCATCAAGCACTGTCATGGTTAGCAGCGATTCTATCAATCCCACCAGTGCGATAACCACCGCGTACGGCAATACCACTTTCAGCATTTCCAGGTTGAACGGCGCCATCGGCAAGCTGAAATGCGGCAACGCCCCGGAGATATCCGCCAGATCGCCCACCCGCAGGGTATGCAGGTTAAACCCAATAGCCAGAGCCGAAACCACAATCAGCGCCGCTAACGAGGCTGGAATAACCCGCGTTAACCGCGGGAATAACACCACCACCAGGATCGCCAGAGCCACCAGTCCGTACATCAGCAGCCCCTGCCCTGCAATCATATGCAATTGTGCCAACATGATGACGATCGCCAGGCCATTCACAAAGCCGTGGATAGCAGGCAGTGGCACCAGCCGTATAAACTTACCAAGACGGAACACGCCGATCAGAATCTGGATAACCCCGGCGAAAATCGTCGCCCACAACACATAGGCCATACCCTGTTGTGCAGCCAGGCTCATCAATACAACCACTATCGAACCCGCTGCGCCCGAAACCATGCCCGGCTTGCCACCAAACAGTGCGGTCACCAGACCGATAATAAATGCGGTGTGCAATCCGACGATGGGGGAAAGCCCGGCGACCAGTGAAAAGCCGACCGCCTCAGGTATCATTGAAACTGCCACGACAAAGCCCGCCAGAACCTCGTTCTTGACGGCTGACAGCCTGAAATTGTTCAGGTTAAACATGGAATAATCACTTCTGACAGATAAAACACATTCCCGCAGCACGGGAAGCAGAACCGCATGGCGCGGCTAACCTCAGGAGGGAGTAACTCAGGGTGGACTGGGCAAGAAGTACATCCGACACGTTTCCTGTAGGTTAATCAGAAGTGTCAGTATGTGTAAATGTGATCTAAATCTCAATAAAAAACCGACTGGGTTGCCGCACTTCACCGCCCGTTCGCGAAAAAAACGCCATGGCATCGTCCGTTTTGCGGCCCATTGAATTGCGTGTGCTGATGAAAACGGCCAACTGAATTCTCAAGCCAAATCGCACTCTTACCTTCATCCTGGGGTTAATGACGTGCAGAAAGGCCCCTCTGAGGCAGCCAATAGATTCACATTCATCACCCACCCTCTAACTTTCAACGGAAATGAATAAGAAAATGACGACAGTAATAACGGCAACAGCGGAAATATAAAAATACAGAACCCATTCGTGATATTAGAATCAAGATGACTGACCAAGAATAATTAGAAAATTCAATTTAAAATAACACCGCAGGCGATATTTAATAATTAAAAAACAACTTGATCAGATAACGAAAAACGTCCAACGACTCTCATAAATGTTATGTGTAAGCTGTATTCGGTGATTGCAAAACCACGGGCCAACGATAAATGCAACAAAGCACGCTAATAGGCCAATGCTCAGGAAACACCGCATTCCGCAATTCCAATTTTGGCAAATCAAGGCCCATCTACAAGGCGGAACCCGCTTGGCACCGCCAACACAACCGATGACAGGTCCCTGTTGAGGCTGATTGCCGGTTAAAAAACAGGCCAGGCGTAGTCGAACGTCAATCACTCACCGGCTGTATCACCCCATTTTCCTGTGATACACAGCCAGATCGAGAAAAACGGTCATTACGTGTATAATGGCGCCATTATTTCGTCCTTTATGCAGTGGGTTAAACCTAACCGGCTGATAGTTAAGATATTTAAGGTGAGAACAACATGGGATTCAAATGCGGTATCGTCGGCCTGCCTAACGTAGGCAAATCCACCCTGTTCAACGCGTTGACCAAAGCGGGTATCGAAGCAGCCAACTTCCCGTTCTGTACCATTGAACCTAACACCGGTGTGGTACCGATGCCCGATCCGCGTCTGGACCAGCTGGCCGAGATCGTTAAGCCTCAGCGCATTCTGCCAACCACCATGGAATTCGTTGACATCGCGGGCCTGGTTAAAGGTGCGTCCAAAGGTGAAGGCCTGGGCAACCAGTTCCTGACCAACATCCGTGAAACCGAAGCGATCGGCCATGTGGTTCGTTGCTTTGAAAATGACAATATCATTCACGTAAACAACAAAGTTGACCCGGCTGATGACATCGACGTCATCAACACCGAGCTGGCACTGTCGGATCTCGACACGTGCGAACGTGCTATTCACCGCGTGCAGAAAAAGGCGAAAGGCGGCGACAAAGACGCGAAAGCCGAACTGGCCGCACTGGAGAAATGCCTGCCACAGTTGGAAAACGCCGGTATGCTGCGTGCGCTGGATCTGTCCGAAGAAGATAAGGCAGCGATCCGCTACCTGAGCTTCCTGACGCTGAAACCAACCATGTACATCGCCAACGTCAACGAAGACGGCTTCGAGAACAACCCATACCTGGATAAAGTGCGTGAAATCGCGGCGGGCGAAGGCTCGGTAGTGGTTGCCGTATGCGCCGCAGTAGAGTCAGACATCGCCGAACTGGAAGACGAAGACCGCGCAGAATTCATGGCCGAACTGGGCCTGGAAGAGCCGGGCCTGAACCGCGTGATCCGTGCCGGCTACGAGCTACTGAACCTGCAAACCTACTTTACCGCCGGTGTAAAAGAAGTTCGTGCCTGGACCATCCCTGTTGGCGCCACCGCACCGCAGGCAGCCGGCAAGATCCACACCGACTTCGAGAAAGGCTTTATCCGCGCACAGACTATCGCTTTTGAAGACTTCATCACCTACAAGGGTGAGCAAGGTGCCAAAGAAGCCGGCAAGATGCGTTCAGAAGGTAAAGACTACATCGTTAAAGATGGCGACGTGATGAACTTCTTGTTCAACGTCTAAGCCCCAGCCTCAAACTCAAAAAACCACGCTCCGGCGTGGTTTTTTCTTTTCATATTGCCTGGCAGGATCTTATGACAATATCCGCAAACACCGGGTATCAGCTCTTGAACATGTCATGCCTTTCTCAATAAAAGCAGCCACAATGCGAGTACGGAAAACACGGCATATATCGCCATAAAAAGGAAAATAGAGGCTAATAACGCGCTAAAAACACCCATTTTATCCGCCAGCCAACCTGCGGCCAAAGGCGTGGCATTGAACAAATAAACGATAAAGTAAAACTTTGATACCGCATGCCAATCCGGCGCCGCCAAAGACATTTTATTCACCAAAATGGCGCCCCCCACAAAAACCGCGCCATACGAAAAGCCGGACAACGCCAGGCTGATTGCGGCACTCAAAACAGAGCCGTCCTCCAAAGCCATCGTCATAATCACCATCGAGAAAACTTGCGCAATCAGCCCCAGTATCAAAGAGAACTCAGGCTTCAAAAAACGCGGGAGCGTCAACTGCACCACGCCGGCAACCAACAAATAACTCGTGGCGATATAGCCAAAGTAAGCGGATGACTGAAGCCCGAACACATCAATTGCCGTCGTCGGCCCCAGAGAAAGGATTAATGCGGCATAGGACCAAGAGATGAATACACACAACGCAAGCAGGTAAAAGTGGGTTTTACTAAAGTCAGCGCCATTATTTTCTGTCGCTTTCGCCCCCTCTGCACTGGCGCTTGGTGGCGTATGCTTCGGCCAAAAAATAACGATGGCGAGAGCGGATAAAGAAACAAGCGTGGCGATGGTCACCGACGGCGATGCGAGGGGATAAAACGCCAGCTGAGAATAAACGCTGCTGATCATCGGCCCCAACGCCAGGCCGGTCACCAACGCCAAACTGCCCAGTTGTGCGGCGCGTTTTGCACTGTCACCCTGGCTGAACTTAATCAACAGCGTGTTAATTATCGCTGTCACCATTCCAGCGCCCAAACCGGAAATAAACCTGAAAGCGCAGAGCGCGTGTAACGAACCGGCAAATGAAAAGCACAGCGTTGGCACCACCACAACCATCAGCGAGGCAACCAGCATTAATTTGGCATTTTTACCGGTTATGTTGAGCTTCCGTGATAGAAACAGTGCCAGCAGCACGCCAAACCCGTATGAAGAAAAAATGAATGTCAGGTCGATATTACGCAGTTCAAAGGTTTCTTTATATAATGGATATAACGGCGTAGGAGAGCCACTGTTCAATAAGATAAAAAACAAAGCGGCCGTTAGCGCCGCCAATATGCCCTTATGGCCTCGGGTTATCTGAGAATAAGTCATAATACCACCGTTATTGAAAACCCAAAGGGTAGCACCCTGCAAGACCGTGAACTTTCGCCCCCGCACTTTTTTTCTTATCATTCGGACATTAAAGCCAAACAGCCCATTGAAAGACGGCCGCCAACACACATCATGTATTCACCCACGACAGCCGCAGGGCGGTATGTACAGACATGTCCAAAATAGCTATTATTCCAATAATAACTTTTATCAGAGCAGGTAATGATGGATCCGTTATCCGATATTGTTTCCAGGCTAAAAATAAGCAGTCAGAAAATTGTCACTTTTGACATGGCTATCAATACCAAAGCGCTGTTTCCAGAATATTCCGGCATGAAGATCTACATTGCCAAGAGCGGCTCGTTTTTCATCAAAATGGATGGGGATACAGCCACTTATCAAATTGACCAAGGCGATGTGCTGATTTTATCAAGCGGACGAGAATTCAGTATTTTCGATAACGCCAATGCCCCGTCTATCGATATAAGAAAAATCCACGTGATGAAGGACAGATCCTCTTACTTTACCAATGGAGGGAACGCTTTCTCATTTGTGGGTTGTCGATTCGTATTCCAAATCAACGACACCTTCCGCTTTATTACCAGTCTTCCTGAACCCATAGTGATCAAAACGCAAAGAGAAGAAAACGAGGGCATTAAGGATTTCTTGACCCGACTGTCATCGGAGATAGAAAAGCCGGGCCCCGGTGCAGAGTTAATCACAGAACATCTTTTACAAATCATTTTTACACAGGCGTTGAGAGTGCTGTTGTCCTCAGGCGCGCTTGGCCGTGGCGAGGGTTGGTTTTATGCGATGGCTGACAAAAATATCGGACTGGCACTGACCTGCATACACGATCAGCCGGGAAAGAAATGGCGTCTGGATGATCTCGCCAAAGTTGCCGGCATGTCACGCACTGCCTTTACCACAAAGTTCAGAAGGCTGGCCGGCTATAGCGTCAACGAGTATATCCGCGTCTGGCGGTTTAGCCTGGCCATCGAGCGAATGGTGACCAATAAAGAAAAAATATCCCAAATCGCATTTGATCTGGGATACGAATCGGAAAGCGCGTTCAGCACCGCGTTCAAAAAAAGCATGGGGGAATCGCCAAGAAGTTACATCAGTAACCATGTTCCCTGACGAACCAACGGCGGCACATCCCTGTGCATTTCTTATGCTGTTATGCTTTTTCTGCAAACCAGACAGCGGGGAGATCCGTCTGCAACGTTATTGTTTTAATTTGCGTGTAGGCATTGAGCGTTTCTTTGCAAAACTCTCGACCAATCCCGCTGTTCTTGTAGCCGCCGAAGGCGGTGCCATCGGTAATATTTGAATAACGGTTGATCCAAACGGAGCCCGCTTCCAGCCTGTCGGCGGTATCCATGGCGTTTTTCAGACTGGTAGTGTAGATCCCTGATGCCAGGCCATATTCGCTATCGTTAGCCTGCGCGATCATCTCTTCGTAATCAGACCATTTGATCAACGTCAGTACCGGCCCAAAAATTTCCTCCTGGCAAATACGCATCGTATTTTGCGCAGAAAAAATCGTAGGTTCGATGAAGTACCCTTGCTCGCAACCGGCTACGATGCGGCGTTTCCCACCGGTTAGCAACGTTGCTCCCTCATCAAGGCCCGTTTGTATATAAGCGAGCACCCGCTTGCCCTGTTTTTCAGAAACCAGGCAGCTGACGCGAGAGTGCTCCTCTAAAGGCGAACCTATACGAACGCGTTCAAAAGACGCCACCAGCTTGGCACAGAAACTGTCGTAAATATCTGCATGAACGAACAGCCGTGTTCCCGCCAGGCAAGACTGCCCATTATTGTGGATGGCGGCGAACGTCACGTTATCCACCACCGCATCAATATCGCTGATATCAGGGAACACAATATTGGGGCTCTTGCCGCCCAGTTCCAGCGTGACAGGCACCAGCCGTTCAGCCGCCGCCTTGGCGACCAGCTTGCCCACTTCCGTGCTGCCGGTGAAAGACAGCTTGCGCACCTTTTTATTGCCGGTGAGCGCCGCCCCCGCCACGCTCCCCAACCCGGTAATGATGTTGACGACGCCAGCGGGGAAAATCTTGGCAATCATCTTTCCCAGTTCCAGGGTCGAAAGCGAAGCGTTTTCATCGGCCTTCAGCACCACCGTATTACCGGTCACCAACGCCGGTGCCAATTTGAATGCCGCCATAATGGCCGGTGCATTCCAGGGAATAATCTGTCCACACACGCCAAGCGGCTCGCGCTTCGCCAGGCTGTAGCCATCTGCAATCCCCCTTCCGGTGTCCTCATGCCCCATGATCACCGAAGCAAAATAGCGATAGTGCCTGACCGCCGTTTGGTAATCACGGCGGACTTCACTGATACAACGGCCCACATCCTGCGCGTCGATGTGTGCCATTCTTTCCATGTCGCTTTCCAGCATATCCGCCAGTTGCAGCACCAGGCGTGCGCGGGCCTGTTGCCCTAACGCTTTCCATGCTGTGAAAGCGGCTTGTGCCGCCAGGACGGCGCGTTCAACATCCTGTTCGTTGCAGTAGTGCAAATCCGCCAGACGTTCTCCAGTCGAGGGCGAAATGACAGGATGGATGTCTGCGCCATCCAGCTCAAATACGTTGTTAATCAGGGGCCCGTAGGCTTTATTCAATTTCATATTCATTCCAACAAGCATTAATGTAAGCCGCCGCCGACGATCAGGTTCTCACCCGTCACCCAACCCGCCTCATCCGACGCGAGATAAGCCACGGCCGGCGCAATGTCCTCAGGCGTGCCAATCCGGCCCAGCGGCGTAATTGACTCAATGTGCGTTTTAAACCCGGTGTCAAAGAAGCCGCTGTCATGCACACCTTCGGTTATAACCAGCCCCGGATTGACCGCATTGACTCGAATATTTCGCCCACCGAGTTCATTAGCCAATGTCTTGGTGATTGAATCCACCGCAGCTTTTGACGCGGTATACACCAGCGAATTGGCTGGCGTAAACGAAGTTACGCTAGAGCTAATATTGACGATGCTGCCGCCAGATTCAGGCATAGCGGCAACCGCCGCCTTGCAGCAATAAATCAGCCCTTTCACATTCAGATTAAAATGTCTCTCATATTCGCTATCGCTGAACGCTTCCAGACTGTTCGTCGCATAAACCCCGGCATTATTGACCAATACGTCTAACCGGCCATATTGCTCGACAATTTCTTGAATCAACCCGTTAACTTCGGCTTCAATACCGACGTTAGCCTGCAACGGGAAAGCGACGCCGCCTTGCTCATTGATCGCTTTAACCAACCTATTGGCATCGTCTTGCCCACGGGAATAGTTAATGAAAACAACGGCGCCTTCTGCCGCCAGGCGTTTAGCAATCGCTGCGCCAATTCCCTTTGAACTGCCTGTAACCAGGGCTACTTTATTTTCAAAGCGTTTCATTAGTCATTCTCCTCGGTGTCAGTAAAATTCAGGGAGGAGATTACGTGGATCACGCGCAATGCTGCATAGCTGGACGAACATAAAACCTTATCGAACGAACAGCATTGTCAGCATGTAAATTGAGCGCCCGACAATAAACGCGCAATCAGAATGACAATCACAGGCGGTAACCATCCCCTGCTCTGCTTTACGATTTTTGCTGCATAGTTCTGCGAGTACGGAAATTAAGAGTTCGTCAGTTATCTCAATCCACGCCCCAACGTGGATTTTTTGTTTTAACCGATGATATTGATTTTGAGCCACGTCAGCGCAATAATATACAGCGTATAAATATGGAGCGCTCAATGGTTACCGCACACGTTTTCATCGCATGCAGTCTGGATGGTTTTATCGCACGGCAAAATGGCGACATCGACTGGCTATTGCAACGCGACACCTCGGCCGAAGATCATGGTTTCGACGACTTTATCGCTGACAAAGACATGATCCTGATGGGAAGAGGCACTTATGAAAAAGTGCTCACCTTCGATAGCTGGCCTTATAACCTCCCGGTACTCGTGCTGTCCGAACAGCTGGCCAAAGAACCGGTTCCTCTGGCTCTGGAGGGCAAAGTCCGGTTCTCCACTCTCACGCCAAAGCACGCGCTTGAGTCATTGGCCGAGCAGGGAGTGCATCGGGTGTATGTTGATGGCGGGCAATTAATACAGTCCTTCCTGCGCGAGAGGCTGATCGCCGATATGGTGATCACCACCGTTCCCGTGCTACTGGGTTCGGGCCGGCCGTTGTTCGGCGACATGGCACAAGACATCGGTTTAGCACTGGTATCAAGCCGAAGCTTCCCTTCGGGCCTGGTGCAGTCCCACTATAGGGTGCTGCCCCAGTGACGCGCCCACGCGGACGGCCGACCAACGGCAAAGGGGTGGCGCGAGATGACATTCTGAATGCCGCTCTTGGCCTGATGGATGAAAGTGGCGGACAAGGGCTGACGATGCGTGCCCTCGCCGCCCGGCTTGGCGTCACACCAATGAGCCTGTATCACCACATTGGTGACCTTGCCGGGCTGCTACGCGCCTTGTCGGATCGCGTTTATGCGGAAACGCTGGCAGGATTGGACGGGTTGCCAGATCATCAGGCAGAAATTCGCACTTTGCTCACTCGCTACCACCGTGCTGTGGGTCACCATCCCCAATTAACGCTGGCGATTTTTGCTACACCCGAAGCCTTTGCCGGGGTAACCCGTCAGATCACCGATCGCCTCATGGCCTTGCTGGCCAAGATCACGACAGATCCCCTTCTTTGGCGCGATATTTTGATTGATCACGCGCATGGCAGTGGCTTGGCCCTTGTTTCGGTTCGCGGCGAGCCCCTACAAGTCCAGGCACTACAAAAGCAATATCAACAGGCTCTTGATCGTCTGCTGAACACGTTATCCGCGAGCGCGTAGCACCTTATCAATCAACCCCCACTCTGCCGCCTCATCAGCACTCATAAAGCGGTCGCGATCGAGAACACGCTCGACCTCTTCATAGCTACGGCCACAGTGTTCGGCGTACAGCCGGATCACGGTGTGCTTGGTGCGCTTCATCTCTTCAGCGTGGATCAGAATATCTGACGCCTGCCCCTGAAAACCTCCCAGTGGCTGGTGCACATGCAAGCTAGCATTGGGCAGCGCCATGCGATGCCCCGCTTCCCCCGCCATCAGCAACAATGATCCCATCGAACGCGCGGTGCCCATACATAACGTATGCACTGGCGCATTGATGTATTGCATGGTGTCGTAAATGGCAAAACCACTGGTGATCACGCCGCCCGGCGAATTGATGTACAGATTGATCGGTTTCTCTGGATTTTCAGCCTCAAGAAACAGCAGCTGAGCACAGAGCATTTCAGCCACCTGATCGTTTACCTCGCCGTTCAGGAAAACGATACGGTCACGCAGTAAGCGCGAATAAATGTCGAACGAACGTTCTCCCTGGCTGGTCTGTTCCACCACCATAGGGACGAGCAGCATCGATTCACGCATGGGTGAACTCCTGTTTTCAGATTGGAAAGATAAATTGAACGTCAGGCAGCGCGCATCAGGTGGCATCCGCTGTCGTTCGCTGCCGTTAACCGGTCGTCGTTTAGCCGGTGAATAACACGCAGCAGGCTGCCACCCGCCGCGGTGGGCTGAATTTGCAACGTCACGGTGCTTTCAAGGAACGGAGGTTGATCATCACGCATCCGGTAACTGATTTCTTTGCCCGGTGTCACCGCGACAGGTTCAGCATCGGCCAATGTAGTATTCGGTAACCATTGTTCGCGCAATGCCGGGATGCCAATCGCCCGCCAGACCTTCTCTGCCGGTGCATCGAGACGGTATTCCAGCACCAGTGGCTGCGGGTTGGCATCGGTCGGGTTCATTGGTCCATCTCCTTTAACAACACGTTAAGCCTGTCGATACGTGCCGGCCAGAAGGCACGGTATTTATCCAGCCACTGGGCTATCAGTGCCAGTCCGAGTGGATCCACCTGATAATTGACGAAACGGCCCTGGCGCGCTTCGCACACCAGACCAGCCTGCCGCAACACCGCCAAATGCTGTGACATCGCCGATTGGCTGATAGGCATACCTTCACGCAGCGCGCTGGCATTCATGCTGCCAGCGGCCAGTTTCTCGAAGATGGTGCGCCGGGTGGGATCCGCCAGCGCTTTGAAGATGTCATTTTCATTCATGACTAAACATTAGTACTCACTTATCTAATGCGCAAGTTTACAGCGCAAGATAACGGCTGATGGTTAAACCAGGCAAAAATCATCCTGCAAGAGCCAACGCCCCCAAACCGATAAACAACCCGGCGATAGTGGCGCTCATCAGATTAGATAATGTGGCGGCCAGCAACGCGCGCAGCCCCAGGCTGGCAATATCCGAAGCTCGGTCAGGGGCTACCGCACTGAATGCCCCAACCACCACGGCGATCGAGCCAAAGTTGGCGAACCCGCACAGCGCGAAGGAAATCACAGCGACAGTTTTTGGATCCAGCACGGCAACGGTGTCTTTAAGGTAGGCAGAAAAATTTACGTAAGCGACAAATTCGTTGATGGCCAGCTTTTGCCCAATCAGGCCGCCAACCAAGCCTGCGTTGTCCCAATTAACCCCCATGATGTATGCCAACGGAGAAAACAGATAGCCGAACAGCCTTTCCAGGCTCAGGTGTTCCCAGCCCAACAGGCCGCCCACGCCCCCAATCAGGCCATTAATCAACGCAATTAACGCCACAAATGCCATCACCACGGTAGCGACACCTACCGCAATTTTCAGCCCGAGCATTGCGCCGCCGGCCGCCGCTTCGATAATGCTGGCAGGACGTTTTTCGCTGAATGACATTTGGCTGAACTCGACCTGCGACACCTCAGTTGCCGGGCTCAGCATCCGTGCAAACAGTATCCCACCGGGGATCGCCATCAGCGAAGCCGCCAGTAAATATTCAATAGGTACGCCAAGGCCGGCATAGCCCACCAGCATCGATCCGGCGATCGACGCCATTCCGCTGCAAATCACGGTAAACAGCTCATTGCGGTTCATCTTGTTAATAAAAGGCTTCAGGACAGCCGGCAGCTCGTTCTGCCCCAAAAAAATGGTGGTTACCGCGGCAAAAGCCTCGACCTTGCTGATCCGCAGCATTTTCTGGAAAACATAACCCAATAGGTTAATCACCCAGCCCATCACGCCCAGGTAATAAAGAATAGAGATCAGCGCAGTAATAAAAATGATTGCCGGCAGAACATGAAAAGCGAAAACAAAACCCGCGCCGTCAAACAAAACATTCATTTTCGGCCCAACCAAGCCACCGAAAATAAATGCACTGCCCGCATCGCTGTACGAAATAACTTTATTGACGCCACCGGCAATCGCATTAATCACCCACTTACCGGCGGGCACATACAACATTATCGCGCCGAGAAGCACTTGCAGTATTAATGCACTGCTTACGGTTCTTAGGCTGATTCTTTTTCGGTTGTTGGAAAAAATAAACGCAATAAGGAGAAGAATACAGATACCAAACAGACTGCGCAGCAAGTCCATAAATCCATCCTTTTGTATCCGGTGTATTTCAAGCCGCAGCGTTGCTAACGGCAATACATGCCGCATCTGTAAGGGGCGAATAAATTCGCCCCGATTCACTCAAGCGGGGTGAAGCGCCCCAATCCTATCCCCGCACAATGTCTTAGGCCGCTTCCTCCTGATAACAGCACGCAATCTGCGCAGCCAATTTGGCGTTGTTGAACACCAATTGAATATTGGCGGTCAGGCTGTCGCCACCGGTCAGTTCAGCCACCCGGGCCAGTAAAAATGGCGTGCTGTCCTTCCCCTGAACGCCCTGTTCAACCGATTCACGCACTGCCCGCTCAATGGCGGCGTTAATTTTATCTTCCGGCACCGCATACTCCGCAGGGATCGGATTGGCAATCACCATGCCGCCCTCCAGGCCCGCCTGCCATTTGGTTGCCATCGCCCGGGCAATTTCCGCCGGAGCATCCAACTGAATGCTCACGCTGAAAGGGCTGGTGCGGCAAAAGAACGCAGGCAGCGTTGGGGTCTGATAACCAATCAGCGGCACACCGTGCGTTTCAAGATATTCTGTGGTCAGCCCTAAATCTAAAATGGACTTGGCGCCGGCGCAGATCACCGCAACGTTAGTGCGCGCCAGTTCCTGTAGATCCGCTGAAATATCAAAAGTGTGCTCAGCACCACGATGTACTCCGCCAATGCCACCGGTAGCAAAAACGTGGATACCCGCCATCTCGGCGATAATCATGGTGGAGGCCACCGTTGTCGCACCCTGTTTACCGGCAGCAACGATAAATGGCAGGTCACGACGACTGACTTTCGCCACCTTATGGCCTTCTTTGCCAAGCAGTTCGATTTCCTCGCGGGTTAACCCCGCTTTCATGCGCCCCTTGATAATGGCAATCGTGGCGGGCACCGCGCCGTTGTCACGGATCTTTTGCTCAACGTCCAGCGCAGTCTGTACGTTTTGCGGGTACGGCATGCCGTGAGAGATGATGGTGGATTCCAGAGCCACAACCGGGCGCTTATTGGCCAAGGCCTCGGCAACCTCCGGCGAAATATCCAGATAGTCATGGGAAATAAGGGTGTTTTTCATGATTGTAGCTCCAACAGTTTTTGAACGCTGCCATTCGACAGGTTAGGGTTATTGGTGAACTCGCAAGAAAGCGTTAATGCCGAACAGCCTTGGGCAAAACGAATGCTGTCTGCCAGCGTCATATCTTCCAGCCAGCAGTGGGCCAGGCCCGCCATCATGGCGTCTCCGGCACCGGTCACGTTGACAATGTTGACGGCCAATGGCTGTGACCAACCGTTTTGCCCGTCGATTTCGCTGTAATAAACGCCCTCGGGCCCCATGCTGAGCGCCAATCGTTGCACCCCTTGTTGGTGGAACCATTGGGCAATCGGCTGCGCGTCCTGTGGCCCGTGAATAGGCATACCGCTGAGGATTTCGGCTTCGAGGCGGTTCGGTTTGAGCGTATGAATATGTGAGAGCCAACGGCGGATTTTGGGCGCTTTAAATGCCGATACGGTATCAACGAATACCGGTACGCTGCCGGAATGGCCGAATAACCAAGCCAGCGCATCCTCCGTAAGATTACAATCCACCACCAACACCCCCGCATGCTGGATCAGATCTTTAGAGGTGGCCAATAATGCCGGCGTGAGTTTTTCAAGGATCCGCATGTCATTAATGGCTACCAGCATTTCTCCGCTGTTATCGAGCAAAGAAACGTAGGTTGAGGTATTTTCGCCATGCAATTTATGGAAGTTATCGATATGCACTCCCGCCAGCTTTGCCTGCTCCAACAATGTTTCACCATAAAAATCATTACCGACAACGGAAATAAGGTGGCATTCTCGGCCTAGCAACGCGATATTTTGTGCAATGTTTCTGCCTACACCGCCTGGCGTACATTTTATTTTTCCTGGATTAGAATCCTCATAAACCAATTTAGATGCGGCATAACCACAGACGTCCATATTTGTCGAACCGACGGTGACCACATAACTGTGCTCCGACAATATATAGCCCTTGCCTTTTATATATCCTTTATTAATTAAGTTCATTATGTGTCCGGCGACACCAGAGCGGCTAATACCTAAAACATCGGCAATGTCCTGCTGTGGGATCAAAGGATCACGTCTCAGAATATGCAATATCTGTTTTTCTCTGCTGGTCATATTGGACACTTATTTGTTTTTAAACATGAGTTTGTTTTATAACGACCATGAAATTCAGTAAAGTGAGATTCATATCTTTAACGAGGATTTGGGAAGGCGATCGTAATGCGGATGAATGAAGTTTCAGCAGTAATTCTGTGATAGTCATCAAATTATAAATGCGGTTTTGGGGGGAGGAAGTAGCCTAAAATAATCATTAGCCATAACACAGTATTTTATTCTGACAATAATTCTAGTAAAACAAATGGATAGCGTTTTTGTCTTAAGAGACTAACTTTTGTTTGGTTGGTAGAGTTTAATCGATTTGTGGTGCAGTCTGAAAAAAAGCCATCCCGCAGAAAAGAGATGGCTTTCACAGTTGTCCTGACAACAGGACAGCAGACCAAAATGCGCGGACAACATGAAGAAACGCTGGCTGCTCTGAACAACGATGATCGCGGCGCGTGTCGCAGTGAAGCTGATGAAAAATCCCGGTGCGTTCAACACTTACGCCCACTCGGCACAGCTCTCAATGCGGCATAACGACGCTTTCACTCAGTAAACCCACCGTTTCCCTGCCAGAACAGGCGACTGGCAGGGTATGAAGACTATGACTTAATCGGGATCACCAGTACGTCAAGGTTCAACTGGTTGATGGCATGCTGGGTGGAGGAAAAGAGCTTGTTCCACAGGTCGTGATGATGGCCGAAGATCACCAGATCGATGTTTTTATCCACGATGGCATTCTTCAATTCTTCAATGAAATCGCCGCGCCCAATAATCACCTCGTTGATGGGGTAGTTCACGTTTTGGGTCAGTGGCTCCATCTCTTTTTTGATCTTGTCTTCAAAAGACACCCCATCGTAATTTCTCTCTGAAAAGCCAATCGCCGCGTGGTAGGTATCATAGTGAACATCGACGTAGATCAGAGAAAGTTTTGCCTGCAACGCGTCGGCCAGCCTCGCGCCTTTTTCCACCAGCCGTTTGCCGTCATCACTCAGGTCGGTGGCAATCACAATATGTTGGTAACACATAGCGCCTCCTGTCATTGATTCATAGAGACCCCAACTTGCGCGGCAACACTTATGTTGCCCCGTTATGGATAATTTTAGTTCAGAACCCTGTGGGATGAGCGAGGATATTGCGGTGGAATGGCCCCTTTACCGGGGCCAGGCAGGCTCAGCGTACGCGTTGTGCCTCAAACCACACATTGCATACCGACAAGATCAACGTGTTGGCGTCTTTCACCAGCACATTGTCCCCCGGGACACCGTCAGTGCCCTGATCGGTGATGCCTTTGATCGCAGTATCCGCATGCTGGATAACGACCCGCTCAACCGCAGGTGTACTGATCCCCAGCATTGGGAAGTCGATATAAGAACTGCTGCCGGAATTGTCCTCGACAAACTCCTGCGCCTCTACCGTGCTGACGGTAGCACCATCACTTTTCAGCGTGGTGCCATTCCAATTGAAGCCATCGGTCTTATAGCTGATTTTGCCGCCAATCAGGCTTTTCGCCTGTTGTTCGTCCCAACACCCCACCGTTTGCGTCGGCAAGATCTTGCTGACGTGCCAGTTGCCCAACAACGTTTTAGGGATCGGTTCTGCCACGGTTTCCGCCGCCTGAACCTGAATCGCTGATACGCAAGTCAAAACCACCAATGGCAGCAGCGCCTTGCGCCACATGTTAAATTGCATTTTTATTTTCCTTTGGCTATTTGCGCCCCAGGAGGGCTTTCCGTCATCATAATGAGCCGGTGGAACCTGCGTCAAAATAAACTGACTACCAAGGGCACAAACAGGATATCGACACAGAACCCAGGCGGTTTGCGCAAGTTTGACACAGCCTGATGCGGCTCATAGCAAATCGCTATTAATCATAGTGAATCAGTATTTTATTTTAGCCAGGTGATTATCTAGAGTCACAGCCACTATTGAGCCTGCGATAACCAGCAGGCTATTTTGACAAGGACTCTGGGAAATGACATTGACTCTGAAAAAACTCACCGCGGCGCTGGCAATAGCCAGCACCCTCCTGCTGACTGCCTGTGGGCCGACGGCACAAGACGATCACCATATCAAAGTCGGCATCAGTGCAGGTATCGATCAGTCACTGTGGGCGGTGGTGCAAAAAGTTGCCAAGCAGAAGTACGATCTGGATGTAGAAGTGGTGACATTCAATGATTACGTGCTGCCCAACGAAGCGCTGAATAATGGCGATCTTGATATCAACGCCTTCCAACATAAACCTTATCTGGAAAAGCAGAGCCAGGAGCGCGGCTACAAACTGGTCGCAGTGGGGAATACCTTTGTTTTCCCCATTGCCGGTTACTCGAAAAAAATCACCGCTATCAGCCAACTGCCAGACGGCGCTCAAATCGCCGTGCCGAATGACCCGACTAACCTTGGGCGATCGCTCCTCCTGTTACAAAAACAGGGGCTGATCGTGCTGAAAGACGGCGTTGGGCTACTGCCAACCGCGCTGGATATCGTCAGCAACCCGAAGAAACTGAACATCGTCGAGATCGAAGCGCCGCAGTTGCCACGGGCATTGGATGACAAACAGATTGCGCTGGCGATTATCAACACCAACTACTCCAGCCAGATCGGCCTGTCACCGGCCAAAGACGGGTTGTTTGTCGAAGATAAGAACTCGCCTTACGTCAATATCTTCGCCAGCCGGGTGGATAATCAGAACAATGAAAACGTGAGAAATCTGGTCAAGGCCTACCAGACCGATGAAGTTGCCGCCAGCGCTGTCGACATCTACAAAGGTGACGCGGTTAAAGGCTGGTAATCTGCACCTCCCCCCATGGTGACCATCATGGGGGATTTTGCCCCCTATTTTTGTTCGCTTTTCACCCACCAAGCCCGCGATGTATGGATACGCCGCCATCGACCAGCATGGCGGTACCGGTGACGAATGACGACGCGTCAGAGGCCAGATAAAGCGCCGACCTGGCGATCTCTTCGGGGGTGGCCAATCGTTTAAGCGCATGTAGGTTAGCCACTTGCCTCAATGCCTCGGGGGTATTGCTCATTTGTCTCCCCATGGCGGTATCCGTGCCACCGGGCAGCAGTGCATTAACCCGGATCCCCAGGCCACCAAACTCCACCGCCAGAGCCTGCGTCAAACCAATCAGGCCCGACTTGCTGGCGGCATAAGCAGCAGTACCAGGGAAGGCCGCAGTATGGCCGACAAAGGTGGAAGTGAAGATCACCGACCCTGCCCCGCGGGCCAGCATGGCGGGGATTTGATATTGGGCGCCATAGTAGGCGCTGGACAAATTGGTTTCGATCACCTCGTGCCACTCATCCGCATTTAACGCCAATGATGGGCGCAATGGCCCCAGCGTACCGGCGTTGTTAAAGGCAATGTCCAAACCACCAAACGTGCCAACCGCTGTATCGACCAAGGCTTTAGCAAAGGCTTCATCCCTGACATCCCCTGCCACCCACTCGGCCAGGCCACCCTCGTACCGAATGTCCATCGCCAGCTGTTCAAGCTGCTGCTCGCGCCGAGCCCCCAATACCACCGAGGCGCCCATCCGGGCAAAAAGCAACGCTGCGGCCCTACCGATGCCCGAACTGGCACCACTGATAATCGCTACCTTACCGCCCAATGTGTTCATTTATCATCCTCATCAAGTCAGGAGACCACATTGTGGGGGAATAGGTCATGTGATGCTCGCTGTAAGCGGACATACAATTGACGCAAAAAAAGCGCTGCATGCAGCGCCCTCTCAGCGTTGTAAAACCGCGGTTACTTCGCCACGTATTTCTGCATATTGGCTGGGGTCACCAGCTCGAACGGGATCCAATAGTAAGGATCGAGCTTTTCACCTTTAATCATGCGCTGTGCCACGTCAACCGAGGCCTTGCCTTGGCCCACTGCATCCTGAAATACCGTTACCTGCATCTTGCCGGAAGACAACGCTTTCAAGCCGTCTGGCGTCGCATCTATGCCGCCAATCAACACCTTACTGTCCTTTTTGCCCGCCTGTTGTAACGCCATGATCGCGCCAATCGCCATCTCGTCGTTATTGGCCGCGATAATATCGATAGGCTCACCGTTGGTGATCCAATTGAGCATCAGATCCATGCCCTCACTGCGCGAGTAGTTGGCGCTCTGCTTTTGCACAACTTTCATTTTCGGGTACTTCGCCACCACCTGCTCCACATCCTTGGTACGTTGCAGCGCACCGGCGTCGGTCAGGTTGCCAATCATCACGCCGACGTTACCCTGATAGTTTGCCAACCGCGCCAGCTCCTCCATCTGCAATGTACCGGACTGCTTCTCGTCGGAGCCAACAAACACCACGCCAGACGGCAGTTTATCGTCACCCGGCGTGCGGTTCACATACACCAGCGGTATACCGGCTTTAGTCACCATTTTGGTGATAGCAGGTGTGCCTGCTGAGTTAACGGGATCGACAATAATCGCGTCCACCCCGGCGCTAATAAAGTTCTGCACCTGATCGGTTTGGCGGCCGACGTCGCCACGTGCATCTTCAAATTGCACGTTGATACCGCGTACCTTGGCTTCTTTGTCGATCGAATGGCGAATGATGGTCAGAAAGTTTTGGTCAAAATAGGCCATCGATACACCAATGGTTTCCGCCAACACCGACGTGGAACAACTGAGCGCAGCGACCAACACGATTCTTTTTACGTATTTCATGGCGATTCCCCTGAGGTAAAAAAAAACCGCCGGGCAAATTGCTCCGGCGGGGATTTACGGCAATCAGTGTTTTTTGCGGTTGCGCCGCATGTCGATAGAAACTGCAGCGACGATAATCACGCCTTTGATAATGTCCTGAATATAGGAGTCCACGCCGACAAAGGTGAAACCACTTTTAATCAGCCCAAGAATGACCGCGCCGATCAGTGTGCCGGTAATACGCCCGACGCCCCCCATCAGGCTACTGCCGCCAATCACCGCTGCGGCGATAGCGTCCAGCTCGTAAGACATGCCCATGCTCGACTGGCCGCTGCTGACGCGTGCCGCCAAGACTACGCCCGCCAGGCCCGCTAGCCCCCCGGCAATGGTATAGACCATCACCAGGTATTTATTGACGTTAATACCGGACACTCTGGCGGATGTCATGTTGCCGCCAATAGCGTAAATGTATTTACCGTAACGGGTGTGTTTCAAGGCGATATGGAAGATCACGGCTATCACCAGGAAGATAATCACCGGCATCGCACCTTGGCCGATGGACGTAAACCCGTCTGACAGGAAGCTGACCGGGTTACCCTGGGTGTAGTACTGCGCCAGACCACGTGCCGACACCATCATGCCCAAGGTGGCAATAAACGGCGGGATACCGGTGCGGGTAATCAGGAATCCGTTGATAAAGCCACAAAGAATACCCACGCCGATCCCCGCACCAATCGGGATTGCAGCGGGCAGATCAAGCAGTGCCGGATACATCGGTGAGATACTGTCGGACGTTTGCGCCAGGCTGGCCGCGACCACGGCGGTCAAGGCAATCAACGAACCGGAAGAGAGATCGATACCGGTAGTGATAATGACCTGAGTCACCCCCACGGCGATAATACCGATAATTGCCACCTGTAACACAATCAGCAGCAGGCGGTTAGGGTTCATCAGAAATGATTGGTCACGGATGTACCAACCGAGAATTTCAAACACCAACGCAATACCGATCATCACGATAAAGATACCGGTGTCTTTCGGCATTTTGCCACTCAGGCCAGAGAACAGCGGCGCTTTACCCGCAAGCGGTTTCTCGACTTTTACATTACTCATGGTGGTTCACCTTTGCGTTATTCAGAGGCCAGCGCCAGGATTTTTTCCTGATCCGCGTCGTCTTTATCCAAAATGCCGGTAATACGGCCACCGTGCATTACCATCACCCGATCGCTCATGCCGAGAATTTCCGGTAATTCAGATGACACCAAAATAATGGCGACGCCACGGTTCGCCAGCTCACTGATCAAACGATAGATTTCTGCCTTCGCGCCCACATCAATGCCGCGCGTAGGTTCATCGAGGATCAAGATTTTCGGTTGTGCCAGCAGCCAACGGGCAATTAACACTTTCTGCTGATTGCCGCCGCTCAGGTTATTGATGATTTGGTCCATGGTCGGGGTTTTGATATTGAGCTTTTTGATCTGCTCCATACAGTCTTTGGCCATCTGCACATGGCTGACAAACCCATTTTTGCCAATGTATTCCGACAGGTTGACGATACTCATGTTCTCGACCACCGACAGCACCAGAAACAGCCCTGATTTCTTGCGGTCTTCGGTGAGAAACGCTAACCCGAGCTCAATGGCGCGGGACGGGGAATCCACCTTGGTGGCCTTGCCTTCAATAAAGATGCTGCCGCCGTCTGCCGGGTGCATACCGAACAGGCTTTCCATGACCTCACTACGACCGGCCCCCACCAACCCGGCAACACCGAGGATCTCGCCGCGTTTAACGCTGAACGAAATATCATGGAACCAGTTGGCACGACGCAGCCCTTCGACCCGCAGCACTTCCTCGCCGATATTGTTGTTAAATTTGGGGAACATCTGGGTCAGTTCGCGCCCAACCATCATGGTGATCAGCGACTGTTTAGTCAGGTTTTCGGTTTTATCGCAGGCGATAAACGTACCGTCGCGGAAAATGCTCACCTCATCGGTGATGGCAAAAATCTCGTCCATCTTGTGGCTGATATAAATGATGCCTTTGCCCTGCTCGCGCAGTTCGCGAATGATGGCAAACAGGTGTACGACCTCGCCCTCGGTCAGCGCCGACGTAGGTTCGTCCATGATCAGCACATCCGCGTTGTAGGAAACGGCCTTGGCGATCTCGACCATTTGCTGGTTAGCAATGCTCAATTCACCCACCAGCATTTCCGGCTTGAGCTTGATGTTCAGTCGGGCCAACAACTCGCGGGTTTTCTTGTTCAGTTGGTCATGATTCACAAACCCAAGCTTTGCCGGTTCGCGCCCCAACCAGATGTTTTCTGCCACCGTCATATAAGGCACCAGGTTGAGTTCCTGGTGAATCATGGAAATACCCGAATGCAGTGCCTGCAGCGTATCGCTGAAAGTCACAGGCTGGCCTTTTATTTTTATCGTGCCTTCATCAGGGTGATAAATGCCGATTAAGCATTTCATCAGCGTGGACTTACCCGCGCCGTTTTCGCCCATTAACGCGTGTACGCTGCCTGGTTTGATTTTAATTGAGACTTTATCCAGCGCCTTCACGCCGGGAAACTGCTTACTGATGCCTTCAGCCTCAAGAACATAAGGATACATACAAATAACCTCCGCCGTTCGTCAATGCATCCCTGCCGTATTTACCGCCGTTTGCCGGGTAAATACGGCAAAGGATATATACCCATCGCCTTCAAGCTGCAGTGTTGTTGCCTGCTTTTCCTTACCCCAGTTGCAGCTTGAAATTCATCAGGTATAACCGCGCTGTCTTAACGCTTACTTTCTGTTCTTGTCGGCAAATTCTTGATAATTGGCCTTGGTAATCAGCTGATACGGGATCAGTACGTTGCTTTCCACTTTCTCGCCTTTCACCAGCTGAATGGCCGTTTGCACCGCACCTTCACCCTGCCCTTTGGCGTCCTGGAATACGCTCAGCGCCAGATCGCCCTTCTTGATGAATTCCAGCGCGTCCGGTGTACCGTCAACGCCGGCCACCAGCACGCCGCTCTTCTTCGCCTGCTTCAGCGCGAGGATCGCACCAATCGCCATTTCGTCATTGTTGGAGGCAATAGCGTCAATTTTCTGACCGGTCAGCGCCCAGTCGGTGGTGATGTCGACGGCTTCTTTACGGCCCCACTTAGCCGTTTGCTTGTCGAGGATTTTGATGCCGGGGTACTTGGCCGCCACTTCTTCCACGCCACGGGTGCGGTCACGGGTCGCCTCATTGGAAAGTTCACCCATCAGGATCATCACATTGCCCTTGCCGTTCATCAGCTTGGCCAACTCTTCCATCTGCAGCTTGCCGGCCAGTTTGGAGTCTGAACCGACGTAGGCCATGCCTGCCGGCAGCGTGACTTCCGGACGGCGGTTAACAAACACCAACGGGATCTTGGCGTTTTCCGCCAGTTTGATCATCGGCTTCACGCCCTGGGTATCGACCGGGTTGAGAATGATGGCGTCGACGCCTTGGCTGACAAAGTTCTCGATCTGTTGGATCTGCTGGGCAATGTCCCCTTTAGCATCTTCAAACTGACCGCTGACATTGCCGTCCTGTTTCATTTTGTTCTGCATTGACTGGCGTAGGATGGTGAGGAAATTGTCATCGAAATAAGCCATTGAAACGCCGATTTTGATGTCTTTAGCCAATACGGTGGCCGGCAACATGCACATCAATACCGAGGTGACGATCAGTTTCTTCAGCTTCATGTTCTGTACCCTTTAATTGTTAGAGTGAAGAGGCCTGTTGATTTGACAGCTAATGAAAAATATTTTTTACATTCAAACAACAATCCGGTCGATGTTATCCCTTTGATACGGCAGATTTATCGCATTTTCGCCGTATCCAAGCGGTGCGTAAAATTTTGATCTACGTCTCAAAATAGATTAGAAACAATACGTTAAAACAAACACTCTTAAGGGGAGTTTATCTTCCCACCTCGCAATCAAATGTTTATTTCATAATTGAGATTATTGAAACTTTTTAACCCAAACAAGCGAAACATGCGTTTTGGAATAACCAAGTAACAAAAACATGACACGGATCTAACAAATGACGTAAAAGCCATCAGCGCGATCGTTCCTTTAGTGCGTTAGGCTACGCAGAAGCCCCACAGCGATGAAAAATGGCGGCGCGATTTCTTCGAAAATATGCGAGCAAGCGCGCAGTTTGTGGATCCGCTGTTTCATCCCCCGCGTTACTCGACAATACTGAATGGACAGTATTTTCAGGAGGATCTGACATGCAGCTCAGCAGTAAGGTACGGATGAACCGGCTGTTTAATAACGGCAAGTGCCTGGACGTGGCGATTGACCATGGCATCGCCAATGAGCCCGATTTTTTAATCGGTCTGGAAGATATCGAACGCGTGATGGACAGCCTGATTGTTGCCCGGCCAGACGCCATTCAGGTCAACTATGGCCAAGCGGATTTGCTGCAACGGTCTGCGCAACGTGATAAACCGGCGCTGGTGATGCGTACCGACGTGGGTAACGCTTATAACGCCGCACGCCACCGTGAAATGTGGGCGGTATTGCATAACCCCGAGGCGCCCATCCTTGCGGCATTGCAAATGGATGCCGCTGCCGTGGTGGTTAACCTGTACCTCATCCCCGATGAACCCGGCATTTTCCGCCAGTGCGTAGACAATATTGGTCGCCTGCGTCATGCCTGTGAACGCTATGCTATGCCATTGATGATCGAACCCCTGGTGATGGCCCCCGCTGGTCAGGGTTCGGCTTATGGCTCGTTGGGCGACGTAGAAAAAATGGTTCCGCTGGTGCGCCTGGCACGCGAACTGGGCGCCGACATCATCAAGGCCGATCCCACTGACCAAGTGGAGGATTTCCATCGTATCGTTGAGGCGGCACGCTGCCCGACATTAGTGCGCGGCGGCGGTAAAGGCGAACTGGGCGCCGTGCTGGAGAAATCCGCCGCGTTAATGGCACAGGGCGCATCCGGTATGGTTTACGGCCGCAATGTGTATCAGCACAGCAACCCGTCCAACGTGGTGAGCGCACTTATGGCAATCATCCATCAGGGTGCCAGCGGCCAACAGGCACTGGAAATCTATCATCAGCCCTGATGCCCGGCTTTTGTAATTAAAATAATCCCTCACCCGGCGGCAGCATGTTATAACCTGCTGCCGGTCGCTGCCCTGCACGTCATTCCTCGCTATTATCCTGATATACCCATTCGGAGAACCGCTATGCCAAAACAACGGGTACCGTTGAAGCTCAGTACTACTCTCACGTTGATGGTGTCTGCCATCATCGCTTCGGTATTGCTGGTGGTGTATGCGCTGTTTTTTGTGCAGATGAATCACGAGGGGCAGGATCAGCAACGCCAGAAGGCAATGGCAATCGCCGAAACCCTGGCGCTGTCCAGCAACGTCATTGATGGCCTGTTACACGAGGACCACAGCGGCGCAATCCAGCATTTTGCCGAGCAAGTGCGCCAGCAAAACGAATTGCTGTTTGTGGTGGTGGTCGATATGAAAGGCATCCGCTATTCACACCCCAAGCCTTGGCTGATCGGTCAACATTTTATCGGGACCGATTTGGAACCTGCATTGCAAGGCAAAACCAACAGCGCTATCAGCCGCGGAGCATTAGCCCCCTCACTGCGCGTGTTCGCCCCCGTCTATGACAGCGAGCGGCGGCAGATTGGCGTGGTGGCGCTAGGCATTGCGCTCGACACCGTACACCGAGTGGTGGGCGAAAGCCGCTGGATAATCTACTGGACCATCGCCTTCGCCGCGCTGGTCGGCACGCTCGGCACCTTCTTTTTGGTGAAGGCGCTTAAGCGTATCATGCTCGGTTTTGAACCTTACGAAATCTCTAACCTGTTCGAACAACGCAACGCCATGCTGCAATCGATTAAAGAAGGCGTCATCGCGGTCGATAACCAGTCACGCATCACCATTGTTAATGACGAAGCCAAGCGCCTTCTGCGCCAAAGCGGGCCATTCGAGAACCTGTTGCTGGAATCAGCCAGCCGGTATTGGCCTGCTCAACTGCATCTGGCGGAAGTTTTGGCCAGTGGCAAACCGCTGCGTGATCAACAGATCAACTTTAACGGCAGTGAACTGTTAACCAACACCGTACCGGTGATCGTTAAAGGCCAGGTGATTGGCGCCATCGCCACTTTCCGCGATAAAACCGAGATCAGCCAATTGGTGCAACGCCTGAGTGGCATGGCGCACTACGCCGATGCGTTGCGCGTGCAATCTCATGAATTTATGAACAAACTGCATGTGATCCTCGGTATGTTGCATATGAAGGCCTATCAGCAACTGGAAAACTACATCATCAACACCGCCAGTAATTATCAGGAAGAGATCGGCGCGTTGTTGCGGAAAATCCAGTCGCCGGAAGTGGCAGGCTTCTTTATTGGCAAGATCAGCCGTGCTCATGAAGCCGGTATTGAGTTGACCATTGATGAAGCCAGCCTGCTGCCCGAAACCGACGATGCGGAAACGACCCACGTGCTGATCAGCGTACTGGGTAACCTGATTGAAAATGCCATTGACGCTATCGATGGCGTTGAAGGGCATGAGATCAACCTGAGCTTTCATCACAATGATAATCACTTACACTGTATCGTCAGTGACGACGGCCCCGGTATCGATCCTGCACTCGGCGAACGCATTTTTGAACAAGGCGTATCCACCAAAGGACCGGGGCGCGGCATCGGTCTGGCGCTGATTCGCAGCAGCCTGAAGAAACTGGGCGGCAGCATTGATTTCGAATCTGAACCGGGTGAATTGACCCAATTTTTTGTACATATTCCCTATCAAGCCAAGGGCTGAACCATGATTAACGTATTGATTATTGACGACGACCCGATGGTGGCGGAGCTGAACAAATACTACCTGAGCCAGGTCAGCGGCTTTCACTGCCAGGCGACGGTCGCTACGCTAGCGCAAGCGCGTGCGCTATTGGCCTCCCCCGATGTCAGTATCGATCTGGTGCTGTTAGATATTTATATGCAGCAAGAGAATGGACTGGACCTGTTGCCCGGCCTGCGCGAACTGGGTGAGAAAACCGACGTCATCATCATTTCCTCCGCCAGCGACGTGGACACCGTACAACGCGCCTTGCACTACGGCGTAGTGGATTATCTGATTAAGCCCTTCCAGTTTGGTCGTTTCAAAGAGGCGCTGAGCAACTACCAACAGCAGTCGCAGATCCTGGCACAGCGCGAATTCTCACAAGGGGATGTCGACAGTTTGTTGCGCCGTCAGCCCAACAGTGGCGAAAGCAAAAAACTGCCGAAGGGATTAACCAGCATCACGCTGAGTACGGTATGCGAATGGATTGAACAGCAGCACGACGGGGAGTTTTCTACCGATAACCTGGCTAACGCCATCGGCATCTCACGGGTGTCCTGTCGTAAATACCTGATTTATTTGGCGGAGAGCGGCATTCTTGGCACCCGGATCCTCTATGGCACCACCGGCAGGCCGGTTTATCTTTACCAGTTAAAGCCAGACGCGATTGCCATGTTGAAAGAGTATTGCCGCTAGCAATATCCCCGGCAAAGGCCGGGGAGCAATGGGCCGTTGGCCAAGCCAACTGGCACAGCCCCCGCAGCAAGCTTTAGCGATACCCTTTAAAACCGGGGAAACTCATCCCACCGCCCGGCAGGTAGCAACGTTTGCTATGCTGCTGTTTGTTTTTGCCACAACGGTATTCACCATAGTGGGTGTTATGCTGCTGCCGGCTCGCATGTTCCGCAATTGCTCGCGCTTGTTCCTTCGCAATCGCCTCGTCATTGGCCTGCGCCACAGCCTCGGCACTCCATATTTTGTGCTTAAGCACACTGCGCTTTTGCTGATAACTCTCAGAGATTTTATTATCCGACGGTTGTTCGCCGTGATACTGCAAATCAACCAACGCCAGTGCGGAGAAAGAACAGCATTGCACTACGCAGGCAAGAAAAATCCGTTTCATTGATGCATTCCTAAGATTTAATCGGGTTGTCCAGGTGACGACACATCTGCCAGCGCGTGATGCTCTGCGAGCGAGGCCGTTACGCACTCCCGTTGCTGACGGGTAGCCTCCAATGCTTTTCGCTGAGCGCGCAAAATGGCAAGCTGCGCCTGTTCCATGCGTATTTGCTCTACATGCCACACATGTCGCATCACTCGATTTAGCCGCTGCCGATAATCAACGGTAACGCCACTTTCTCCTGAGGGTAAAGCTGGTGGGCGCCTGTCGACAAACGAATAACAACAGGAAGACGCCAGCAGCGTTAATGCCGCCGTCATCACAGAAGGCAATTTCAAAATATTAAACTCCATGTATGCCTATGGGGAGGCGTATTCTCATTTCATCCATGAGAATTCCCTTGATAATTAAATAACCCACTGTCAAAAAACAGATTACGCGATAAACACTAAACCTTAATGAAATAGAAGATACTGAGGAGCATAATCGGTAGATACAATATATTTAGCTGCTTAACGATCCCATAATGCTGACCAGTCTATCGTTCCACCAATACTCGGCTGCCCCTGGTTTAATACCGCGCTGGCTGGCTCACCGGCGCTGATGCGCTGCTTTTGTTCCCGTGTCGCCGGTGAAGGCTGCTCCCAACCGGTATGATATATACCAGGCTCAATAGCACTGCAACCGCTCAAGGTGATTAATAGCCCAGGGATCCATTGGCGTAATATCATATGTTCTCCTTTAAAATAGACGCAACCGTCAGTGACAGTAAATAGAAAATCACTTTTTTTAGTTTATTAACGCTAATTCAGCCGTGCTGGAACGAGGCCGATCCGCATTGATTATAAATACTGTGGGAAAGCGTTAAAACTGAAAATAAACAGAACAACCGATGAAGTCTGCCGCACGAACGCTTCAGATCACACTCATCCGCCGCCAAATACCTCTCAATGTTTACAAATAAAAAAGCCGGGAAATCTCCCGGCCTTTTCTCAATGCTCGACAGGCTTAGACTAACTCAACCACATCAAACTTAACTTCACCGCTCAGGTCAGCGTCGTAATCAACGCCTTGCAGACCAAAACCGAACAGGCGCAGGAACTCAGCCTTATAACCCAGGTAATCGGTCAGTTCATTGATGTTGCTGTCGTTGATCTGTGCCCAGATTTCACGGCAGGTGTTCTGCACGTCGTCGCGCAGTTCCCAGTCGTCCAGACGCAGACGGTGCTGCTCATCGGTATCCGGTGCCGTGCCACTGTACAGCTTGGTGGCGAACAGGCGCTGGATCTGCTCGATGCAACCTTCGTGGATCCCTTGTGCCTTCATGATTTTGAACACAATAGAGATATACAGCGGCATTACCGGGATAGCGGAAGAAGCCTGAGTCACCACTGACTTCAATACGGCAACATAAGCCGCGCCGCCTTTGGCTTTCAGTTTCTGATCGATAGCCTGAGCTGCGCGATCCAGATCTTCTTTTGCTTTGCCCAGGGTACCGTGCCAGTAGATTGGCCAGGTCAGGTCAGTACCAATGTAGGAGTAAGCCACTGCCTGCACGTTGTCTGCCAGCACGCCGGCGTCTTCCAGTGCGTCCATCCACAGCTGCCAGTCCTGACCGCCCATCACTTTGACGGTATCAGCAATTTCTTGCTCGTTGGCCGGTTCAACCACGGCTTCAACCAGCACGTCTTTGTTGGTATCCAATGCTACAGATTTGTACGGTTCGCCGATAGGTTTCAGCGCAGAGCGCACCACTTCACCGGTTTCTGGCATTTTACGCACCGGCGAAGCCAGCGAGTAAACCACCATATCAATCTGGCCCAGATCCTGTTTGATCAGATCGATAACCGTTTGGCGGCATTCATTGGAGAACGCATCGCCGTTAACGCTCTTCGCGTACAGGCCTTCTTCTTTAGCTGCCTTGTCAAAACCAGCAGAGTTGTACCAACCGGCAGAACCGGTTTTACCTTCACTGCCTGGCTTTTCAAAAAATACGCCGATGGTGGCCGCACCGCTGCCGAATGCGGCATTGATACGTGACGCCAAGCCGTAACCGGTGGAAGCACCGATCACCAGCACTTTTTTCGGCCCGTTTTTCAGTTCGCCACGTGATTTAACGTAGGCGATTTGCTCACGGACATTGGCTTCACAACCTGCCGGATGAGCGGTAGTGCAGATAAAACCACGAATTTTAGGTTTGATAATCATAGTAATTTTTTCTTGGTAGCTAAAAACCGAAGGACAATATACCTGATTTTCTCAATATACTTAAGCTGGGCGCATGACAGAATCGCAACAAGTACAGTGAACAGACCAGTTGCAGCGGTGAAAATCTTGCCCATGTGACAGGAAAATGGGGATAAGCGCGAGGAATTAAGGGTGGGCCTCAAGGCCAGGCAATTGCGCGCCTGGCCCGTTCAAAACCAATCAGGCTTTGTTCTTTTCCAACTGTTCGAGCAGCGTATAACGCAGTGAAGAGGCATCAGCAGGCGGGTTTTCCACCTCCGTCACCTGCACTTTTAGGCGATAGTTGTAGCCCGGTTCAAAAGTAAAACCTTCAATCCCGGTATAGAACAAGCCCCACGGCTCTTGTGCGGAATGACGCACTTGCATGCACTTCATTGGGGCAACGCCCGTACAATTGACCAGCGCGCTGTTAACCAGCAACACTTCCGTATGGTCTCCGTCTTTCTTCACGGGTTGGTTCACTGTCGCTCCCTCCTGGCTGCAGCCAGCCAAACCGGCCAGGGCAACCAATAACAACGCTTTGATTTTCAATGTACTACACCATTAAGTCTTTAGGTGCGGCGATAATAACAAAACGACTGCTACCAACGCCATCAGCGTGTTCCGAATTGCGAATAGGTTGTGTATGTCCACTGACTGTAGCGGAACAAATTAGCAATAGTGACCCTGCTCTCTTTTTGCCTTGTGCCGCAGCAAAAATGACGTCAGTTCGCCATTTGCCAACCGCAGCTTCTGCGTCTAACGTTATGAAATCAATAATCCCAAAGGGGTTTTCTATGCGTTTACTTTCTTATGTTTTCATCGCGAGCTCGGTGGCTTTCTTGTCGGGCTGTGCCAGTCAACCTAAAGTGACCAGTGACTACGACCACAGCGCTAACTTCACCCAATATCATACCTACGGTTTTGCCACCGAAAACGCGGGGCAATACCAAACCTTGACCGGTAAATACATTCAAAGCGCACTTAAACAACAGATGGAGCTGCGCGGTTACCAACCCAGCGCAACCCCTGATTTATTGGTCTACAGCAGCACAATGAAAGAAAACAAAGTGCAGGTGAACGATACTCCCGTGCCGGTTGGCCGCAGAGGTTATGCCGGCTGGGGGGGTTATAATCAAAGCATCTGGAGTTATACCGAAGGTACGCTGACGGTTGATCTGGTGGACAGCAAGAAAAAACAACTGGTTTGGCGCGGTTCAGCCAGCAATACGCTCAATTCCGACGGACAACCTGCCACCCAGGCCCAGATTCAGCAGGCGGTGACCGCCTTGTTTGCCGTCTATCCTTTTAAGGCCGGAGCGTCTGCCCGCTGATAGTCCTCAATAATACAGAAAGTTTCTGCCAGAACGGCAAGCCCTATTTCGGTCAGTAGGGCTTAATGCATCCCACGCACGGCCTCACTCCCCTTGCCTACGTCACACACTGCTTGCCTCTCGGGTATCAGGGTAACAATGCGCTACGCCCATTTCGCGACGGACCGTTGGTAAGACGCCATTGCATTAAACCCGCTAGCCAAATTCGGCCAAGGGAGTGACTACACAGGTAGGAAAAGGGTGTAATACGGAAGAGCAGGGGGCGTGATAAGCGCATGCTTTAGTTTTAACCACCTGTTTTTAAAAGACAAAATATTCAGCACAATTGCTTAAATCACGAAAATAATTATAAATTTCAACAAGATAAACGCACCACTAAAACAAAAGCTTAAAATACGTTCGTTATCCGTCTTTTTGCATTCAAATAGTTATAAAAAATCCCGCTACAATTCGAGAAATGTTCGAGTGATTATCCGCTGTCAAAATAATAATGACCGGTCAGCTTTTTCTACGAACAAATACGGTGCAACCCTTTCTTAGCACACCTTTGTAAAGCGTGTTGCTCACAGTCATACGCTTTTGTGAAACTTAGTATTAAGCATCAATGCCATAGCCCCTTGCCAACTCGAAGATGTAGTGGCAAAATACCAAAAATTAAATTTTAAGAAAAAAAGAAATTGAAAACATTCTTAAAGTATGTATCTGTTGGATTGGTAAATACAATGGCCCATTGGACAGTATTTGCCATCATGGTATCTAATAGTTTTACACAGCTACTCTCAAATTTTACTGCGTTCTGTATCGCTGTAAGTATTTCTTTTATTGCAAATGCTAAGTGGACCTTCAAACGTGAAGCTACAACAATCAGATACATTATGTATGTGCTTTTTATGGGAGCAATAGCATCTTTTGTAGGGTGGGCCGCAGATAAAACGAACATTCCCCCGATAGCAACTCTTGTTATTTTTTCTTTTATCAGTCTTATATCCGGTTTCATTTATTCAAAACATGTCGTATTCAAGGATAAGAAATGAAGATTTCCCTTGTAGTCCCTGTATTTAATGAAGAGGACACGATCCCTATTTTCTATCAAAGTGTACGTCGAGAATTGACAGGTTTCGATGTTGAAATCATCTTTGTTAATGATGGCAGCAGGGACGGTACCGAAAATATTATCAATGCACTTGCTGCATCTGACCAACTCGTTAAACCCCTTACTTTTACGCGTAACTTTGGCAAGGAGCCTGCGCTTTTTGCTGGCCTGGAATATGCAACTGGTGAGGCTATAATTCCAATTGATGTTGATCTGCAAGATCCGATAGAAGTTATTCCCAAGCTTATAGAACGCTGGCAGTCTGGTGCCGATGTTGTCCTAGCCAAGAGAGCCGACCGAAGTACCGATGGACATCTGAAGCGCAAGACGGCTGAATGGTTTTATCGACTTCATAATAAAATTAGCTCGCCGGCTATTGAAGAAAATGTCGGCGACTTTCGCTTGATGTCTCGGGAGACTGTCGAACACATTAAATTGTTGCCAGAAAGAAATCTTTTCATGAAAGGCATTCTTTCATGGGTAGGTGGTAAGGTTGACGTTGTAGAGTACACCCGCGCAGAGCGTGTTTCCGGAATATCAAAATTCAACGGCTGGAAGCTTTGGAACCTTGCTTTGGAAGGTATAACCAGTTTCTCAACCTTCCCATTGAGAATCTGGTCTTACATAGGATTGTTTGTTGCAGGCTGCTCATTTTTTTATGGTGCATACATGATTATTGACACAATACTATTTGGTAACCCAGTAAAAGGTTACACTTCCATAATGGTATGCATGCTTTTTTTAGGTGGAATTCAGTTAATTGGAATAGGTGTTCTTGGTGAATATATTGGAAGAGTCTATATAGAAACCAAGGGCAGACCAAAATACATCATTAATAAAAATAAATAAATCATGAATATGACAATGAAAATTAAAAAATCCAATCTAGAAAATATCACCATATTAATATTCTTGTTTCTAGCAGTAATGGTGGCATACCATCCTGCATATATTAATACTTACGGATTTTCTGATGATTACTCTACATATTTTGTTGCTAACCTATCTCATTCCAACTTAATTAAATGGGATGTCATGTCTGGCAGACCAGCATACGCTGTGATGCGTTACATTGCTCAAAAATCTATTGATACAACTGCAGATTTCACTATTCTCAGAGTATTATCTGTAATGAGTATATATGCATTATGCTCTTACCTTTACTTTTTCCTTAAAAGAACCAATTTCCCTGGGGGAGTTCTTTCATGGGTATTAACACCTTTGTTGCTTTGTTGCCTCCCACCTATTGTCTTGTTTGGAGCATGGGCAACTTGCTTCCCATATGTCACGTCAATATTGTTAGCCGGGATTTCTTATTCTGCATTGAATCACTGTGAGAAATTAAATCCATACCTTCGAATCACACTTTCTTTTCTTTTTATTGCTTTATCCTTTTCAATATATCAACCAACAGGTATGGCTTTCTCTTTGTTTATGCTGATAGATAACTGCCTAAACAATAATGATATAGACTATAAGAAAATAATTAAAAGTGCCATTATGATAATTTCTGGCATGTTAACTTCATTAATACTGTCTAAATCACTACCTGAATTTATCTACGGTGAAAGCTTCCAGAGAAGCACGTTAGCAAAGTCAGTTAAAGAAAAAGTAATCTGGTTTTTAGACAAACCACTACATGACTCCATATCAAACTATGTCATATTCCATGATAACCTTTACTTCCTAATCTCACTCTTCTTATTCGTTTCGTCAATTTTTCTTATTTACAAACAGAAAAACGGTTCGCAAAAGGTTGTGCTTTCTTTACTGATTATCATAGGAAGTTTTTCGCCAAACCTAATAATAGAGGAGGATTGGGTTTCCTATCGTTCTTTAGTAAGTCTTTACTTATGCATTGGTTCCGTAATGATCTTTGGCTTGTCCAGCCTAACAAATAAGTTCAATATCAAAAAAATAGCGTTATCGTTCTGTACTGCTTTTGCACTCACTAGTTGCATAAATTTTATTAATACCAATTTTGTAGGGCAATACAATCAGGAAGTCGTTGTATTGAAAACTGCTATCAAAGAAAAAATCACTAAAGACTATGATGGCTATTTAGTTTTTGATATATCCAGCCCTGTATGGAATGTTTTTGCCAGAACAAAATATGACGAAGTTGGGGCCCCATCGATTCAAATCCCCTGGGCGATAGTAGGATTCTCCGATTCATTGAGAAAAGAAATGCGTTACAAGTTTAAATTTAATAACGAAAACCCTGATAAATCAATATTAAAAGTTGATAGTCAGGACTGTTTGCAGAATTGTACTATTATTTCTGTAACAGAGAAACTAAGGGAGTTGAGTGAATAATTATTATCATATGCAGGCCTAATGGCCTGCATCATAACCCATTGTTTTTTCAAGCCATCTCTTAACATACCCCCATATTACTCCAGTTAAATAACCACCCGATACTTTCTCCATTTCACCAACGATTTTTTCAGCATCACTTGTCATATCAAGACATACGGTATCTTATAGAAAAATTCTATTTGGGAAAACTTGAACCATCAATAAATTTTTATTACGATAATCGATTGTATTTTTTGTCTATCAGTTTCATTCAGCTCTTTAGACGTCAATTATGGCACTGAAGAGTGCCTTACCATCATACAGATATCCCGGATAAGCTATGCTATTTTTAGCATATTCAATAACGACGATTTCCCCATCATGTTTATATACACCTAATCCCCCATAGGAAGATGTTTTCAACAACGTCATTTGTCACTAAAGCCCAGCGTCTCATAATATATCCCCCATACCATTACAAGAGCCGGCGAGCTATCTCCCCCAGTAACTGCAGTGTTATCTCCATGATTTGTTGTGGTTCGGTAATTCAGGACACCTCTAAATCCTGTTAATGTTAAAACAGTGAACATTAGGTGATTGCATGTTCAAAACTCGTCGTACCAAACATACATTTTCTCCAAAGTTTAAATTCGAAGCCATCGAACAGGTTGTCAAATACCAGCGCGATGTCAGGGAAATCGCTCAGGCGATCCGGCTCAATCCCGACCATTTACTTAAGTGGATACGATTTTACAGGCAACAGCTTCAGGGGCTCGAACCAACTGGGAATACCATTACGCCTGAGCAACGTGCATTCAGCAGCTTAAAGCGCAAATAAAACGTCTTGAGACGGAAAAAGAGATAATAAACGGGCTGTCGTGCTGATGAGCGAAATTTCCGAAAAATTTTCGCGCTAATCACACGGCTGAAAACAAAGTGACCTATATGGCTCCTCTGTCATTTATTCGGTGTTCACCGCAGCGTTATTACGCTCAGATGAAACACCCCATTGATGTACGGCAAGTCGAGTTACGGAGCCGAGTAAGAGCATTCCATGCTCTCAGTCGTGGTGCCGCAGGCAGTCGGACGCTCAGCCAGATGTTATACCAGAGCAGGGTTGATGCCGGTCGATGGCTGGCGCGACGCCTGATTCAGGGATGCGGGTTGACAAGCGGCTAGCACGTTAAATATCGTTCTCGGATAAACGATGACAACAGCCCGGCCTTACCAACTTATTGAGCCGACAGTTTAACCCCGCCGCACCAAACCGCGCCTGGTGTGTCGACATCAGTTTTATTCGTGTGCAGGATAAATGGTGCTATCTCGCACTTGTCGTTGATTTGTGTGCACGCCGAATTATCGGTTCAGCTCTCTCATTAATTGCCGATACTGATTTGGTGTGCAGAGCTTTGCATAATGCCCTGGAAACGCGACCCGGCAATAGTCCCTCGATGAGGATTTGACGGAAATCCGCCGACATTCCACGAGATCCAAAGCCTGACTGGGCGGTTATATGAGAAGAAAAAAGGGAAGGAATTTGCGTAGAAATTGCTGGGGCATAAATCCGAAATTATGACGGGTAAATACCTCGATACGCGGGGGAAAGAGTACGTGATGCTGTAAAAGACCGGATATAGAAATTCGGACATAATTCGGACATTTTCGGAAAAATCAAAATAAATACTTTGAAATCAACAGATTAAAAAAAGACCGAATACGATTCCTATATTCGGTCTAGGGAAATGGCTCTTGGGAGAGAGCCGTGCGCTAAAAGTTGGCATTTTGTGCAAAGCTTGTTCAGCCGTGCACTTTAAGAGTAGCTTACCGCGCTATTTTTGCCAGCCAGCACAGGCTCGGTGATAGTTTCATGAAGAAATTAATTCCGCACAATTTTTCATCACAGAGTTGTCTCAAACTAAGCCATTGTGGGATAAGCGATTAGTTAGCGCAGAGCTTCTCGGCACGTTCACGGTACGGCTCAACACTCATTTTCTTACCGGGGTTGGCGGCGTCATCCAGCAGGATGACATCCAGCGGCTGGGCACGCTGCTGCCCTGCTTTCACCTGCGCCTCTGCGGCAGCATTGAGCGGATACTGCATCAGTGTGCTGTTGTTGAGTACGAACAGTGCGCCGCCACTGCGGCATTGAAGCGTCACTTCTTCTTTGGTGAACGCCCACTGCTTACCGTATTCCAGTTTGGTGATGTTAACCAGTTGGTCTGCCGCCAGCGCACCGGTCGCGGTTGCCAGCAGCGTCATGCCAAGTAATACCGATTTCATGTTATGGCCTTAAGGTTGCTATTTGATTCAATTTTCCCGCAGTTGGGGGGCATCCGGCAAGCCGGAATGTTACACCGGCGCATAAGTTGCAAATAAACTGACCAGCAGCAGTACACCCGCCCCCAAACCCACCTCAGTCCAACAGGCGAGTACCAGCCCACGCTGTGCCAGCCGTGGCATGCTGCTCATCGCTGGGACGATGGCATAGCGGTTAGCCAGTGCGACCATCACCATCAGCGCCACTAATGCGGTTTTGAACAACAGCAGGCGTTGGTATGGGGAGTCCACGTTCAACGGCCAACTGCCGAGAATAATCAAACTGTTAATCACACCGGTTAACACCACTAGCGCTACCGCCAGGTGGCCCCAGCGTGAAAAACGAATTAGCGTGGTGATAGCATCGCTGCGGCTCTGCGGTTGGGCCAGATAACGCAGGCAGACCAACAACGGCAGCAGGCTGCCAAACCAGTAACCGGCTGCCAACAGGTGCAATGCGTGGTTAAAACGGTGCAGGACACCGAGTATTCCCTCATGCATTGCCGCATGGCCGATAAACGCCATGCTAACCAGTAATAATGTAGAAAGCAGTGCCAAGAGTTGTGTACGACGCGGTTCTGCCAGCCACAGGCTCAGCAGTGCCAGTAATGAAATGCCCAGGTGCCAACGCCAGACTTCGCCGAAGGTCGTACCCAGCACCGCCCACCAAACCTCCAGGCGCCAGGTATCGGCCCAACCGTCCCCCATCTGCCCGGCTTGAATAGCCAATAATGCCACGGCGGAAAGCCCGGCAAGCCAGGTGCAAGAGACCAACAAGGGACGCACATCACGGTTGAGATACGGGGAAAGGCGCTGCGGCGACAATAAGGCGGTGAATAGGCTGGTGCCAAACATCAGCATCACCGCCGCAAAGTGCACAAAGCGACACAGGACAAACAGGGTCGCCAGACTCATGGATCAGTTTACGGTGAAGCTGTACTGGCCTTTGGTTTTATGACCGTCGACCGAGACTACGTGCCAATTAACGTTGTATTTACCGGCAGCCAGCTCACCTTCGATAGGCAGGTTGACCTGGGTATTGTTGTTCGCGTCGAGCTGCAATTTACCGGTTTTCACTTCAGCGTTGTTCGGCCCGGTGATTTTAATGCCGCTAAAACTAGGCTCAATACCTTCAGAGAAGTTCAGCGTCAGCACTTTCGGTGCCGGACTCACGCTGGCATCTGCTGCCGGTGTTTCAACTTTCAAATGAGCATGTGCTAAAGCCTGCTGTGAAGACAAACCAACAAACAGCACAAAAATGGTGGAAAGCAGGCGATAAGAAGAACGAATTTTACCGATCACAGTGATATCCCTTAAAGCAATAATCGAGGGTAATAAGGGTTAAGGCTAACCGCATGGGCGATGTATCAGCAGCCCCAACCCACCGCAGATGATTGCGCCACGGGTAAACAGAAGAAGAATAGGATTATGATAACCCACTGTTTTAACTCTCTACCATCCCTGTAGCGTATCACGTCAAATGATAACGAGTGCCATTCAGCAAGTCGAGCAGAACACTGGCATTTTGCGATCCAGTAGCACATATCGCTGTAAAGCCACGACAACTACAGGGCATAAAAAAACCGCGCACCGGGCAGACCGGGACGCGGTTTTTAACAACAATAATTAGACCTGACCGTTACCGTTCTCGCCAGCTGCACCCATTTTCTTCAAATCTTTATCGATGAAGAACAGTGCGTTGCCGCTATTGCCCACCAGCGCCAGTTTATCCAGCACGGATTTGAACAACTTCTCTTCTTCGTGCTGTTCAGCAACATACCACTGCAGGAAGTTAAAGGTAGAGTAATCATGCGCAGACATTGCCGCGTGCGCCAGCTCGTTGATCTGGCGGGTAATCAGTTGCTCATGCTCGTAAGTTTGCTGGAATACGTCAGCCAGGGATGCAAATTCAACGGGCGGCGCAGCAATGGTACCCAGCAGTGGCAAAGCGCCTGTGTCGCTCAGGTATTCGAACAGACGTTGCATGTGCTGCATCTCTTCCTGAGAGTGTTCTTTAAGGAATGCGGCGGCGCCTTCAAAGCCTTTATCGCTGCACCATGCGCTCATTTGCAGGTACAAGTTCGCGGAGTAAAACTCCAGGTTCAGTTGCTCGTTCAGCTTCTTGGTCATTTCAGGCGTCAGCATAATCATTCCTTTATTTTGCAGGTATCAACTTAATTTTTCCGCATTATGCCTTGGTAAAAACAAAATAAAAACACTTGATTTACATCATCAAGGATTTAATTTTAAATTGATTAAAAATCAATACGTAATTTATTTTCTGTTATATGTTTAAATTATTATGATAACTATTTACATCCGTACATTTAATCAAAAAACGAATCATTCTTATTTGAAAAAATAAATAGATTGCATTGCCATTGGTGCAATAAATAATCTTCCGTATCCTACGTTATTATCTGCGGATATCCCCCTCTGCGCTTCGGGCTTGCCAAGTGCCTCTCGGTGCATTACCTTCTGCGCTGATCCAATGCGGTAACAAGTAAGGAGAATACGGTGGGTTACAATCTGGCAGAGCTTTCCAAAGAAGAGATGGACAAGGTGAACGTTGATCTCGCGGCGTCTGGCGTGGCGTTCAAAGAACGCTATAACATGCCGGTAATCCCGGAAATGGTCGAACGCGAACAGCCAGCGCATCTGCGTGACTACTTCCGCGAACGGGTGGCGCACTACCGTGTTGAATCACACAAGTATTCACGTCTGCCGTACGAACCGAAATCCAAATAATAAAGCCCGCCTTTATGGCGGGCTTTTGGTCATTTGCCGGCAAACTTATCGGTCGCCAACATCAGCTGATGCAGGATGCCCGGCTCATCAAAGGAGTGCCCCGCACCCTCGACGATATGCAACTCGGCTTCTGGCCACGCTTTCGCCAGATCCCAGGCGTTTTGCACCTGACAGGCCATATCGTAGCGGCCGTGAATAATCACTGCTGGAATATGGCGGATCAACGGGACGTTACGCAGCAGCTGATCGTCGCTGTCCAGGAAACCCAGATGAGTGAAATAGTGGTTTTCAATGCGGGCAAAGGCCAGCGCAAAGTCATCCTCACCAAAGGAAGCCGACTCACTGCTTGGCAACAAGGTGACGGTCTCCCCTTCCCACACGCTCCACAGCTTAGCCGCCTCGAGTTGGATCTGAGGGTCCGTTGACGTCAGGCGCTGGCGATAAGACGCAATCACGTCCTTGCGCTCTTCCGCTGAAAGAATCGACAGCACGCGTTCCCATTTTTCCGGGAAGAAGCGCGAAGCGCCGTCCTGATAATACCAATGCAGCTCTTGCTTACGCAGGGTGAAGATACCGCGCAGCACCATTTCGCTGACACGCTGTGGATGGCTTTGCGCGTAGGCCAAGGCCAGCGTAGAACCCCATGAACCACCAAAAACCAACCATTGATCCACTCCGGCCATTTCGCGCAGCCGTTCAATGTCCTGCACCAGATGCCAGGTAGTATTGTTATCCAGACTGGCATGCGGCTTGGAACGGCCACAGCCGCGCTGATCGAACAGTAACACCTTGTAGCGCTGGGGATCGAACAGCTGGCGGTGATAAGGCGAAATGCCGCCGCCCGGGCCACCATGGATAAAGACCGCTGGCTTGCCGTTCGGGTTTCCGCTCAGCTCCCAGTAGATCCGGTGGCCATCTCCAGTGTCCAGCCAACCGCTGTCATATGCTGCTAACGGCGGGTACAAACCTCGTAATTGTTCCATGGCGCTTCCGTCTCTCAGTGGGTCATCCCCTCATAAAAGCTGAAGCCGCCCATTTGGTCAACGGTAAAACCCGAAAACTCCTACCCTACCCAACAAGTTATGGTTCGTTTGCTTAAAATGAATACGACCTGCCGGCAAAATAACGGCAGGTCGTAGAGAACCAGACGCAAACTTAACCTCTTTTACGCAAATGCGGTTCGCGCATTTCCTGCGCAGTTTTTGCTTCAATGCTTAGTTCCGCTGTTGGCCGCAACAACAAACGTGCCAAACCAATAGGCTCTCCGCTTTCACGGCAATAGCCGTATTCGCCGTTATACAAACGCGTTAGCGCTGCGCTAATTTTCGGCAGCAGACGGCTTTCACGATCCAACTGGCGGAATAACAGCCGCAAATCCTCTTCGCGGGCAGCTTTGTCTGCTTCGTCACCGGACACTTCACCGCTGTCGATATCCCGCTTCAGCGCATCAATGTGCTGCAACAGTTTTTGTTGCTCGTCCAGCAAGCGTTGGCGGAAAAATGCCCGCTGCGCCGGATTCATGTAATCAGACTCCGGCATAGCCAAAAGCTGCTGCGGGTTTAACAAGGTCACAACGTTCATTGCGCTCTCCGGTTATTACTTAATTGTTATATTATAACATATCATAATTTTAAAGCAGCCCTTCATCAGAAACAAAATTACGCAGATAAACAACCAATTAGTTAAATCAGCTGCTTTCATGCTTGCATCCATTAGGCATAAGGAGGTTAATGGTTGAGCAACCCACCCAACCATAGGTAACTGAGAGGCCATCATGAGTAAGGGAATGGATAGCAAAAAAAATGCGAAGAAGAAGCCGTTGAAAACCCCCGCAGAGAAACGCGCAGACAAACGCGCTAAGAAAGGCCAGACTTCCGGCGAGTAAGCGAACTTCTAACCGTAGTTAAACCCGCCATGGCGGGTTTTTTATTGCCTGAAATTGCCCCCTTTCAACGGTTGGCATAGCCGCGTCTGCCAGTTAAGCTAAACCTGTGCAGTCACCCTGAGGAAATCATGAATTTACGTGTAATAGACACTGAAACCTGCGGGCTGGAAGGCGGCGTGGTAGAGGTGGCCTCTGTTGATCTGATCGACGGACAAATCGCCAACCCAATGAGTGACCTGGTCAGCCCCGACCGCCCCATTAGCATTGATGCAATGGCCATTCACCATATCACCGAGCAAATGGTTGAAGGGAAACCGCGTATCGCAGTGGCAATCGGGCGCTATTTGGGCAGTTCCTACTATGTTGCGCACAATGCGGCTTTTGATCGCGGCGTATTGCCGGAAATGAACGGTGCCTGGATATGCACCATGAAGCTGGCGCGGACTCTGTACCCAGACATCAAATACGGCAACCAATATCTGCGCTATGCGCTGAACCTGGACGTGCAACTGCCGCAAGACACCACATTGTACCCACATCGGGCACTGTATGATTGTTATGTGACCGCCGCATTGCTGCAACGCATTATCAAGGATTCAGGTTGGACGCCGGAGCAAATGGCGCAAATCACTGAACAGCCGGTGCTGCTGAAGAAATTTAAGTTCGGTAAGTATCGTGGGCAGGAAATAGACAGGATCGCGCAGGAAGATCCAGGCTATTTGCGTTGGATGCTGAAATCCATCGAAGATCTCAGCCCAGACATGAAGCACACGCTGAAATACTATCTGATCGGCTGAAAAAACGGGCAGCACTCGCTGCCCGCCTGAAGGTTACTCCGCCAACGCCAGAATAAAGGCGTATTCCAGCGCAATGTCTTCATAGGCCTTGAAACGCCCAGACTTGCCGCCGTGCCCTGAATCCATATCGGTATACAGCAACAACTGGCGATCGTCGGTCTTTAGATCGCGCAGCTTGGCAACCCACTTGGCCGGCTCCCAATACTGTACCTGGGAATCATGTAGCCCGGTGGTGACCAGCATATGCGGATAATCCTGCGCCTTCACTTGATCGTACGGGCTGTATTGCTTGATATAGTCGTAATACGCGGGTTCATTTGGGTTGCCCCATTCGTCGTATTCCCCGGTCGTCAGCGGAATAGATTCGTCCAGCATCGTGGTAACCACGTCGACAAACGGCACCTGCGCCACAATGCCATTAAACAACTGGGGCGCCTGATTGATCACTGCACCCATCAACAATCCACCCGCACTGCCGCCCATGGCGAACACCCGTTTAGCGTCACCGTAACCTTGGGCGATCAACGTTTCTGTCACGTCGATAAAATCGTTAAAGGTATTCTGCTTTTTGAACAGTTTGCCATCTTCATACCACAATTGCCCCAGTTCCCCACCACCGCGAATATGTGCCAGAACAAAGACAAAACCGCGGTCCAACAGGCTTAACCGGCTGGCGCTGAAGGCGGGATCCATGCTGCTGCCGTATGAGCCGTAGCCATACACCATCAGTGGGTTGCTACCATGTACAAAGCTATCGTGGCGATAAACCAGTGAAACCGGCACGTCGACACCATCACGCGCCTTCACCCATAGCCGCTCACTGCGGTAATTTTCCGGGGTGAAGTTTTTCACTTCCTGCTGTTTGAGCATCACGCGCTCACCGTTGTCGAGATTGAGCTCATACAACGTGGTCGGTGTGGTCATCGAAGAGTAGCCATAACGCAACAGCTCGGTTTCTGGCTCAGGGTTGTACGCCAACCAGGTTGTGTAGGTCGGGTCGTCGAAGGCAATACGTTTCTCTTCACCGCTCTGCCAGTGAATTTGGCGCAGTTGGGTCAGGCCCTCGCTACGCTCCTCCACCACCAGCCAGTCACGGAACAGGCTAAAGCCTTCCAACATCACTTCAATGCGTGGGGCAATCAGCGTCTGCCACTGCGCTTCGTCTGCCTGTTCGCTTTGATACAGACCGAAGTTTTTGCCGTCCTTGTTAGAACGGATATAGAAATGCTGGTGATAGTGATCGATACCGTATTCATGATCCTTACGGCGCGGCACAAACACCTGCGGTGTGCTGTCGGCGCGATCGGCGTCCAACAACAGGATTTCCGAGGTGGTGGTACTGCTGAGGTGGATCAAAATAAAACGTTCGGAGGTGGTTTTTTCCAGCCCGACGTAGAAGGTGTCATCCAGCTCTTCGTAGATCAGCGTGTCATGCTGTGGATCCGTACCAACCACGTGGCGATATACTTGGTAAGGCAACAGCGTTTTGGCATGTTTACGCACGTAATACAGGGTGGACGAGTCGTTGGCCCATTCAAAGCTACCGGACGTGTTTTCCAACACTTCGTCAGCCCAGGTATCGTTGCTGAGGTTTTTGAAACGAATGTCGTACTGTCGACGAGAGAGAAAATCTTCTGCAACCGCTAGCTGTTGGTTGTCAGGGCTGACTTCCAGCCCACCTAAGGTATAAAACTCGCGCTGCTCGGCACGCTGATTACCGTCAATCAGCGTATCCCAATGTGCGTTTTCTGCCTCGGGCTGACGGACGTAAATGGCATATTCATTGCCGGGTTCGAAACGCGTCTGATAGCGGTAGCCGTGTCTGACGTAAGGCACCGAATGTTCCTGCTGAGGAATACGTGCCACCATCTCTTCATACAACGTTTCGCGTAACGCCTGTTGCGGTTTCAATGCCGCGTCAGTAAAGGCATTTTCCGCCTGCAGATAATCCAGCACCTGCGGGTCTGCGCGCTCATCGTCGCGCAGCCAATAATAGTCATCAACACGCGTGTCGCCGTGCGTAGTGATAGGATAAGGACGTTTCTCTGCCTTAGGGGGTGTCATCATTGCTAAATCATCCGCTTACCTTGATTACGGCAAGAGTGACACGATTCCCCCCGGCTTGCCAAGCGGCGCTATGCCAGCTCGCGTTTTTTCTCATTAACGTCGTTTTCAATGCCCTGCTTAACATCCGCCGGGATCTTCAACGACTGCGCCAAAGCGTCAAGATAACCGCGCTCCATAAAGTGATCGACGTCGATCACCATGCAGCTCAGGTAATACACTTCTAGTGCTTCGTCTTCATTTTTCACGCTTTGGGCGATCAGGTCCGGGTTCAACGGTTGATCGATAGCTTCTTGCACCCATTTTTGCGCTTCCTCGCCTACCTGCAATTGTTCCAGGCTGTGATCGATGGCGAGTTTTTCTTCCGCATCAATATGGCCATCACTCTTGGCGGCAAATACTAAGGCTTGCACCAAACGCTTGGCGCGCAAGTCCACCGGCGTGGTCTGCAAACCAAACTGCGGTTCACTCTGATGCGTTTCTTTCACCCGCTGTTTGTATTTATTCCACAGCACCGCCCCCACCGCTGCGCTGCCGCCAATAATCAACGCGTTCTTGCCGAATTTCCCCACCAGCTTGCGTGAAGACTTATTCGCCAATAAGACACCGACAAGGCCCCCCAACGCGGTTGGGGCCAGCAGTTTGCCGATACCTTCTGACCCGCCAATTGAACCGGCCTTTTGCCCAATCATCGATTGGATCTGTTGCATCCAGTTATTTTTCATAATCACCCCTTTGCGTAGGAAACGAGGCGCAGGCATATGAAGCCCAGACCGCCGGTAAACCGTCAGATTAGGGGATTTTTTGTCAATTTACGTATGGGGGATGAAAACCTGTGTAGCAAGACATTGGCGAGGGAGGAAAAGCCGGCTTCACCCTTAAGTGCAAGCCGGCCAGCGGGTGTTAAGGCTGTTCGTCCTCTTCACCCGGCTGCTCGTCTTCCTGTTCGTATTCTGCCAGTTCGTCACGCATTGCCTGGATAGACTCGCGAGCCAACAGCGACAACGTCCGGTAAAAGCCGGTGGTGGCATGAGCTTCTACTTTGCCGAGGAAACGACCGCACCACGGCAACAGGTACTCGTCAAACAACGTAATTTGCGCCTGCACTTCGTCTTCCTGTGACTGATCTTCCAGCCAGGAAGCCGCCAACAGCAAAGAACCGAAATGATCAGCGGGTGCTTCGCTCAGCGGCATACCGCGTTGCTGCAAGAATGTACGCACTTCTGCTTCAGACGCCCCTTCAACATAGGCAGAGCGGTAAGGCGAGACACTGCATTCACTGCCGACAAACATCGCGTTGAAATCAGTGGACAGTTGATTGACATCGCAACCTTGTTGCAGACGTACCAGCAATTCATCCTGCTCCAACGGCCAGTGTTGTTTCAGTTTGCCTTCTTTGATCAGCGTGAACAGCGGCACCAACAGCGGATCCTGCGGCTGACGGTAAAACAGCGTACCCAGCACGCGGCAAACAACGGAAAACTCATTCATGATAATGCCTTATACAATACGGAAAAATTTGCCGGGACGATGTCACAAATCGGCCAGTTCCGCAATCGCCGGCTTGCCACGCCGCTCGAGAAAGTCCAACAGACGCCGTGGGCTGACGTTAAGGATACGTTCCTGCGGGAATTCCACCTCAGCAATAATGCGCTCGCAATGTTCAAAACCGCCGAGCGAGAAAGCTATGTGTGAATCCGAGCCTAACGCCAGCCAGCCGCCGGCATCACGCACCGCGGCTGCAATCGCACGGCAGTTGTCTTCGCTGCCCTTGCGCGAATGGGTGAACGACGAGTTATTCAGCTCAAGCGCCACGTCGTACTTCGCCGCCGCCGCCGCCACCGCCGCAATATCAATCGGGTATCTTGGGTTACCGGGGTGGCTGATAATATGCACATCTCCCTGTGCCATCGCGGCAATCATCGCTTCAGTATTGGCCGCTTTATCCTGCGGTGCGAACACCGGCTCGTGGAAACCGGCGATAATCACGTCGATTTTATCCAGCATCGGACCGGTGCAGTCGATATCGCCCTGCAGATTTTTGATGTTGGCCTCGATACCGCGCAGTATGCCCACGCCATCCACCAGACGCGGCCACACGTGCATGTTCATAAAGTGCCAATAATGCGGTGCATCGGCCATATCCGGGCCGTGATCGGTGATGGCGAAAAGTTTGATGCCCTTTTGCTGGGCTTCGACGATGTAATCATGCAGCGTGCTGTAGGCGTGGGTGCTGGCAACGGTGTGCATATGTAAATCAACGGGGTACATTGCTTCTCCTTCTGGGCGGCCTGCCTGGAGTACAACAGCAGGCGGCGGTTTCTTATATTTAGCTTAGCAGGTGCATCACCGAAAGATCAGTAGCCACGTTCCACATCCACCAACCCGGCAGGCACTTGCCCGGCCTCAAGCGCGAGGATGTTTGCCGCTATCTGATCCATTGCCACTTCCGGCAACGTGATGGCAGCAATATGCGGGGTAATGGTGACACGCGGATGACGCCAGAACGGATGCGTCTGTGGCAGTGGCTCGTTGACGAACACATCCAGCGTAGCGGCGGCCAGTTGACCTTGCTCCAGCGCCTGCAACAAATCATCTTCAACCAGATGCGCACCGCGAGCCAGGTTAATCAAATAAGCCCCTGGAGCCAAGTGCGCGAACAGTTGTTGATTGAGGATCCCGGCGGTCTCCGGCGTATTGGGCAAGAGATTGATCAGCAATTGCACACCATCTAAAAACGCGGCGCGCTGCTCTGCTCCAGCAAAGCTCTGCACGCCGTCGATCTGTTTTGGGCTGCGGCTCCAGCAACGCACGTTAAAACCAAACGCCGTTAGCTTCTGCGCCACGCTTTTCCCCAACACCCCGGCACCGAGGATGCCAATAGTGAAGTGATCCTGTTGATGAGGATCGAGCGGCCGCCACTCCTGCTGCTGCTGTAGCAATTGATACTCGTCAAAACGGCGGAAATAACGCAACACGTAACTCAGTGCATATTCCTGCATCTGTTGTGCCATGCCGGTATCCTCAAGACGTACCAGCGGCACACCTGCCGGCAGAGTACCGGGATGCTGGCGCTCTTGATCCAAGATAGCGTCGACGCCCGCTCCCAGTGCAAAGACCCCTTTTAGGGCTCCACGGTGAGCCAACATCTCGTGCGGCGGTCGCCACACCAATGCGTAATCCGCCGGGCGATCGTCGCCCGGTTGCCAGGCGCGCACCCTCGCCTGCGGCAAACGTTGCGATATACCTGCTATCCATTCCTGGGCATTAAAGAAAGGGTGATAAAAAAGGATGTCCATCTGCACAGCTCCTGTCTGTTTTTATGTATTTGCAACCAGACTTCCGCGATTCGCTGCCAGATGCAAGTGTTAAAGCCCAAAATGAAAACAGCCCCGACCAGTGGGGCTGTTTTTTAGACTGCAGGATCTCAGGCTGCAACAGGAGCGTCGTGCCGTATTAACCGCCGTAACAGTGGGATCAAGATTAACATCACCACCCCAACGCCTGAGGCTCCCCAACCCAACGCGCTGAACACCTCGCTGTAACCGGGGTTGGTCAGCGCAGGGGTGCTGCCACTGTTCTCAGGCATTAGTCCGGAGACGTAACCAGCCAATACCGAGGCAACGCCGGTAACCATCATCCAGCATCCCATCATTACGCCCTGATAACGCGGTGGCGCCAGTTTGCCGATCATCGCGTAGCCGATCGGTGAAATCATCAGTTCGCCAATGCTCTGCAACACATAGCTGATGACAATCCATTTAAACGCCACCAACCCATCACCACCGGCCAGGCTGATGCCTAGCGGCAGCACCAGCATGCCCAGCCCGATGCAGAACAGCGAACCGGAGAACTGCATTGGGATATCAATCTTGCAACCACGTGCTCGCAGGCGATTAAACCACCAGGCCATCAAGGGTCCGCCCACCACGATCACCAGCGTATTGATGTTCTGAATCCACTGAGGTGCCACCTGAATACCATAAACGTTCAGGTTGATATTGTGTTCGGAGAACAGCATTAACCCCATCGGGGCCAACTGATACAGCGCCCAAAAGACCAGAGAACCCAGCGCCAAAATGAGATACGCAGTCATCCGACGACGTTCATCACGCGGATGATGACGTAACGTAACCACACACAGCATCAGGAAAATCAACGCACCGAGGCCAATAACAAAATGACCACTGAACTCCGCATGGGTCAGCATTACGCGGATGATCGGCACCAGCAGCACCAACACGGCTAACCCGACCAACATGCGCCAGCGGTACTGTGAACGAGTGGCATCGTGCAGTGGCGTGTTGAGATCGGCCAGGATGCGCCAGCGGCTGACGGCAACGATAATCGCCGCCGCATTACCCAGGGTAGCAAACAGGAACAGCGCGCGATAATTTTCGGTCAGTTGGAAATAGCCGGCTACGGTAAAGCCGACAAAGAACCCCAGGTTCATCCCGGCGTAGTTCCACAAAAAGGCCGCTTCACGTCGATCGTCGTCCGGCTTAAAGCGCTGGGTCAACATCATATTAATGCAAGTGACGTTCAGCCCGCTGCCGGTCAGGAACATCGCCAATCCCCAGTAAAGGCCCCAGACGCCTGCCACTGCGATCAACGCGCAGCCGATCACCTGTAGCACCATACCCAACACGAATAAGTTGCGGTTACTGAGGAAACGCCCGCCCAGGTAGCCCCCAAACATATGCAACCCATAGTTGAACGCACCAAATACGCCCATCATGGCGTTGGCGTTGCCTTCGCTGAAACCCAGACGCTTGGTGGCATAAAGCACCAGCGTGGAGTACAACACGGCAAAACCCAGCGTGGCGAAGATTTGGATAAAAAACAGTGCCCCGGCACCCGGGGGGATGGCATGACGCTGCGGCGCCGCCGTTGTGGAGTCCGATGAAGTCAAAGTGAACCTCTGCTGCATTATTATTTGATAGATCAGTCCCTGTCTGTGTTATCGCCAGTGCAATGCCCGGCAACCTGCGCGGGGTGTGATATTCCTTGCCAAAACCCCACGTCAGCACCCTTCCATTTAGCGACACATATGACTAATAATCCAGTATTAATGCATATATCAGCACCAGAGCCAATGCCATTGCTGGTATATTGAGCTAACCCACAGTGAAATGTACAAATAATAGTCTTAAAGATAATTTAGCCCCGAAATCATCTTGAAAATCTGCGCCATCCGGCTGTCTATCGCTCGGGAAATCAGCAAATTGCTGCAAGTTTAGCTAAACAGTCATGGTTATGTCACAAGAGGGTTGACGCTGGGATCAGATTCTCCTACATTAGCGCCCGTCGACAACGCAATGCGTTAGCGATGAAGTAAAACGGTGAGGTGTCTGAGTGGCTGAAGGAGCACGCCTGGAAAGTGTGTATACGCGAAAGTGTATCGAGGGTTCGAACCCCTCTCTCACCGCCATATTTTAAAGAGAGAGCCTGGACTAACGTCCAGGCTTTTTTTTGCATGTTATACGGACCGAGAGGGGCGAGAACCCTCGACCGGGTTCGACAAAACGCATGCGTTTTGGACCGCCAAAGGCGGCCCGCAGGGTGAGCGCAGCGAATCAAGCCCTCTCTCACCGCCATATTTTAAAGAGAAAGCCTGAACGAAAGTTCAGGCTTTTTTGTTGTCTGCATTACAGGGAATTCTGATGGGGGGATCCTCCGCCCATGCGGTTTGCCGCAGTTTTCAGCAAAGCGAACACAGGTTAAGCGGACGCACCAAAACGCAGAAATTCTGCTTGACCGGATCGCTCGCTCTCCCTATAGTACCGCCCCGTTGCAGCAGTGAGTACGCAACGACAAAATACGGTGAGGTGTCTGAGTGGCTGAAGGAGCACGCCTGGAAAGTGTGTATACGCGTAAGTGTATCGAGGGTTCGAACCCCTCCCTCACCGCCATATTTGAAAGAGAGAGCCTGGATTAACGTCCAGGCTTTTTTTTGCATGTTATACGGACCGGGGGGGGCGAGAATCCTCGACAGGGTTCGACAAAACGCATGCGTTTTGGACCGCCAAAGGAGCGCAGCGAATCAAGCCCTCCCTCAGCGCCATCTCTTAAAGAAAGAGCCTGGACGCAAGTTCAGGCTCTTTTTGTCTGCAATCCGCCTCAGTGCGTGCGGCTAGCCGCCATAGATGGCTGCATCACGGCACGGCGCCAGTCACCCGGTGTTTGACCGTAGTGGCGTTTAAAACTGCGATTGAAAGATTGTTGCGAGTCGAAGCCGAGTGAAATCGCCACGCTGACGATCGGCTCCCCGCTGTTAGCCAGACGCTCTGCCGAGACCCTCAGCTTCTGCATACGGATATATTCCCCCAGCGCATAGCCAGTTTGGCGTTTGAACATTCGCTGCAAATGCCATTTGGAATACCCGGCGCGGCCCGCCACAGTATTGATATCCAGCTTCTCTTCCAGATTGTTATCAATCCACTCAATCAAATCCGTAATAAAACCCGTGCTGTTCATGCTGACGCTCCCATGACATTGGCAGGTAGATCCGCTGCCCGATATGGATACGTTGCAGCAGTTTCGCACTAAATGCAATTTTTATTATTGCATTTAACGAAGGGGCACTTCTATAATCCAGCCAATTAATGTACCCGATATTAATACATTAATGTGACAACAATGTGTTTCAAAACCTAACCGTTGTACCGAGGACGGGTGCAACTGCTCTGCCGCCGGTCTCAGGCCAGGACGTTACCCGGATAACAGGGCCGGGTGTGTGGCCTGATCGCACTTACTACTGGAAATAAAAATAATGCCAAGCCAGCCTGCTTCATCGCTCCATCCCCGCAGCCCCCAGCGCGGTTTCGGTTTCAGCGCACATCTATCAGCCGTTGCACTGATGGCTGCACTGCTGGCCGGATGTGATAACAGCGTCGCTCACAATGCGGCTCCCCCACCACCGGCCGTCAGCACTGCCGACGTGGTAATAAAGCCCATCAGCCAGTGGGATGCTTTTAACGGCCGGATCGAGGCGGTGCAAAGTGTACAGCTGCGACCACGTGTCTCTGGCTACATCGACAAGGTTAATTACACCGAAGGCGATGAAGTGAAAAAAGGCCAGGTGCTATTCACCATTGACGATCGCACCTACCGCGCTGCACGTGAACAAGCCCAGGCCGAGCTTGTGCGAGCACGTAACCAAGCCGCGCTGGCACGCAGCGAATCCGGCCGCACCGAAAAACTGATTGGCAGCCAAGCGATTTCGACTGAAGTGTGGGAACAACGCAAAGCCTCCGCCGCTCAAGCACAAAGCAACGTTTTAGCGGCACAGGCGCAGTTCGATATGGCACAGCTGAACCTCGACTTTACCCGAGTGATAGCGCCCATCGACGGCCGTGCCAGTCGCGCGATGATCACCGCAGGTAATCTGGTCACCGCAGGCGACAGTGCCAGCGTACTCACGACATTGGTGTCACTCGATAAGGTCTATGTCTATTTCGACGTGGATGAAGCGACGTTTCTGCGTTACCAGAATGATGGTCGACGCGCGGAAAAACTGCCGGTGAAGGTCGGGTTGGTGGGCGAGGACGGCTATCCGCATCAAGGAACCGTTGATTTCACCGACAACCAGCTTAATGCCGGTACCGGCACCATCCGTATGCGCGCCCTGCTGGAAAACGCCGAACGCCGCTTTACCCCTGGGCTGTTTGCACGCGTACAGATGCCCGGCAGTGCCGAGTTCAACGCCATGCTGATTAACGACAAATCGGTGATGACCGACCAAGACCGCAAGTTTGTTTATATCGTCGATAAAGACGGTAAAGCACAGCGTCGCGATATTGAAATCGGTCGGGTCGCTGACGGACTGCGCATTGTGCAAAAGGGCCTGTCTGCAGGTGACCGGGTCATTGTCGACGGCATGCAAAAAGTGTTTATGCCGGGTATGCCGGTCGATGCAAAAACTGTGGCGATCAACGCCTCCGCGCTTAACTAAGCCCCAGCAGAGGATCCTGAGCCATGGACTTTTCCCGTTTTTTCATTGATAGACCGATTTTTGCGGCGGTGCTGTCGATCCTGATTTTTGTCGGCGGCGTTATCGCTATCCCTCTGCTGCCGATCAGTGAATACCCGGATGTCGTGCCCCCAAGCGTGCAGGTACGTGCCCAATACCCCGGCGCCAACCCGAAAGAGATCGCCGAAACCGTCGCCACCCCACTGGAAGAGGCGATCAACGGCGTCGAAAACATGATGTACATGAAGTCAGTGGCAGGGTCAGACGGCGTTCTGGTCACCACCGTGACATTCCGCCCAGGAACCGATCCGGACCAGGCACAGGTACAGGTACAAAACCGTGTGGCGCAGGCCGAAGCACGCTTGCCGGAAGACGTGCGTCGCCAAGGGGTAACCACCCAGAAACAGTCACCGGCTCTGACGCTCGTGGTGCATCTGGTCTCCCCTTCCGGCAAATACGATTCGCTCTACCTGCGCAACTACGCCACGTTGAAGGTCAAGGATGAACTGGCCCGTTTACCGGGGATCGGGCAGGTGCAGATTTTCGGCGCGGGTGAATACGCCATGCGCATCTGGTTGGATCCAAACAAAGTCGCTTCGCGCGGGCTGACAGCGTCTGACGTGGTCACCGCCATGCAAGAGCAAAACGTGCAGGTTTCCGCGGGTCAACTGGGTGCAGAACCTATGCCGACTCGCAGCGACTATTTGCTCTCGATTAATGCGCAAGGCCGCCTGCAGACCGAAGAAGAGTTCGGCAATATTATCCTCAAGAACGGCGATAACGGCGAAGTGGTTCGTCTTCGCGACGTGGCGCGCATTGAGATGGGTTCAGGCAGCTACGCGCTACGTGCTCAGTTGAATAATAAAGACGCAGTCGGGATCGGCATCTTCCAGGCGCCGGGAGCTAATGCCATCGAATTGTCCAATGCGGTGCGAGCCAAAATGGCCGAACTGTCGACCCGTTTCCCTGAAGGGATGAGCTGGCAATCACCGTATGACCCCACCGTGTTCGTGCGTGATTCAATAAGCTCAGTGATAGATACCCTGCTCGAAGCGGTGTTGCTGGTGGTGCTGGTGGTGATTCTCTTCCTGCAAACCTGGCGAGCATCCATTATTCCACTGCTGGCGGTACCCATTTCTATCGTCGGTACCTTCGCCGCGCTTTATCTGTTGGGCTTCTCGCTCAACACCCTGAGCCTGTTCGGGCTGGTCCTGGCTATCGGCATCGTGGTCGATGACGCCATCGTGGTCGTGGAAAACGTCGAGCGTAATATCGAAGAAGGCTTATCGCCGCTTGCAGCAGCGCATCAGGCAATGCGTGAAGTATCCGGCCCGATTATTGCGATTGCCGTCGTTCTGTGCGCCGTATTCGTGCCGATGGCATTCTTGTCTGGCGTCACCGGACAGTTCTATAAACAGTTCGCTGTCACTATCGCCATTTCAACCGTGATCTCGGCGATCAACTCGCTGACCTTGTCGCCGGCTTTGGCAGCGCTGCTGCTGAAGCCGCACGGCGCGCCGAAAGACATGCCGTCGCGCCTGATTGATCGGCTGTTTGGTTGGCTGTTCCGTCCTTTTAACCGCTTCTTTGCCAATAGTTCACAGCGGTATCAACGTGGCGTTTCACGTGCGCTGGGCAAACGTGGCGCGGTATTTGTGGTGTATGTGCTGTTGTTGTGTGCTGCTGGGGTCATGTTTAAAACTGTGCCCGGCGGCTTTATTCCGACTCAGGATAAGCTTTATCTGATTGGCGGGGTGAAAATGCCGGAGGGAGCGTCACTGGAACGTACTGATGCCGTGATTCGCAAAATGAGCGCCATTGGCCTCAGTGTTGACGGAGTAACGGACGCGGTGTCATTCCCAGGGCTCAATGCGTTGCAGTTTACCAATACGCCTAACACCGGCACCGTATTCTTTGCACTGGAGTCATTAAGCACCCGAACGCGGAGTGCTGCGCAGATTAATGCCGAGATTAACGCCAAGATCTCGCAGATCCAGGAAGGGTTTGCGTTCTCCATTATGCCGCCGCCGATCCTCGGTATTGGTCAGGGTTCGGGTTACTCGCTGTATATTCAGGACCGTGCCGGTCTGGGGTATGGGGCTTTGCAAACCGCGGTTAATACGATGTCAGGCGCGATCATGCAAACACCGGGCATGGGGTTCCCGATCTCGTCTTATCAGGCCAACGTTCCACAGCTGGATGCGAAAATTGACCGTGATAAAGCCAAAGCCCAAGGGGTTCCACTCAACGCCTTGTTCAGCACACTGCAAACCTATCTCGGCTCGTCTTATATCAATGACTTCAACCGTTACGGCCGTACCTGGAAAGTTATGGCGCAGGCTGACGGTCAGTTCCGCGACAGCGTGGAAGACATTGCCAACCTCCGCACCCGTAACGACAAGGGCGAAATGGTGCCCATCGGCAGTATGGTCAGCATCAGCACCACTTACGGCCCTGATCCGGTGATCCGTTACAACGGCTTCCCGGCGGCAGATCTGATTGGTGACGCCGATCCGCGCGTGCTGTCTTCTTCACAGGCGATGAGTGAATTAACCGTGATGGCTAACAAACTCCTGCCGAACGGCATGAATATTCAGTGGACCGATCTGAGCTATCAGCAGTCTACTCAGGGTAATTCGGCGATCATTGTCTTCCCGGTGGCCGTGCTGTTGGCATTCCTGGCGCTGGCGGCGCTGTATGAAAGCTGGACGTTGCCATTGGCGGTGATCTTGATCGTCCCCATGACCATGCTGTCGGCGCTGTTCGGCGTCTGGCTTACCGGCGGCGACAATAACGTATTCGTCCAGGTGGGGTTAGTCGTATTGATGGGCCTGGCCTGTAAAAACGCCATTTTGATCGTCGAGTTCGCCCGCGAGCTGGAGCTGCAAGGCAAAAGCATTATGGAGGCGGCGCTGGAAGCCTGCCGCCTGCGACTGCGGCCGATCGTCATGACCTCCATCGCCTTTATCGCCGGGACTATCCCGCTGATCATGGGACACGGAGCCGGTGCTGAAGTCCGTGGCGTCACCGGTATCACGGTGTTTTCCGGCATGCTGGGCGTCACGTTGTTCGGGCTGTTCCTGACCCCGGTGTTCTACGTTACGTTGCGCCGTATGGTGACGCGTAAGACACGGCAACAAGCGGCAGGCTAATTCTCCAGCCGCTACCATAAAAAAAGCCCGGTTTAAAAAACCGGGCTTTTTTTGTCTTATTTTTTATACCGCGTATACCGCAGACTATTTTTCCGCTGTCTCTGCGTCTTTCAGGTCTTCTATTGCATAGGCCGCGCAGGCTCGCTTATCGCCCCGCTCCAGCTCGGCCAAGGCATCTGCCACCGTGTGGCGTGCCAGTACGTCCAGCGATGCCTCTTCCGCCTCGTTCACCACCGACTTGAAATACCAGCAGGCGTTGGCACTGACCAGGCAACGCGCCGGCCCTTCCGGTCGGGCGGCCCAGATGCGTTTATCATCGATAACTGACAGATAGATATCTCGCAGGGTGATCTGCTCCGCCGGGCGGCCCAAGTGAATCGAGCCGTTACGCCCCAGGGTCGAAACAATGATGCCATTTTTGGTCAAGGGCACCATCAGCTTGCGGATAAAACTGGGATTGGCTTCCAGACTGGCGGCAAGCACCGCGCTGGTCGCACGCACGCCCAGCTTCTCAGCCACGGCCACGCTAAGTACCATTTGCATTGCAGTCGGAAAGCGAAAATCTAACATGTTTTTATCTCTGTCTCCGGGAGACTAAATGCTTGGACTGAGTCAGTGTGAGATGACGCCACCACACCCACTCAACTGCACAATAATATAACAAACACTGTTGCACTATTGAAGGTATGCCCGGATAAATCGCACGGATACATTAGTGCTGAGAATAGCGTCAGCATTGGCCTGTTGGCAAAATGGCGGGCAATAAATAGCAGAAACCCGCGTCAATATTAATGCCGCTCGCTTAACTGCGTTAAACGATCAGAACTAACACTGCCCGCGGGCTTAATTCGTAAACTGTGATCAGGCTTTATTCAGCACCAGCTGGCCGCTTTTATCCAGCGGAATCTGGGTGCCCGGATCGTGATCCATACGGATCTTGCCCTGCTGAGTACCGATCTTGTAGGTCACATCGTAACCCAGCATTTTCTGTGATTTGTCGTAGACCGTTTTGCAACGCTGTTGCGTACTGGTGGTGGTGTCGTTATTTTGCATCGCCCCCTGTACCTGATTACCGGCGTAGCCGCCGCCCAGCGCGCCGACGACCGTCGCAACATCACGTCCACGACCACCACCGAACTGATGACCAATTACGCCACCCGCTACCGCACCCAACACGGAACCGGCCAGGCGGTTTTCATCCTGCACTGGCGCACGGTGAGTCACGGTCACATTACGGCATTCCTGACGCGGAGTTTTGATGGTTTCTTTGATCGGCGTTGCTGCAATGACTTGCGCGTATTGCGGACCGGAAGAGAAAACATCAAGACTGGCTACCGCAGCAATACCCAGAGCCGCAGCGATACCAATACCCACACCAGCTAACATTGACTTGTTCACAGGAAATCCTCCTGAAAGTGTTACCACGCATTTGTACCGGGGACTTTACCGACATTGCACCGCGCTTATTATTTTGCGCATTGGCGGCACGTGGTATTCCGGTTTACGGCGTGCGCGACGCGCCGTCTGTAAACGAGATAAAGTCTGCACAATGTTCCAGACCCTCGCAATAAGACAATATGACCAAAAATGCCGGAAATCACGGTTGCCCCCGGTGTTTAGGAGGATTCTTAAGAATTTTACCTATTGATGCAGGACATTGTTCTGAACAATCAGTCCATAACGGCCCTATTTCGCGGAAAGAGGCCATAAAAAAACCCACGCGGGCGAACCGGCGTGGGTGAGAGTCGATAGCGAAAGCTGTTAGTGCATTTTCAAACGCGGGCGGATCACCCGGTTAATACCACCGACCAGCATCATCAGACCGGTTTTGATGTAGCCGTGCAAAGCGACCTGGTGCATACGGTACAGTGAGATGTAGACGAAACGCGCGATGCGGCCTTCCACCATCATTGAACCACGCATCAGGTTGCCCATGAGGCTGCCAACGGTACTGAAGCGGGACAGAGACACTAAGGATCCGTGGTCTTTGTACACGTACGGCTTCAGCGTCTGGCCATTCATCAGCGCCAGAATGTTGGTAAAGCAACGTGATGCCATCTGATGTGCCGATTGCGCACGTGGCGGGACGAAACCGCCGCCCTCTTTCGGACAGGAAGCGCAGTCACCGATGGCGAAAATGTTCGGATCGCGCGTGGTCTGAAGCGTTGGCTCTACCACCAGCTGGTTAATACGGTTGGTTTCCAACCCGGCGATGTCTTTCATAAAGTCTGGCGCCTTGATACCGGCAGCCCACACCATCAGATCGGCGTCAATGAATTCGCCACCTTTGGTGTTCAGACCCTTGGCGTCCGCGCTGGTGACCATGGTGTTGGTCAGTACGCGTACACCCAGCTTGTTCAATTCCTGATGCGCCGCAGCAGAAATACGTGGCGGCAATGCAGGCAGAATACGTTCCCCCGCCTCAACCAAGGTCACGTTAAGCGCGCTATTGTCCAGGCCTTCAAAACCATAGCTGTGCAATTGCTTCACCGCATTATGCAGTTCGGCTGACAGCTCAACACCGGTGGCGCCGCCACCGACGATAGCGATGTTTACCCGCTCTTTTTGCCCCGGCTGCGCCGAGAACTTAAGGAACAGGTTAAGCATCTCGTTGTGGAAGCGTCGCGCCTGGCGAGGGTTATCCAGGAAAATACAGTGATCTTTTACGCCAGCCGTGCCGAAATCGTTCGAGGTACTGCCCAGCGCCATGACCAGGATGTCGTAAGACAACTCGCGTTCCGGCACCAGTTCACCGCCCTGTTCATCGCAGATTTGCGCCAGGTGGATCGTTTTCGTCTCACGGTTAATATTGGTCAGCGAACCCAGTTGGAAGCTGAAAGCATGATTACGTGCGTGCGCCAGGTAGCTCAGCGCATCGACGCCGTCATCAAGGGAACCGGTGGCGACTTCATGCAGTAAAGGCTTCCACAGATGGCTGTGGTTACGATCCACCAGCGTGATTTCTGCTTTGTGCTTACGACCGAGTTTATGGCCCAGGCTGGTCGCCAGTTCCAGACCACCGGCACCACCGCCCACAATGACGATTTTTTTCTTTGGCGTTGTCAAAATAACCCCCTAAATGTGAACCAATTGTTATCCAAGGGTAAATAAATAATATCCTTAGAATACATAGGGTTCGCTTAAAATAAACCTGCTATCTGAAGCCAGAATAGCATGTGAGGTTATTTGGTCATACCAAAATTGATGTACATCAAACTTTTTTGGTTAAAGGCTGGACGAAGGGGGATTTTGAGGATTGTGATTCAAATAGTTAGCGCTGGGTCACAGTTTTAAATTTTGTCGCCTATGGGGCAAAAACCGGTATTTTGGCAAAGAGATGCCGCAATTTTTGCCGGTAAAAAGCAATCATTGCGGCATCTTCAGGCGTTATGAAACTGTTACGCCAGCGTCTTGAATGCTTTGATACGTTGCAAATGTGGCGAGATATTTTTGAACTTGTGGGTCTGCTGTTCATCCCAGACAATTTCATAATACTTGTGCAGCAATTGAGCACTACGCTGGCTGTCGAGCACTTCGTCGTGGCGAGACAGCACTGCCAGGCAGCGATCGCGGTTTTTCTCCCGGAAATCGTCCACGCACTTGGTGGCAATATCGCGATACTCTTCCGGCCGGTCGATTTTGCCTTGCATATGCTCTTCAGGGTACAAATTGGGGTTGAAGATCACCTGGCGGATACCACACAGAAAGCCAATGCGCTCGGCCCAAAATCCGCCCAAACCGACACCGCAGATCAGCGGATGTTTGTCGCCTTCCTGTTGAACTGCCTTGTCCACTTCTTTCAATAGATGCTGCATGTCATGGCGTGGATGCAAAGTGCTGTAGCTAATAAAGCGTACGTCCGGATCGATAAACTGTAGCTGTAACACCTTTTCATGATTGCCGGGACTGGTGGAATCGAAACCATGCAAATAGATAATCATGTGGATCCTCGCAACAAGCTGAGGGCCGCGCCGCAGCCCTCATCATTTACGCCGTATTACGACGCCCTGGGTTCACCCAGCATTACGCTGTTTGTGCTCCTCCCAGCGTTCGCTGAGCGCATTCAGCTCTTTATGCGCCTGCTGCCAGCGCGCAGAATCGCGCAGCTCCTGACGGGTGAACTGACCGCGATGATATAACCGCTTCACTCTCTCTGCTTTGACCGGGGACAGGTTATCCAGCACGCTAACCGCCCCTGCGCGGTTATTGCATACCAAGATCATGTCGCAGCCAGCATCTAATGCTGCCTGACCACGTTCGGCATAGCTGCCCATAATCGCCGCGCCTTCCATCGACAAATCATCCGAGAAGATAACACCGTCGAAGCCCAATTCCTGGCGCAAAATCTGTTTTAGCCAGTAAGGCGATCCGCTGGCTGGGCGCGGGTCTGCTTCAGTATAGATGACGTGCGCCGGCATCACGGCGTCCAACAGTTGACGGTTAATCAACTCCCGGAAGATCGACATATCATGTTCACGGATCTGTGCCAACGGGCGCGGATCGCGGGGGGTTTCCTTGTGCGAATCCGCACTCACCGCACCATGACCTGGGAAATGCTTACCGGTGGTTTTCATTCCGGCGCTGTGCATGCCCAAAATGAAACGTTCGGCCATCACCAGCGCCTGCTGCGGATCGCTGTGGAACGAACGTTCGCCAATCGCTGCACTGACATGGCCAATATCAAGCACCGGCGCAAAGCTGATGTCGATATCCTGCGCGATCATTTCCGCCGCCATCAGCCAGCCGGCCTCCTGCGCCAACCGACCACCTTCATGGGCTGAGTTCAGTGCCGCGAACGACTGCGCCGCCGGTAACCGGGTGAAACCTTCGCGGAAACGCTGAACGCGCCCACCTTCCTGATCCACTGCCACCACCAGTCGATCGTGGGAAGCGTCACGGATTTGGCGTACCAATTCACGCAGCTGTTCGGCATCATGGAAATTACGGGTGAACAAGATCAGACCGCCCACCAGCGGATGTTTTAGGATCTCACGTTCTTCTGCATCCAGCTCATAGCTGGCGACATCTAACATTACTGGGCCCACGGCCACCTCACTTCATTATTCATTTATACCTATCATACTTGAACCTGCACCTTTGTTGGCTGCGCCTGTGCGCCCCCGTCGCCGAGTTATCTGTGCTCCTGGGGTGTTACAGACCGGCCGCCTCAACGCAACGCCAATTATTCTAGGTATAGAACATGGGATGTTAAACAAAAACGCCGGTGTATCACGGTACCCCAGCGCAAAAATTCAGGATCGCCGGTCTGTTGCCAGCGCACTTCAAACCATAACAGCATCAGATAATCTACCCACGGCAGCCAGCGTTGCACCTGCGCGCTCAGCACCTGTAAATTGAGATAACCGATTTGCGCATAACGCTGTAAAAAACGCTGTTGGCTGGCTGACGACCAGGCGTTACCGCGGAACAGCGCAGCGATGTCCAGCGCGATGTCTCCGTCAGCGGCATATTCCCAGTCAATCAATCGCAGGCCTGCGGCCTGTGTTATCAGATTGCCCGGATGAATATCCATATGCAACGGTGCCAATTTCAAGGGTGTCGGCGGGCAGCGATGAAGAAAGCGCTGATGCAGCCGCAACCAAGCGGGCGTTAAGCGTCGGCGATCCAACTGTTGCCAATAACGGGCAAACTGTCGCTGCAGATTCAGCGTGTAGCCACTGAGCGGCTGACGATGCAAATCTGCCATCAATTCCGCCAGGTTTCCACGCTCATTTAACTGACTGAAAGCGGCACTTGTGACAACGTCACCATCGAGCCATTGCAGGATAATCCACTGATTGTTTTGCACTAAAACCTGCGGACCGATCCCTCTTCCACTACGGCGAAGCATACGTGCCTCACGCCGGCGACTCACGCCAAGCGCACTTTTCTCTGCGCTTTGTTGACGCGCCAGAAGCTGTACGCCTTCACCTTCAATACGCCAACTTTCGCCCGTCAGCCCCTGTACTGGGCTAAAACGACAACCGGCGGTTTTCACCGCCGGCAGCTCGCTTTCAATCAGTTTCCGCAGTGCGGCTTCAGTGTGTGACTGCGCCATTACCTGACCAGACGATTTCACCGGTTTGTACCAACATCAGTTGCATGTCCAGAGTCGGAGACTTCACATCACCGCTGACGTCGCTATACAGGACATATTGCGCACTGACGATTCGCGCCAGGCCAATGGCCTTGCTGCGTGAGCCCAGGCTATCATCCGCCGACAAGCCCAGCGTCTGTTTGGCGGTCGCCAACTGCGCTTCTGGCACGATGGAGAACGTTTGATTCGACGCCAACGCTTTATGCAAAGCAGATGTGGCTTTCGCGGTCTGTAATGCACCGTTGGTATTGTTCTTTACGCTGTCCAGCAGCAACACGCTACCTGGGTTGACACCGTCGGCTTTCAGCATCTGATTTACCAGCGGCTGCACACTGCTCAGCCAATCGAGCTGCTGAATTTTCGGCGGTTGAGGCACAGGTTCTGTGACGGGGGGTTGCGGCTCAACAACGGGCGGCGTCACCGGCTCAACCGTTACCGGCGGTTGAGGTTGTTCGGGTTCCGGCGGGCGCGACAGACAGCCGGTTAACATCAACGCGGCCAGTGCCACAAATAGATACTTTTTCATTTATCTCTCCACGTGAACCAAGAGTTTATAAAAATAGGTACAGACGCACGCGTTTAGCATCGAGATTGCCGTTGAGTGAGTAAATGGTGGCGTCTGAATTTGGTGCAATAGTGATGGTGCGCTGCGCTTCAAAAGGCCGGATATCCAGCCCCTGATCGTCATACCAGTAGAAGCGATAATGCACCGTCACTGGCGTAGGTTGGCTGTTGCTGAGCTCCGACGTGGCCATCACGCGCCCGGAGGCATTCGAAATCGACGGGTTGTCGGCCAGAATGCCTGCGGTAAGCACCGGCGAATCCATGACTACCGTCTGCCGATCGTTAACCGCGATGCCGCGTGGGCTGCTACAACCCATCAAAATGACAGCGGGCAACGCCAACGCCATCAGACGCAGGGATTTGCTATAGCGCATGACTTTCCTCGATTAGCGAGACAACAAAGGCCCTAACGAGCGGCCACCGACCAAATGCATATGAATATGATAGACCTCTTGGCCTGCATGGCGATTGCAGTTAACAATCAGGCGGTAGCCGTCATCGGCAATGCCCTCTTGTTCTGCAATTTTCGCCGCGGCGGTAATCATACGACCCAGCGCAGCCTCATGTTCAACGGTGACATCGTTGATGGTGGGGATCAATACATTGGGTACAATCAGAATATGCGTCGGAGCCTGAGGTGAAATATCGCGGAAAGCGGTGACCAGTTCGTCCTGGTAGACCACATCAGCGGGGATTTCGCGGCGGATAATTTTACTGAAAATCGTTTCTTCGGCCATCTGGCGTTCCTTGTAGAGGAAAATAAGCTGTACGCAGTATGAGTGACAAATTCTACTGCTTTCAACCTGATTGCGCACTTTCCGCGTTGAGTGATGCAGAATCAGACAACCCTTCGAGATAATCCTCCCTCTCTCGCTACCGTCCGGCGGCAATCATTTGATTTTTTTCACTTTCGATATTCACTATTGTTGCTTTACTTGCCTGCCATCGGCGCGAATAGTAACTCTATGATTAAAAAAGGATAGAGGACAACATGCGATTCAAAACCCTGGCACTGAGCGCATTGCTGATATGCGGTCATTCTGCGGCTGAGACCAAAAGCATTATTGATCTACAAGCCAACCAGCAACATTTGCGTGCAGAGAAAAACCCGGCCGCCGTCGCGCTGATCCCAGCCAATTATCATTTTGCCGTACCGGGCAAACTAACCATAGCAGTGGCGTCTGAAAATTCCCCCCCACTGGCGCTGTTTGCTGAAGACAATAAAACGTTGATTGGCAGCGATCCGGACATCGCGCAGCTGGTGGCAGACAGCCTGGGGCTAGAGTTGAACCTGATACCGACCTCCTGGGAAGATTGGCCGCTCGGCATCAGCTCAGGTAAATATGACGCTGCAATTTTCAATATTGCCGTGACCAAGCAGCGGAAAACCAAGTTTGATTTCGCCACCTATCGCGTAGATACGCTGGGCTTTTACGTGAAGTCCACCAGCAAAATCAGCGCCATTAACCAACCTGCGGACGTTGCCGGGCTACGGATTATTGTCGGTTCAGGGACCAATCAGGAAAATATCTTACTGGGTTGGGATAAGCAGAATCAGGCTAATGGCCTGGCCCCGGTACAGCCCATTTATGTCACCGATGACGCCGCCGCCAATCTGAGCATTCAGTCCGGGCGCGCCGACGCGTTCTTTGGCCCCCACTCCACCGGAGCCTACAAAGCAGCACTGACTGGCAGGACGAAAATGGTGGGCATCGGCCCGAACGTCGCCTATGTGGCAGTGACCACTAAAAAAGATAATGGCCTGGTTACCGCAATCAACGCAGCCATCAATGGTGTGATCGTCAGCGGTGAATATGCCCAGGTTTTGGATCGCTGGGGTGAACATGATGAGAAAGTTCCACGCTCTACCATCAATCCGCCGGGGATTGGTGACTAGCCGTCAATCAGCTGTGGTGCGTGGGTGCGCATCCAGTTGGCCAGAGAGTCGAGTGTCGGACGCAACGTTTTACCCAGTGGCGTAATTTGATATTCAACCCGTGGCGGAACCTCCGGGAACACCTGCCGGGTGACCAAACCACGTTGCTCAAACTGCCGCAGTTGACGCGTCAACTCTTTCTGGGCGATAGGTGCGACTGCGCGCTGCAGTTCGCTAAAACGTATTGGGGTATCAATCAGTATCAGCCGGTAGAGGATCGGAATAGCCCATTTCCCCGCGACCAGATTCACGAAGCCGACCATTGGGCAAGGTTCACCCGCTGTAGGCAATGCCGCTGTATTTTTTTCCGCCGTCGACGGCTCTGCATTGGTCATTTCATCCCACCTTGTCCTTTAGTATCCAAAAGGTGCCTACTATACAAAAGATACTATAACGCAAATAATGCCTGTGCCGACAATAAACAGGAGTACGTTATGTCACGACTTAAAGGCAAGTACGCATTGATCACCGGGGGTACCAGCGGCATTGGTTTGGAAACTGCGCGTCAGTTTATCGCTGAAGGCGCCACCGTAGCGATTACCGGACGCAACCAGAACAGCCTAGAGGCAGCAGGAAAAGCGCTGGGCAAGGTACTGCTGTTGCGTAGTGATGCAGGAGATATTGAGCAGCAGCGGGTTTTAGCGCAGCAATTGGCCAACCACTGGCCACGCCTCGATGTGCTGTACATCAATGCAGGCGACGTCACCCACCATCCTCTGCAAGAATGGGATGAACAGAGTTATCAACGGGTGATGGACATTAACCTTAAAGGGCCCTTCTTTCTGATCCAGTCGTTGTTGCCGCAGTTGGCTAACCCCGCGTCAATTATTCTGTGCGGCTCGGTCAGTGCGCATATCGGCCTGCCGTTAAGTAACGTCTATGCCGCCAGCAAGGCTGGTCTGCTGTCGCTGGCCAGAACCCTCTCCGGTGAACTGCACCCACGCGGCATTCGGGTCAATGGCCTCAGCCCCGGCCCAACAGAAACGCCGGCACTGGGTAAGCTCGGCCTGAAGGATGCCGATGAACAGGCATTACGTGACGAGATCCGCCAATTGGTACCCATCGGTCGTATGGGCACGTCGCTGGAATTGGCAAAGGCGGCAGTGTTCCTCGCATCCGATGAGTCCGCCTTTATGGTCGGCAGTGAATTGTTGATCGACGGGGGCGTGGGAAATTTGTAATTACGTCATGCAAGCATTCGGGGGGTGATCGCCCATTAACACAAATGCTTTCTTGCTAATTATTTCACTTGAAACAACCAAACATACCCCGAAAGCAATTACGGATCCTGCTTACACTCGCGCTGTCACCCTGGCTGGCGGCGCTGCCTACACTGATTAAACAGGGCGTATTGTGGATCCCTTTCGCCAGCCAAAAACCGACTGACCCTAGCTATCCCTCACCCTCTTACTTTTGTTCCTGATAGTGCCATGCATCCGCCAGTCAGGTGCAGAGCACATAAGTGGAGACTGAGACGATGAGAGTAAAATACCTGATTAATGCCATGCTACTGCTGATGCCCCTGGCGCTGGGCGGCATCGCTCAAGCCAATGATCAGACCATTCCCTGGGGGGAAAACACCGGCGGTGTTGAATCCAATCACATTGCCGCCGTAGGTCAGAACCTGAATGCAGCACATCAGAAGGTCACCAAAACCCAGGAAGGCGTATGGGCCGCAAATAGCGGCAGTATTTCTAACGACGAGAAAGCACTGACCAATGGCCAAAACCCAACGTCCAAATAACGCCACACTGGGAGATAGCGTGATAAAGAAAGGCGGCAAGCCGTGACAGCATAAGCTGCACGGCTTATCGATCACCCCAGACCGGGGATAGCGACACCAAACGTCTGCAACAGCAGAACCAGGTTGAGCAGGAGAATAATCACTGTACCTATGACCGACACCAGGCTGGTCAGGCGGCTATTAACAAACTCGCCCATAATGTCGCGGCGACGGGTAAACATCACCAACGCAATCATCGGTGCCGGCAACGCCAGGCTCAGCACCACCTGGCTGTAAACCAGCGCGTCTGTCGCATTCACGCCTAATGCCACCACAATGAAGGCCGGGATCATGGTTACCATACGGCGTACCCAGACAGGGATCCTAAAGCCCACAAACCCCTGCATGATCATTTGACCCGCCATGGTACCCACCACCGAGCTGGAAATGCCGGAGGCTATCAACGACATCAGGAAGATGCCAGCCGCGGCAGCGCCAAACAATGGGGTCAATGTATGGTAAGCCGTTCCTATCTCTGCCACGTCGCTATTACCGGCATGGAAAGCGCTGGAAGCCATAATGACCATAGCGATATTCACCAGCCCCGCGATCGACAGTGCAATCACCACTTCAATATTCGAAAAGCGCAGCAATTTGCGCCGTTCGCCACTGTCGCTGGCAGGCGCACGGTGCTGGGTTAAGCCCGAGTGCAGAAAAATAGCGTGCGGCATCACCGTGGCACCGATAATACCGACGGCAATAGTCAATGCCTGCGCATCCGGCAACTGCGGCGTTACCATACCAATACCGGCAGCCGCCCAGTCCACCGGCACAATAAACATTTCAACCAAATAACACAGTGCAATCACCGCGACCAGACCGCCAATCATCAGTTCTACCGGGCGAAAACCTTTTTTCTCGACCATCAGCAATGCATAGGTGATAACCGCTGTTACCGCCATTCCCGGCAACAACGGCATATGAAACAGCAAGGCAAGCGCGATAGCCCCGCCGAGGAACTCCGCCAGATCGGTGGCCATCGCGGCCACTTCACTGAGCAGCCACATACCGATCACCACCGGACGTGAGAATTGATCGCGGCACATCTCTGCCAGATTACGGTTGGTGACAATACCCAGCTTGGCCGAGAGCGCCTGAAACAGCATGGCAATCAGGTTAGCCATCACCACCACCCATAACAGGCTATAGCCGTATTTCGAACCCGCCTGAATATTGGTGGCAAAATTACCGGGATCCATATAGGCAATAGAGGCAATCACAGCAGGCCCAGCGAACAGTAGCGGCGTGAATGCTCCACGCTTGCGCCCGGCAAGTGCGTTACCAATCGCCGTATTGGTTCGTTCGGTTAACGATGTGGTGGTTGCCGCATCACGCATGGTTTACCCTCAATCTTTTTCTGGTTATTTTTCACCCAACACTCACTGCAATGTAGCATCGGCTACACTTTATGCAAAATGGAAGATTCACTGCCTTTGTGTACAAATATTTCTTATTATCAGCGAATACGCCCGCCGAATTGATAATGCGTCGCCTTTGGACTAACGTATGGCGGAACTGCAGTAACCTGCAACTTACTGGTTTAACGTTTAAAGGACGTCTCAGAATATGGCTACAAGCGCACCAGATGACGCCGAACGCCCCGTGGTGGCTGAAATGCCGGACGAGGCTGAACATGCCCTGCGCTTCACCCGCGCTCGTGAGGCGCAATCCAATGCGCTGATAGAGGATTATGTCGAGCTGATTGCCGACTTGTTGATGACCACCCGCGAAGCCAGAACCACCGACATCGCCAAACGCTTCGGCGTTTCGCACCCGACGGCGATCAAGAACATCGCCCGGCTCAAAAGCGCTGGATTAGTCGAGTCACGCCCTTATCGGGGGGTTTTTCTGACGGAAGAAGGCGAGCAGCTGGCACAGAAGGTACGCCGTCGCCACCGGATTGTCGTCGACCTGCTGGTATGTCTTGGTGTACCGAATGAAACCGCCGAGCTGGACAGCGAAGGGATTGAGCATCACATTTCTAGCGACACCCTGGCGGTGTTTGAACAGTTTTTGCAAAAGCACGCAGCAAAGTAAATCCGCACCCATAAAAAAGGGAGGCTTTCGCCTCCCTTAAAACTCCCCTGCCTGAATTAATGGTTACGGATGTATTCGTCCATATCCGTTTTCAGGTTATCAGATTTGGTACCAAAGATAGCCTGAACGCCAGAGCCTGCGACAACAACGCCGGCAGCCCCCAGTTTTTTCAGGCCAGCCTGGTCAACCTTGCTCACGTCTGCCACGCTAACGCGCAGACGAGTGATACAGGCATCCAGGTTGGTGATGTTTTCTTTACCGCCGAAGGCCTGAACCAGCGCCGCAGACATTTCAGAACCGCCCTGAGTAACCTGCTCAGAAGCCGTGTCTTCACGACCTGGGGTTTTCAGATCCAGCTTGGCAATCAACACGCGGAAGATGGTGTAGTACACCAGACCGTAGATGATACCCACAATTGGGAACAGCCAGATTTTGCTGCTGTTGCCGCTCAGTACGATAAAGTCGATCAGACCGTGCGAGAAGCTGGTACCGTCACGCATACCCAACAGGATACAGATCGGGAACGCAAGACCCGCCAGAATGGCGTGGATTACGTACAGAATCGGCGCAACGAACATGAAGGAGAACTCGATCGGTTCGGTGATACCGGTCAGGAACGAGGTCAACGCAGCGGAGATCATGATACCGCCGACTTTAGCGCGGTTTTCCGGCTTGGCTGAGTGCCAGATGGCAATCGCGGCAGCAGGCAGACCGTACATTTTGAACAGGAAGCCACCAGACAGTTTACCCGCAGTCGGGTCACCCGCCATATAACGTGGGATATCGCCGTGGAACACCTGACCTGCTGCGTTGGTGTATTCACCGATCTGCATTTGGAACGGTACGTTCCAGATGTGGTGCAGACCGAATGGCACCAGCGCACGTTCAACCACGCCGTAGATACCAAACGCCACTACCGGGTTCTGATACGCCGCCCATTGGGAGAAGGTCTGGATAGCCGTACCGATTGGAGGCCAGATGAAGGACAATACTACGCCCAGAACGATTGCCGCGAGGCCGGAGATAATCGGCACAAAGCGCTTACCGGCAAAGAAGCCCAGATATTCCGGTAATTGAATGCGGAAGAAGCGGTTAAACATATAGGCCGCGATGGAGCCGGAGATAATCCCCCCGAGTACACCGGTATCTGCCAGGTGTTTGGCCGCGATTTCTTCAGCCGGCAAGTGCAGCACCAAAGGTGCAACCACCGCCATGGTTTTCACCATGATGCCGTAAGCCACCACTGCAGCCAGTGCGGATACACCATCGTTATTGGTGAAGCCAAGGGCAACACCGATGGCGAAAATTAACGGCATGTTGGCGAAAACGGAACCGCCGGCTTCCGCCATCACGTGGGAGACTACCGCAGGTAGCCAGCTAAAGTTGGCGGAACCGACGCCCAGCAGGATACCTGCGATAGGCAATACGGACACCGGCAGCATTAGCGACTTACCTACTTTTTGCAGGTTTGCAAATGCGTTCTTGAACATAGTTGAGTGTGCTCCTGAGTAATAGTGCTTTGCTACTTTCCGCGATTCTTCGCGTTGCAAGGGGGGGAGAAAAAACCCCTGCAATTCAGGGTGTCTGAGCACCCCTTGAATTTTTACGCAGAGTAAAATAAATAGGCTGCGCAATGTTTGATGACAGTCACGTTTCGATGAACAAAACCGGGTGTTTTTCTTAAATTGCCTATTTTTTGGCAAAAAAGAGGAAAAAACGCCCGCACCTCGTCCTAAAACGGGTGGGAACATTACCCGTTTCGATGATTAATTACGAGCTTAAAAAAAATTCCGGATTCGATGACTACAGCTATAGCCTAGGCCAAAGATCAGAGGTCGATGTGAAATAAGCGTGAAAAATTGGCGGTGGTAGCTTCGGCCAGCGTCTCCAGGCTCACGCCCTTCAATACCGCCATGTATTCAGCCACATCGCGCACATAGGCAGGTTGGTTCTCTTTGCCACGATGCGGCACAGGAGCCAGATACGGGGAGTCGGTTTCCACCAGAATGCGGTCCAGCGGTACGTAACGCGCCACATCACGCAACTGTTCGGCGTTGCGGAAGGTCAGGATGCCAGAAAATGAAATGTAGAACCCCAGATCCAACAAGGCTTCTGCGGTAGCGCAATCTTCGGTGAAACAATGCAGCACACCACCACAGTTCTGGGCATTCTCTTCCCGCAGGATCGCCAGCGTGTCTTCACGCGCATCACGGGTATGCACAATGACCGGTTTATTCAGATCGCAACCGATACGAATATGTTCGCGGAACGACGCTTGCTGCAGTTCTAGATTGTCCTTCTGATAGAAGTAATCCAGCCCAGTCTCACCCAGTGCTACGACCTGCTCTGCCGCCGCCAGACGACGCAGTTCAGCGTAATCATAACCGCCTTCAAGATTAAGCGGGTGTACACCGCAGGAGAACGCCACGTCGTCGCGTGCGCCGATCAGCTGCGTCATCGCTTGATAGCCGGGCAGCGTAGTCGCGACAGCCAGCACATAGCCAACGTCGCGCGCCTTGGCCTTTGCCAGCGCGTCATCTACGTTTTGGTGCAGTGTTTGGTAATCCAGGCCGTCAAGGTGACAATGAGAATCTACTAACAACATAATATTTTTAGCTCTTTACAGCGAATGAGGATGAGAATAGCCGGTCACGTCGAGCATTTGCTCCCAGCTGAGTAACTGTTCGGTCAGCAGCAGCTCGCGGTTAACGCCAACCACGCTGAGCAACTGATGACGGCAATTAAGCCACTGTTGCACCACTTGCTGCAGCGAGGTGCTGCTCAAGCAACTGGCCAGTTGGTGCACCAGCGGTTGTTGATCCTGGTTAAGTGCGAAACTTGCCGCACCTTGCTGCCATTTCATGGCATCCACGAGCAACGCGCATAACCAGTGTAGCCGCTCTGCGACGTCTTCGTGGTTCAACACCGGCAACAACGACAACATGTCACGCTGTGGCAGTGCTGTACGCAGCGCGGCACACAATGCTCCACGTTGCTGCCAACGTTCCGGCTGCAACAATTGTTCAGCAGCCAGCGGCGCACCATCGTGCAAACGTAAGGCAGTCAGGAGATCAACCTGATTACCCGGTGTTTGGCGGTTGAGCCATTGCAGGCTGAGTTGCTCATCTGGGCTAGCCAGGTGCCAGTACAAACAACGGCTGCGCAACGTCGCGAGCAAACGTGATGGCTCACGGCAACTCAACAGGAAATAGGTTTTTTCAGGCGGTTCTTCCAGCGTTTTCAACAAGGCATTAGCGGCAGCTTCCGTCAGTAACTCCGCCTGCGGTAACCAGATAACCTTGGCTCCGCCCTGCTGCGCATGGGAATAAAGAATCTCAATCACCTGACGGATGGGTTCCACCCCCAGGCTGCTTTTGCCTTTTTCTGGCGTCAACACGTGATAGTCCGGGTGATTCCCTGCAAGCATTAGCCGGCAGCTATGGCATTCACCGCAGCTTTTCTCACCGTTACGGCGCTGACAGATCAACCAGCGGCTCAGGCCATAGGCCAATGCGTCTTCACCGTTACCTACCGCAGCATGTAACAGCAATGCGTGATGACCGCGCCCGGCAGCATATTGCCCGACCAACTGCCGGTAAGGCGTATTCAGCCACGGGTACCAGTTCATTACGCGCCTTCCTGCTGCTGTAGCCATTGGCTGACACAACCCCGAATCGCCGCGGTTACCTGCTCTAACGATTGAGAAGCATCAACAGTGACAATGGACTCGTCCTGCGCAGCCAAGGCCAGGTAACGTGCGCGGGTACGTTCAAAGAACGGCAGTGCTTCTTGCTCGATACGATCCAGCTCACCGCGCGCGCGCGCGCGTTGCAAGCCCACTAATGGCGGTAAATCCAGGTAAAGCGTCAAGTCTGGGCGGAAATCCCCCAACACCGTCTCGCGCAGCGAGGCCATCAATTGTTGATCAACCCCGCGTCCGCCGCCCTGGTAGGCTTGCGAAGACAAATCGTGTCGATCGCCAACGACCCACGCGCCACGCGCCATCGCCGGTTTGATTACCGTTTCCACCAACTGTACGCGGGCCGCATACAGCATCAGCACTTCGGCCTTGATCGTTGGCAGCTCACCGTCCACACCACGTTTAAACAGGTCGCGGAGCTTCTCTGCCAACGGTGTGCCGCCAGGTTCACGGGTAAAGACAATCTCGTTGACACCATGTTCGCGCAATACGCTAACGACTGTGTCGCGCGCGGTCGTTTTACCCGCGCCCTCAAGGCCTTCGATAACCACGAATTTACTTTTCATTCTTTTCCTTTAACGCCTGGCGATAGGCTTTCACTGCCTGATTATGACTGGCCAGGTTAGTGGTAAATTGATGGCCGCCCTTGCCGTCGGCAACAAAGTACAGATACGGTGTCTTCGCCGGGTTGGCCGCGGCCTCCAGCGAGGCTTGGCCCGGCATGGCAATCGGCGTTGGCGGCAATCCGTTGATCACGTAAGTGTTATAGGGTGTCGCCGTTTCTAAATCTTTGCGAGTAATGTTGCCATTATAACCATCGCCCATGCCGTAGATCACCGTTGGATCTGTCTGCAAACGCATGCCAATGCGCAGGCGGTTGATAAACACCGAGGCCACCTTGGTGCGCTCTTCCGGCACAGCCGTCTCTTTCTCAATGATTGAGGCCATGGTTAGCAGGTCTTCAGGCGTTTTGTACGGCAGAGTGGTATCGCGCCCCTGCCAGGCTTCGTCCAATGCCTTGGTCATTCGCAGGTGGGCACGTTTCAACAAGGCCAAATCACTCATGCCGGCGGTGTACGAGTAGGTATCGGGGTATAGGCGTCCTTCTGGGTTGCTGCCTTCCGGCATCCCCAAAGCCACGGCGATCTCCGCCTCACTTTTCCCTGCCAGCGTATGTTTGAGGTATTTGGACTGTTGCAGCACCGTCAGCCAGTCACGCAGGCGAGAACCTTCAATAAAGCGAGCACTAAACTGGGCTTCTTTACCGCTGGCCAGCAATTTAAGCATCTGGCGCACGGTCATCCCCGGCGTAAAACGGTAGGTTCCGGCTTTAAACTCCGCCAACTGTGGCTCCAGACGTAGCAACCATGGGAACCACGTACCATTGCGGATCAGCTTATCGCGCACCAGCAGCCCTTCCAATGCAACCCGTCCGGTGCCCGCCGGCAATTTAAAAATGGCTTCCTGCTGGATGGCCAACGGGGTATCAGCGAAACGTTCAACCTTCTGATACCCCCAAAACAGCAGGCCTAACACCAGAACAAGCGTAATAGAAACGAACTTCAGCTTTCTTTTCTTCATCAATCAGCCATCGTTAACAATGTGGGCGCAAAAAATCATAGAGTTCGCGTGACGGATAACGCCATGATTGCGCGATATTTACCGGCAACAATGGCATCAATGCATTGCTCACCAGCACTTCATTCGCGTCGGCCAGCGTTTCGAGCGGCTCGCTGACGCAATGCAACCTGTAGCCACTCTCCGCCAACAACTCAATGACCCGGCGACGCATCAGCCCGGCCACGCCGGCCTGACTCAAATCTGGCGTAAACACCGCTTTTCCCTTACGCCAGAACAAATTAGCCGCACAGCATTCCACCAGCATACCCGCAGTGTCAAGCACCAGCGCCTCGTCGGCAGCCGTCTGGTCAAGATGCGTGCGGATCAACACTTGCTCCAAACGATTTAGGTGTTTCAGCCCTGCCAGCAGCGGGTTGCGCGCCAGTGCGACCGGACTCAGCGCCAGGCTGATACCCTGTTCACGCCATTGCAGATAGTGCAAAGGGAAAGTGCTGCGGGAGACGATACGCGTGGGATTTTCACACCCTTGTGGACTGTAACCTCGCCCACCGCTGCCTCGCGTCAGTATCGCTTTGACCACACCCAGAGAAATAGATTCTGCGGCGTGCACCATTTCACGTTCTAATGCATCCCAGTCGCAAACAGGCAACATTAGCCGTTGCGCCGCCAGCTGTAGGCGTTCGATATGCCAAGGCAATAAGTCGATTTTGCCGTCCGTCACCCGAGCGGTAGTGAAACAGCCATCACCAAACTGCAAACCGCGATCGCTTGGCGCGAGCGCATCGTGCTGATGTCCATTAATCCAGTACATAGTCTCCCCCTGGCCACTGTAGCTTTCTGTACAGAATAACAGGCACCGATGTCGTTAGCAGCAGCTTGCTATTGAGCAAAGGTACCGGCAAGCAGAGTTTTCCGAGTCGCGTTTCTGCGCCATAAAAAAAGCCCGGTTTAAAAAACCGGGCTTTTTGTCGACTGCCAGCAGAGGTATTACACCTTGCGGAAGATCAATGAACCGTTGGTGCCGCCGAAGCCAAAGGAGTTACACAGCGTATACTGCATATCGCTCACCTGACGCGCTTCATGTGCAACGAAGTCCAGATCGCAACCCTCATCTGGATTATCCAGGTTGATGGTTGGTGGTACGGCCTGATCACGCAATGCCAGTACGGTGAAGATTGACTCAATCGCACCCGCAGCACCTAACAGGTGGCCGGTCATCGATTTGGTCGAGCTGACCAACACGCGCTGTGCATCACTGCCAAATACCGATTTCACTGCTTGCGTTTCGGCTTTATCGCCAGCCGGCGTTGAAGTACCGTGCGCATTGATATAACCGATTTGTGACGTGGTCACACCGGCATCAAGCAACGCATTTTCCATTGCCAGCGCAGCGCCCGCACCGTTCTCAGGTGGTGACGTCATGTGATAAGCATCACTGCTCATCCCAAAGCCAACAACTTCAGCATAAATCTTGGCGCCGCGTTTTTTAGCATGCTCGTACTCTTCCAGCACCATCATGCCAGCGCCATCACCCAGAACAAAACCGTCACGGTCTTTGTCCCAAGGGCGGCTAGCGGCTTGAGGATCTTCGTTACGAGTCGACAGCGCGCGTGCTGCGCCAAAGCCGCCGACACCTAATGGGGTACTGGCTTTCTCTGCCCCACCGGCCAGCATCACGTCGGCATCATTGTAAGCAATGATACGCGCAGCGTGGCCAATGTTGTGCACACCTGAAGTACAGGCGGTGGCGATCGAAATGCTCGGGCCACGCATGCCGTACATGATAGTCAGATGGCCTGCAATCATGTTAACGATGGTTGACGGCACAAAGAACGGACTGATTTTCCGTGGGCCACCGTTAACCAGTGAACTGTGGTTCTCTTCAATCAAACCCAGGCCGCCGATACCGGAGCCGATAGCGGCACCAATGCGGGTGGCGTTAGCCTCGGTGATATCTAGCCCAGCATCCTGCATAGCTTGCATGCCGGCAGCGATACCGTACTGGATGAAGGCGTCCATCTTGCGCGCATCTTTGCGGGAGATGAAATCTTCAACGTTAAAATTCTTTACCAAGCCAGCAAAACGCGTTGCATAGGCAGTAGTATCGAAATGGTCGATCAGGCTGATGCCACTCTGACCGGCAAGAAGAGCGTTCCATGTGGACTCTACCGTATTGCCGACAGGAGACAACATGCCCAGTCCGGTCACAACTACTCGACGCTTAGACACGTTTGTCCTCCAAGGAGGGAAAATATAACACTAGGGATAGAAAAAACTTAGGCGGTCGAGTGACCGCCTAGATATGTTCTCTTACTGCTGGCTAGCGTTGATGAAATCAATAGCTGCCTGAACAGTAGTGATTTTCTCAGCTTCTTCGTCTGGAATCTCAGTGTCGAATTCTTCTTCCAGTGCCATTACCAGCTCAACAGTGTCAAGAGAATCAGCACCCAGATCTTCAACGAAAGAAGCGTTATTTAAAACTTCTTCCTGTTTAACACCCAATTGCTCAACAATGATTTTCTTAACGCGTTCTTCGATAGTGCTCATACTCTTAAATTTCCTATCAAAACTCGCTTTCGCGATGGTTTTCGTAGTGTATAAAATGTTGAAAAAGATGCAACTAAATCCCGGCTGGTCAAACCACGATTTTACGCTATTCTGCGGTTTTTACCCCAAATAACGCAAATAGTTTTCGCATTTTTTAAATCATGTACATGCCGCCATTGACATGTAACGTTTCACCGGTGATGTAGCCAGCCTCGTCAGAGGCTAAAAATGCAACAGCGCTGGCGATTTCTTTAGCATCCCCCAGCCGATTGGCTGGAACTGATGACAAAATGCCTGCACGTTGATCATCTGTCAACGCCCGTGTCATGTCCGTCTCAATAAAGCCAGGTGCCACGACGTTGACTGTAATGCCACGTGAAGCAACTTCACGTGCCAAAGACTTACTAAAGCCAATCAAACCGGCTTTAGCCGCCGCGTAATTAGCCTGCCCTGCGTTCCCCATGGTACCAACTACGGAACCGATGGTGATGATCCGGCCAAACCGCTTTTTCATCATAGCTCGCATTACCGCTTTTGACAGACGGAATACGGAAGTCAAATTGGTGTTCAGGATATCCTGCCACTCATCGTCCTTCATACGCATCAGCAGGTTATCACGCGTAATGCCGGCATTATTCACTAAAATGTCGATTTCGCCAAATTCAGCACGAATAGATGCCAGAACGCTGTCGATAGATTGAGCATCAACCACGTTCAACGCAAACCCTTTGCCGTTTGCACCCAGGTAGCTGCTGATAGCCTCAGCGCCGCTTTCACTGGTGGCGGTGCCGATCACTTTAGCGCCGCGTGCCACAAACGTTTCTGCAATAGCCCGGCCAATACCCCGGCTAGCGCCGGTGACCAGAACAACTTTACCTTCGAAGCTCATTGTTTTCCTCTTTATTGCTCAAGCGCCGCTGACAGGCTGGCGGTGTCATTAACGGCCGCTGCTGTCAGGGTGTCAACAATACGTTTAGTCAGGCCGGTCAGAACCTTACCCGGGCCAACCTCTAGCAGCAACGTAACGCCCTCTGCTGCCATAAACTCTACGCTCTCGGTCCAACGTACCGGGCTGTACAACTGGCGTACCAGCGCACTGCGGATCGCTTCAGGATCGGTTTCGGTGCGCACATCGACGTTATTCACCACTGCAACCTGCGGCGCGCTGAACGTGATTTCTTGCAACGCAACGGCCAGTTTGTCCGCAGCCGGTTTCATCAGTGCACAGTGCGAAGGTACGCTCACCGGCAACGGCAATGCACGTTTGGCGCCAGCGGCTTTACAAGCAGCCCCTGCACGCTCAACCGCCTCTTTATTGCCGGCAATAACGACCTGGCCCGGAGAGTTAAAGTTCACCGGGGACACAACCTGCCCTTGGGCAGACTCTTCACAGGCTTTGGCGATCGCGGCGTTGTCCAGACCGATAATGGCGGACATCGCCCCCGTGCCTTCCGGTACCGCTTCCTGCATCAGTTTGCCGCGCAGCTCAACCAGACGGATTGCCGCCTGGAAATCCAACACGCCCGCACACACCAGGGCCGAGTACTCACCCAGGCTGTGGCCGGCCATGATTGCAGGCATTTTACCGCCCTGTTGCTGCCAGACGCGGAAAATCGCCACGGAGGCGGCCAGCAGTGCCGGCTGCGTCTGCCAGGTTTTGTTCAGCTCTTCCGCTGGCCCTTGCTGCACCAGTTGCCACAGGTCATAACCCAGGACGGAAGAGGCTTCGTTGAAGGTCGCTTCAACAATCGGATATTCAGCGGCCAAATCGGCCAGCATGCCAAGAGTCTGTGACCCCTGACCTGGAAAAACAAAAGCAAATTGCGTCATTTTTTCTTCCTGTTAATCAGAAACGAACCAGCGCCGAGCCCCAGGTAAAGCCGCCGCCAAAGGCTTCCAACAGCACCAGTTGGCCGCGCTGGATCCGCCCATCACGCACCGCTTCGTCGAGCGCTGCAGGGACAGAGGCGGCAGAAGTGTTACCGTGACGATCGAGCGTCACTACCACTTTATCCAGCCCCATACCCAGTTTTTTCGCCGTTGCGCTGATAATGCGCAAATTGGCCTGGTGTGGTACCAACCAATCCAGCGCGCTGCGATCCAGATTATTAGCCTGCAACGTTTCATCAACGATGTGAGCCAACTCGGTAACCGCAACTTTGAATACTTCATTACCGGCCATAGTGACGTAAGCCGGTTTGTCCTGCTCTTGACGATCCTTGAACGGTAACGTCAGCAGACCACCGTAGCTGCCGTCGGCATGCAGGTGGGTCGAAAGAATGCCAGGCTCTTCTGAGGCCCCCAGCAAAACTGCACCTGCACCATCACCAAACAGGATGATAGTGCCGCGATCTTGCGGATCCAAGGTGCGCGACAGCACATCCGCGCCGATCACCAATGCATGTTTAACCGCGCCATTCTTAACGTACTGATCGGCGACACTCAACGCATAGGTAAAACCGGCACAGGCTGCGGCCAGATCGAAGGCGGCACAGTCTTTAATGCCAAGCATCTGCTGCACCTGGCAGGCAGAACTTGGGAATGCGTGGCTCGAGGTAGTGGTAGCCACTACGATCAACCCGATATCTTCTTTAGCCACACCAGCCATTTCCAGCGCTTTTTCAGCCGCATGGAAGCCCATCGTCGCAACGGTTTCGTCAGCAGCGGCGATACGGCGTTCACGGATACCCGTACGTGAGACGATCCACTCGTCAGAGGTATCCACCATTTTTTCTAGGTCAGCGTTGGTGCGCACTTGTACGGGTAAATAACTCCCCGTACCGAGAATCTTTGTATACATGTACGATCAGTCACTCTTAGGTAATACAGCTTCAAGGCGCGCAGCAATCCTGTCAGGGACTTGCCGCTGCACCGCCTGCACAGCCTGTTCGATTGCAACTGCAAACGCGTGTGGGTTCGCAGCGCCGTGGCTCTTGATTACGGTGCTGCGCAATCCTAACAGACATGCGCCATTATACTGGTCGGGGTTCAGGTGGCCGAACCGCTTTACCACCCGCTTTTGCAACCAACGGCCTAACAATTTTAACCACCACGCCTGTTTGCCACCGTCTCCGGATGACTTCAGTAGCGATAAAAAGACTCTTACCACCCCTTCCATGGTTTTCAGGGTGACGTTACCCACAAAGCCGTCGCAAACCATCACATCGGTTTTACCGGTGAGAAGATCGTTGCCTTCCAGGTAACCAATATAGTTGATTGCCGGCGTATTTTTTAGCACGGCGGCCGCTTCGCGGATATTATCCAGGCCTTTGGTTTCTTCTTCACCAATATTCAGCAGCGCCACGCGTGGTTGCGCAATCCCCACGACCTCTTCGGCCATCACCGCGCCCATCACCGCAAACTGGACCAACATGGTGCTGTCGCATTCGACATTGGCACCGAGATCCAACACGACGGTTTTACCACCTAACTGATTCGGGATCACCGTCATCAGTGCAGGGCGCTCAATACCGTCCAGCGGCTTAATCAGCATTTTCGCCAATCCCATCAACGCGCCTGTATTACCCGCGCTGACACAGCCTTGCGCATCACCATTTTTGGTCAATTCAAGCGCAACGCGCATAGAAGTACCACGGCTGGCGCGTATCGCTTGTGAGGGTTTGGCGTCGCCGGCAATCACTGATTCAGCGGGCACGACTTGCAAACGTTCCAGAAGAACTGGATCGGCTTTGGCAAGTAAAGGAGAGAGGGTGTCGGGATTGCCGACCAGCAGAAGATGAAGCTGTAAATTAGAGGCCAGTGCCTGCAATGAAGCAGGCACTGTGACGCAGGGACCGAAGTCCCCGCCCATTGCATCTAACGCCAGGGTTAGACGAGTCAAGGTACCGCTACTTAGCCGATAACCTTGCGACCGCGGTAGAAACCGTCGGCAGTGATGTGGTGACGACGATGAGTTTCACCGGAAGTCGCATCAACAGACAAAGTGGTGGTGGTCAGGGCATCGTGTGAACGACGCATGCCACGCTTGGAACGGGTTGGTTTATTTTGTTGTACGGCCATGGACCTTACTCCTTAATTACTTACGCTTTAAACTGGCTAATACGGCAAATGGGTTTGGTTTCTCCGCCTCTGCAGGCAGTTTGCCAAAGACCATGTCCGCTTCGGACACTTCACAGTGTTCAGATTCATGTACCGGGACGACAGGCAGTGAAAGAATAATTTCATCTTCAATCATTGCCAACAGATCGACTTCGCCAAACTCATCGACTTCGATCGGCTCGTACGCTCCCGGTAATGCCTCAGCCTGCTCATCATTGACGACCGGGCTAAAACAATATGTTGTGTGTACATGATGCTCGAACGGAACTCCACAGCGTTGGCACATCAGCATTACCTGGACGTCCGCATGCCCTGTTATCACCGCGAGGCGCTGGTTATCGATATTAAAAGATAACGAGACCTCAACATCACTGTCCACACTGACCACAGAGGCGGCGACACGTGTAACCTGCTCAGGCGAATAGGAACCAACATAGTCCAATCGTTTCTGAGCGGTACGTACCGCATCAATGGTCAAGGGTAATTTTACCTTTTGCATAGGGCGCGCATATTAACTTTGTAACGACATAGAGTCAAAGAAAAAGGCCGTAAAACGGCACCTTTCACCAATATTCGCTTCCTCAGCGGCGGACAGTTTAAAATGCCCACTCTATTTACGCTACGGTTTACGAAAAAAATTATGCAGAGACTACTCCTTGCCTCTACCTCGAGCTACCGCAAGATGCTGCTGGAAAAGCTGCATCTGCCTTTTATCTGTGCCGCACCGCACGTCGATGAAGCCCCGCTGGCCGGAGAAACCGCAGAGGCGCTGGTGCTACGATTGGCGGCCGCGAAGGCTCAAGCATTGGCCCTCGCCTACCCTGACACTCTGATTATCGGTTCCGATCAGGTCTGCGTGCTCGATGGAAAAATCACCGGAAAACCACACACCGAGGACAACGCCCGCACACAGTTGCGTCAGGCCAGCGGCAAAACGGTCACCTTTTATACCGGCCTGGCGTTATACAACAGCCGCAATAACCACCTGCAAGCAATATGCGAACCTTTCCATGTGCATTTTCGTACATTGAGCGACCTTGAAATCGCCACCTATGTGCGCCTTGAACAACCACTCAACTGTGCAGGCAGTTTTAAAAGCGAAGGTTTGGGGATTGCATTGTTCGACAAACTGGAAGGACGGGATCCGAATGCGTTGATTGGTCTGCCACTGATCTCGCTGTTAGAGATGTTGCGGGCTGAAGGTATCAACCCGCTGGCATAAAACACGGTTTACTGGGCTTTTGACTGCTTGCGCAATACCTGCAGGCAGTGGCGTAACTCTTGATCCATTGGCGCTTCGATACGCATCGTCTCGCCGGTGCCCGGGTGTTCGAAACGTAGCGCAGCCGCGTGCAGGAACAGACGCTTAAGCCCGGTACCCGCCAATTGGCGATCGAACTCACGATCGCCATAGCGATCGTCAAAGGCTATCGGATGCCCGGCATGCAGGGCATGAACACGAATCTGATGGGTACGCCCAGTGATTGGGCTAGCCTTGACCAGCGTTGCATGCTCAAAACGTTCTTCCACCTTGAAGCGCGTTTCCGACGGTTTGCCTTCGCTGTTGACACGCACAATGCGCTCGCCACTTTGCAAAATGTTTTTCAACAGGGGTGCCTGAACAGCTTTGCAATGCGACTGCCATTGACCGCGTACCAAGGCCAGATAATCTTTCTGCATCCCTTTCAGCCGCAACTGTTCGTGCAGTGAACGTAATGCAGAACGTTTTTTCGCCACCAGCAATACACCCGAGGTGTCACGGTCCAATCGGTGCACCAGTTCCAGGAAGCGCGCTTCAGGACGCAACGCGCGCAACGCTTCGATCACGCCAAAACTCAGGCCGCTTCCACCGTGTACGGCAGTACCTGAGGGTTTGTTCAGCAACAACAGATGATCATCTTCATACAGAATGCAATCTGCCAATGCGGCGACTTTGTCCAGCTTGGCGGAAACGGGGGTATCTTCACGCTCGGCTACCCGCACTGGCGGTATACGTACGATGTCGCCAGGCGCCAGTTTATATTCAACCTTAATGCGCCCCTTATTGACCCGTACTTCGCCTTTGCGCACGATGCGGTAAATCATGCTCTTCGGCACGCCTTTGAGGCGAGCAAGCAGAAAGTTGTCGATTCGTTGACCAGCTTCGTCATCGGAAATCGTGATTAATTGTACTGCAGGAATGTTCGTTTTCATGGAGCAGGATTCTAAATAGAGCGCGTAAATAGCGCCACTTCTTTTTATGTGCTTAACTGTCTCTCTGACTGTGGGGGAAACCTTGGCGGACAATAAGGCAGCAAGCCGGTTTGAACGTTTGCGATTTCTTCCGCAGTTAAGGAAAAGTCACCTTGCTATAACCGTATCAGCAGTGGAATAATGTGTTTACTTTCCACGTTGATTCTCGTTAAACAGGGAAAATTGTGGAATTATAAAATTTGTCTGATGGCACAAAAACGCAGCAATGGCGTAAGACGTAATGTGAAATCAAACAATTAGCGGGCTGCGGGTTGCAGCTTGGCCGGCAAACGGAATCAGATCTGTCGACGTAAATCAGAGGCTATTCCCCTAGTAAAAGTGCTGTTTTTCACAAAGAAATACAGGCTTACCGAGATAATGCGCCCCTATGCAGGCGACAACCGTGAGGTTGACGACTTTGCGAGAAGACACGGGGTTTTCGGTTTTAATCCGGCCATGAGGTTATTTTGCCCGCAGCTTTGTCGATAATGTAAAAATAACGAGTAAGTTAAGATGAAAAGAATGTTGATTAACGCAACTCAGCAGGAAGAGTTGCGTGTTGCCCTCGTAGATGGACAGCGGCTGTATGATTTGGATATTGAAAGTCCGGGTCATGAACAGAAAAAAGCGAATATTTACAAAGGTAAAATCACTCGTATAGAACCAAGTCTTGAAGCAGCGTTCGTTGATTACGGCGCCGAACGACATGGTTTCCTCCCTCTTAAAGAAATCGCCCGCGAATACTTCCCAAGTAACTACTCTTCTCATGGTCGCCCTAACATCAAAGATGTGCTGCGCGAAGGCCAGGAAGTGATCGTTCAGGTTGATAAAGAAGAACGTGGCAACAAAGGCGCAGCCTTAACCACCTTCATCAGCCTGGCGGGCAGTTATTTGGTACTGATGCCGAACAACCCTCGTGCCGGTGGTATTTCACGCCGCATCGAAGGTGACGACCGTACCGAGTTGAAAGAAGCGCTTTCGTCCCTGCAACTGCCTGATGGCATGGGTCTGATTGTTCGTACCGCAGGCGTTGGTAAATCTGCCGATGCGCTGCAGTGGGATCTGTCTTTCCGCCTGAAGCACTGGGAAGCCATCAAAAAAGCCGCTGAAGGCCGCTCTGCCCCCTTCCTGATCCATCAGGAAAGCAACGTCATCGTGCGTGCATTCCGCGACTATCTGCGCCCAGACATCGGCGAAATCCTGATCGACAATCCCAAAATTCTCGATCTGGCCAAAGAGCACA